>NZ_JBEPSF010000036.1:0-1883 GCF_040548725.1 Stenotrophomonas sp. 2619 | reverse complement strand
CCCTCGCAGCAGGCACGCCTGATCCAGCTGCAGGGCCCGGCCCCAGGCCTGGTCGTGGAGCGCTTCGACGGCCAGGAATCGGTCTGCGGCAGTACCCGCTTCGAGATCGACTGCCTGTCCACCGATGCCTTCCTGGACATGGACCCGTGGCTGGAGCAGCCGCTGACCCTGCAGCTGCGGCAGGCCGACGGCGGCCTGCGCCAGTGGCACGGCCTGTGCACCGAGGTGGCCCAGCTGGGCAGCGACGGCGGCCTGGCCCGCTATCGGCTCACCCTGGAGCCGTGGACGGCCCTGCTGGAGCTGCGCCGCAACGCGGTGATCTTCCAGGACTTGGACACCCGCACCATCTGCGAGCAGATCTTCGGCGACTACCCGCAGGCGGTATTCCGCTTCGACGTGCAGTCCACCCTGCCCGCCCGCGCCATCACCACCCAGTACCGCGAGAGCGACTGGGACTTCGTGACCCGGCTGCTGGCCGAAGCCGGCCTGGCCTGGCGCATCGAGCAGACCCAGGGCGATACCGCCGCCCACACGCTGGTGGTGTTCGAGCCCGGCGCCGAGCTGACCGACCTGGGGGCGCAGCGCTTCCACCGCGCCGACGTGGCCGAAGCCCTCGATGGCATCACCGCATTTGCCGAGCAGCGCCAGCTGGTGCCCAACGCCAGCAGCGTGGCCAGCTGGCACAGCGAGCAGCTGCAGGCGGTGAGCGGCCAGAGCCAGGCCGAGGCCGGCGAGCTGCCGGCGCTGGAAGTCTATGTGCAGCCGCGGGCCGGCCGCTTCGGCAAGGGTGCCTCGGCCGACGATGAAGCCCAGGCCCGCCTGGATGCGCTTCGCGTACCGATGACCCTGTTCCAGGGCAGCGGCAGCGTGCGCGTGCTGGCCGCCGGCAACCGCTTCACCCTCACCCAGCACCCGCAGCACCAGGGCCAGACCTTCCAGCTGCTCGCGGTGGCGCATGTGGCCGTCAACAACCTGGGCCATGGCATCGTCGAATTGCTCGGCGAGTCTGCCCTGGAGAACGGCAGCTATCGCAACCGCTTCCTGGCCGCGCCCAGCGACGCCCCGATCCGCGCGTTGCCGCAGGACCGCCCGACCCTGCACGGCCCGCAGACCGCCCGCGTGGTGGGCGTGGCCGACAGCGTGGTCACGCCCAATCGCGAGCACCAGGTGCGCATCCAGTTCGGCTGGCAGCGCGGCACCGCGCCCAACCCGGGCGGGCTGACCGATACCGGCAGCAAGCTCACCGGGCATGCGCCGGGCGACCAGACCAGCGGCAGCTGGGTGCCGGTAGCCGAGTGGGTGGCCGGCCCCAACTGGGGCACGCATTTCCTGCCGCGCATCGGCAGCGAGGTGCTGGTGGAGTTCCTGCACGGGGACATCGACCAGCCGCGCATCACCGGCCAGCTCTACAACGGCGAGGTCGCCCCGCCCTTTGGCGGCGGCATCGACGAGAAGGCCCAGCACCCGGGCGTGCTCAGCGGCCTGCATACCCAGTCCCACGATGGCGGCGGCACCCAGCAGTGGGTGATCGACGACACCCCGGGGCAGCTGCGCACGCGGCTGCAGACCTCGCTGGCCGACAGCCGGCTGGAACTGGGCTACCTGATCGAACACGGCGACACCCGTCGCGGCGCGCTGCGCGGCCAGGGCTTCGAGCTGGCCACCCAGGGCTGGGGCAACGTGCACGCGGCCAAGGGCCTGCTGATTTCCACTACGGCGCGCAGCAATGGTGCCTCCACGGTGCTGGACAGCAACGAGGCCGTGGCCCAGCTCAAGGGCGCCGAACGCAGCCTGGAAGGCATGCACGACACTCTGCAGCAGCAGAACGTGCCGGCCCTGACGGCGCTGAAAAGCACCACCCAGCTGCGCGAGAAGATCGATCC
>NZ_JBEPSF010000035.1:0-2500 GCF_040548725.1 Stenotrophomonas sp. 2619 | reverse complement strand
GGGTCGTCGGTTCGATCCCGACAGGCTCCACCACACGTTGCGTGTTTATCGACGCAAACGGCAATGAGCTGAACGGACATTGGGTCTGTAGCTCAGGTGGTTAGAGCGCACCCCTGATAAGGGTGAGGTCGGTAGTTCGAGTCTACCCAGACCCACCACTCTGAATGACTAGCGCATACAAAGAATTTATTACGCATCGGCATTGTGGCCGGTACGTGTTCTTTTAAAACTTGTGACGTAGCGAGCGTTTGAGATTCTATCTTGACGTGTCGTGAGGCTAAGGCGGAAGACTTAAATGTCTTCTTATTAATTGAGTCGTTATATTTCGTATCTGGGCTTTGTACCCCCAGGTCATATATGTAACCCAAGGCAACTTGCGGTTATATGGTCAAGCGAATAAGCGCACACGGTGGATGCCTTGGCGGTCAGAGGCGATGAAGGACGTGGCAGCCTGCGAAAAGTATCGGGGAGCTGGCAACAAGCTTTGATCCGGTAATGTCCGAATGGGGAAACCCACCCGCTTGCGGGTATCCTGCAGTGAATACATAGCTGCTGGAAGCGAACCTGGTGAACTGAAATATCTAAGTAACCAGAGGAAAAGAAATCAACCGAGATTCCCTGAGTAGCGACGAGCGAACGGGGACTAGCCCTTAAGCTGGAATGGTTCTAGAAAAACAGCCTGGAACGGCTGGCCATAGAAGGTGATAGCCCTGTATTTAAAAGGGCCACTCCAGTGAAGACGAGTAGGGCGGGGCACGTGAAACCCTGTCTGAACATGGGGGGACCATCCTCCAAGGCTAAATACTACTGACCGACCGATAGTGAACCAGTACCGTGAGGGAAAGGCGAAAAGAACCCCGGAGAGGGGAGTGAAATAGATCCTGAAACCGTGTGCGTACAAGCAGTAGGAGCTCGAAAGAGTGACTGCGTACCTTTTGTATAATGGGTCAGCGACTTACTGTTCGTGGCAAGCTTAACCGTATAGGGGAGGCGAAGGGAAACCGAGTCTGATAAGGGCGCATAGTCGCGGGCAGTAGACCCGAAACCGGGTGATCTAGTCATGGCCAGGGTGAAGGTGCCGTAACAGGTACTGGAGGCCCGAACCCACGTCTGTTGCAAAAGACGGGGATGAGCTGTGATTAGGAGTGAAAAGCTAATCGAACCCGGAGATAGCTGGTTCTCCTCGAAAGCTATTTAGGTAGCGCCTCATATGTATCCTCTCGGGGGTAGAGCACTGTTATGGCTAGGGGGTCATCGCGACTTACCAAACCATTGCAAACTCCGAATACCGAGACGGACTGTATGGGAGACACACGGCGGGTGCTAACGTCCGTCGTGAAAAGGGAAACAACCCAGACCCACAGCTAAGGTCCCAAATTCACTGCTAAGTGGAAAACCATGTGGAAAGGCACAGACAGCCAGGAGGTTGGCTTAGAAGCAGCCACCCTTTAAAGAAAGCGTAATAGCTCACTGGTCGAGTCGGTCTGCGGGGAAGATTTAACGGGGCTAAGCAGTGAACCGAAGCTTGGGGTGTGCATATTTATATGTACGCGGTAGAGGAGCGTTCCGTAAGCCGTTGAAGGTGGATTGAGAAGTCTGCTGGAGGTATCGGAAGTGCGAATGCTGACATGAGTAACGATAATGCGGGTGAAAAACCCGCACGCCGAAAGCCCAAGGTTTCCTTGCGCAACGTTAATCGGCGCAGGGTGAGTCGGCCCCTAAGGCGAGGACGAAAGTCGTAGTCGATGGGAAGCAGGTTAATATTCCTGCACCTCGCGTAAGTGCGATGGAGGGACGGAGAAGGTTAGGTGTACCCGGCGTTGGTTGTCCGGGGGAAAGGAGGTAGGTTTGAATCTTTGGCAAATCCGGGATTCTTCAAGACCGAGCACCGAGACGAGCCTTTAAGGCGAAGTCACTGATACCACGCTTCCAGGAAAAGCTCCTAAGCTTCAGCTTACGCAGACCGTACCGTAAACCGACACAGGTGGGTAGGATGAGAATTCTCAGGCGCTTGAGAGAACTCGGGTGAAGGAACTAGGCAACATGGCACCGTAACTTCGGGAGAAGGTGCGCCCTTTTTGGTGGCTCATGCGAGCTATAGCTGAAGAGGGCCGCAGAAACCAGGCCGCTGCGACTGTTTATCAAAAACACAGCACTCTGCAAACACGAAAGTGGACGTATAGGGTGTGACGCCTGCCCGGTGCTGGAAGGTTAATTGATGGGGTCAGCCGCAAGGCGAAGCTCTTGATCGAAGCCCCAGTAAACGGCGGCCGTAACTATAACGGTCCTAAGGTAGCGAAATTCCTTGTCGGGTAAGTTCCGACCTGCACGAATGGCGTAACGACAGCGGCGCTGTCTCCACCCGAGACTCAGTGAAATTGAAATCGCTGTGAAGATGCAGCGTTCCCGTGGCAAGACGGAAAGACCCCGTGAACCTTTACTATAGCTTTACACTGAACGTTGAGTTCGTCTGTGTAGGATAGGTGGGAGGCTATGAAAC
>NZ_JBEPSF010000034.1:0-4860 GCF_040548725.1 Stenotrophomonas sp. 2619 | reverse complement strand
GTACTGCCGCAGACCGATTCCTGGCCGTCGAAGCGCTCCACGACCAGGCCTGGGGCCGGGCCCTGCAGCTGGATCAGGCGTGCCTGCTGCGAGGGGGCGCCCAGCGAAGCCAGCAACTGTGCGGGGGAGACATCCATATCGACAATCCCATGTCAGGAGTGCAACCAAGCGTGTGCCCGGCGGCGGTCGCATCAGCGCCCAACTCCACCAGTCCCTACGCCACTTACCCGGGACCATAACAAACCCCGTCCCCGGGCCATTTCACTTGCGGTTCCCCCCACGCCCCCTGACGTGTGCCCGCCAACGACCAGGAAGGGAATGGGCAATTCTGGCGCATCTGGCGAGATACGCGGCAACCGCGTCAAAGAGTAGGCGCAAAAGTGTGACGAATAGCACCATATGGGGCGTCGTCGCGCCCGGATTCCATCGTGGGCGCCCCTCTTGTCGTTCTTGGCTTGGTGGCGGGCGTTCCCGGCTTGCAGGGGCCACCTGGCCCCTGGCGCTGCCGGGCCATTCCGCCTGGTGGCGGGAACGGGACGAAAGGTAACGGCGACCCGGGGAATGCCTAAGCGCAGCCTGCGTAGCCGCCATCATGGTCCTCATACTCGCCGTCCAACAGTTCGACGAAGTACCACTTGCACGGACGGCCTTCGAATCCCTGCAGGGCGACGGCAGCCGGTGCAAAATCCACGCGCGCTCGATCACTGTCATCGATCTTTGGTAAGCCTCGATGCTGAGATTCATTGATCAACGCATGAAGGCCTGATTCGTCGGACCAGAGTCCGGCCCTGCCGACCCGCTCCAAGGCGATCTTTCCGAAGTCGTTCAACGTATACGTATCGCCCAGTTCCCCATAGCCGCCGGTCCAGCCGAACTGAAGTGCCCCCATGGGATCATCCTGCGGAACGTAAACGCCCGTGCGTGGCGGAGTTTGGCCGCTCACGCATTCAATATCGGTCCTTACGCGAAAGCAGGGAATACGTGGAAAGTCCTGCTTGTTCTTTTCCCACAACAACGAGAAAACGAAGTCATTCCAGGTGGTGGGGCGCCGCATCATACGGCTGATGTTGCCAGCGTATTTGAAGACAGCTTCTGCGCGACTTTGGAACGATGCCTCCTGTTCGCCGGTCGTCCAGATCATCTGGTAGGCGTACTCTTGCAACATTCTGGAGCACTGGCGTTCGCCGGCCTCGCCGTAGCGTTCGTAACTGCGAGCTGCAATGGCTCCGATCACTTTCTCTTTGAAGTCTACCAGTGCGGGAAACGCATGGGTTGAGAAGTGCCCAGCCGTATCGGCCGGCTGCCAATGGGCGAGTGAGCGACCCGCAGCGTCCAGGCCGCCACGATCTTCGAGGATGTCGTCGGTGAAGCTGATCAGTTGATTGATCTTCTCCAGCAAGCCTTTGAGGTAGGGCAGGGAAGCAAAATGGTAGAGAAGCGTCGCTTGACGTCGATGCCACGGAGCCAGCTCCCGTTCGTTTGTTGGCATCGCGCCACGTGCCCTCAGCCAAGCTTCGGTGCAGACTGATCCGGTGACCAGATCCAGAAGGTGGTTCCGAACTCGTTTCCATCCAACTGGGGAAAGCGGTCGTCCTTCTTGAAGTATCGCGTTGAGCCCACCTTGGCGGGCGTGTACCACCAGCCGCTTTGGGGGACCAGCTCGCCTCCTGTGACTCGGTGTGGTCTTGCTGAGGTCGGGACGGACGAGCTGCCGGTGTAACTGCCGTCATGATCTTCATATTCATCGTCCAGCATTTCAACAAAATACCATTTGCACGGCCGCGGACTGAATGATTGTCTTGCCACGGCCGCCGGTGCGAGCTCCACGTGTTCGCGTTCACTCGGATCGGTATTGGGCAAGTGGCGGTGTTGAGGCTCGTTGATCAATTGATGGAGGCGCTGAGCGTCAGACCATAGCCCCGATCGCCCAATGCGCTCCAAAACGCGTGCCCCGAAGTCATTCAACGTATACGTATCGCCCAGTTCCCCGTAGCCACCCGTCCATCCGAATTGGAGGGCAGCCATGGGGTCGTCTTGCGGAACGTAAACGCCTGTGCGTGGCGGCGTCTCACCGCTTTTGCATGCAATATCTGTTCGGACGCGGAAACGGGGGATGCGCCCAAAGAGCGTTTTGTTCTGCTCCCACAACAATGAGAAAACGAAGTCATTCCAAGTGGTCGGACGTCGCATCATTCGGCTGATGTTGCCTGCGTACTTGAAGACCTCTTCTGTGTAAATCTTGAACGAATTCTCTTGTTCGCCGGTCGCCCAGATCATCTGGTGCGCATACTCTTGCAGCATTCTGGAGCACTGGCGCTCGCCGGCCTCGCTGAACCGGTCGTAGCTACGAGCTGCAATGTCCCTGATTACCTTCTCCCTGAAGTCTGCTAGGGCGGGAAATGCATGGGTTGAGAAGTGACCCGCGGTATCGACTGTCTGCCAATTCGCGAGCGCGCGCCCCGCAACGTCCAGCTCAGCGCGATCTTCCAGAATGTGGTCGGCGAAACCGATCAGCTGATCTATCTGTTCCAGTAAGCCCTTCAGATAGGGCAGGGAGGCGAAGTGGTGGAGCAGCGTGGCTTGACGCTTGTGCCACGGATTCAGCTCCTGATCGACTGTCTGCATAATGCTCAACTCTTGGTAACTTGGCCGGGAAGGGTGGGCAAGCCCAGCCTAACGTCATTCAATTGAGAACCAAAGTCAGTGCTTCCCCATCGGGTATCGAAGGGGCCTAGAATACTTGGGTGATTGATCTTGGAGCGTAGGCTGGGATACGTGACTTGCTCATGAGGTGGGAGTTTCTTCCATGTGGCGTAGGTCATTGTGCTTGGAGTCAGTCGGCCGGTCGTCTGATCAATCTTGTAGAAGGCGACGCTGTCGCCGGCGGCACCGCCAGGTGCAAGAAATGGGCTCCCATCAGCGTCATAGGTCATAGTCCCGTCGAACTTGATTTGTTCGTATCCACCTTCCAGATGGTGGTCTGGCAGGTCATCTCTGGTCTGTGCCGATGCCTTGCCGCGCCACACCTTTATCTTCTCGCCTGCCTTGAGCTCGTAGACGACGAACTGGCCGTTTGGATTCCAGTCCGGCCAGACAGCCAGGAATTTGCGCCACTCTGCTTTCGGATCCTTGGAGCGCATGATCCTATTGAATACTTCTTCGCTCATCCAGTCCGCACCTGCACCTAAGTTGCTCGGCGAGACGACTCGGTACAGCTTCATCGGTCCCTCCAGGACGTCTGCGGCTATCTCGGCGAAGCTTTCGATCTGTTCTCGCCTGAGTGCCGGGTATCCTTCTTTCGCAATTTTCGGATCTAACCAAGCGGCTTCAATATCGGGATCCAACGGGAGATTCTTGGTCGGCTTGCCAGCACTCAACCAAGCGGGAGGTGGGCTTGTGCGGCGCATCAGTGTCGCTGCATGCGCCTTGGGCAGTGTTCCCGAAAAGTGCACATTGCCTGCATCCAATACTCCGTGACGCTGGACGAGGTCTTCAATCTCCAGTCGCCGGATGATCTCATCCAGAGTCCTCAGCGCGGGTGCGGTGTACTCGGTGATCTTTTTTCTTGCCAAGCTGCGAACGTTGTTCACCAGCTTGAGCGTCTCCTGTGCAGCGGGACCAACCACTGGGATGTGCTTGGCATAGCCGAGGAGGTTGTCCATCAGTTTGATGGCGCGGTCGAATGCGTCGAGCAGGATCTTTGGGTTGACCAGGGCGCGTAGCACGCGGGTCTGGTTGGCCAGTTCATGGAACAGGCGATCCCATTTCAGCGCCTTCCAGTATTTCATCACCTCGCGCCGGCGCAGGAAGGTAATTACCCAATCCATCGCCTCGTCGACTGCACGTGCCACGTGATTCAGACCGGCGCGGCGCACGTAGATGAAGAAGATCTTGAGAACGCCCTTGAGGAGCGAACCCACAGTGGGGATCAGACCAACAAGGGTCAGTACCAGTCCGACCCACGCCCAGGTGTTGCTGGTGTCGTCATTGATCTGTTTGCAGTTGGCAACGACATCACGGACGTCACAGACCTGATCAACGCCCGGAATCATGGAGATCGCGGTGTCGAAGGCGATCTGACCTGTAGTGCGCTCCTGGTTGAAGTCGCCCTGGATGGCTTCCCACAGCCATTCGACTACGTTCTTGGAGCCGTCAGTGACGTTCTTGTACTGCTCGGTGACGAAGGCCAGCGCTTCCCGCAACTGCTGAAGGGTAACCGGGGCTGCTTCGTTGGGGCGATCATGACCTGAATCAGCCATGCGTATTGCCCTGCAGGTTGGCAATCAGCTCCAGGTCGGGCCAGGCAGTGTCCCGTGTCGGATCGCGTGGCTCGTAGATGACTTTCGCGACCTTCTTTTCGGGTATCGGGCCGTGATGCGCCTTGCCCTCTGCGTCCAGCGTGCCCTGGATCTTAGATCCGTCTTCGAAGTGGATCTCGTATGGCGTTCCTGCCATTGCCTGCATCGTGTCAACGTCCATGTAATTGAGTGCTATCCAGTGAGTGGCTTCCTGCGCGCCGCCGGGAAGCGGGGGGAGGAATGCTTCATCCTTGGCACCGCCCAGGAAGGGATGCTGCCCAGCCTTGACGGTAAACGTGCCGGGGCAGCTGAAGGTGATGTCCCCACCTTCCAGCGTGATTGCGCTGTTGCCGGCCTGCAGCACCACCTTCTGCTGGGCCAGTACGTCGATGCGGTCGTCGGTGGCGGTGATGGTGATGGCCTGGTCGGCCAGCAGTTCCAGCTCGCCGGTGTGCGCCTGCAGGCTGACCGGCCCGTTGGCGGCGATCACCTTGATCGGGCCGTCCTGCGCAAACAGCGCGGTGTGTTCGCCGGACACGGTCGAGACGGTTTCACCGGCGCT
>NZ_JBEPSF010000033.1:0-6429 GCF_040548725.1 Stenotrophomonas sp. 2619 | reverse complement strand
AGCAGCTCGCGGACTTCCATTTCGACCAGTTCCAGCAGCTCGGCGTCGTCCACCATGTCGGCCTTGTTCAGGAACACGACGATGTACGGCACGCCAACCTGGCGCGACAGCAGGATGTGCTCGCGGGTCTGCGGCATCGGGCCGTCAGCAGCCGAGCAGACCAGGATCGCGCCGTCCATCTGGGCGGCACCGGTGATCATGTTCTTGACGTAGTCAGCATGGCCCGGGCAATCCACGTGGGCGTAATGACGCTCGGTGGATTCGTATTCGACGTGCGCGGTCGAGATCGTGATGCCACGGGCCTTCTCTTCCGGCGCGGCGTCGATCGAGGAGTAATCCTTGAACTCGCCACCGAAGCGCTCGGCACCGATCTTGGTCAGTGCGGCGGTCAGCGTGGTCTTGCCGTGGTCGACGTGACCGATGGTGCCGACGTTGACGTGCGGCTTGGTGCGCTCGAACTTACCCTTGGCCATGGCTGCTTATCTCGAAATCGTCTGAATGGTGGCACTTAGATGGTGCTCACGAAAGGAATCGAACCTTCGACCTCCTCCTTACCAAGGAGGTGCTCTACCGACTGAGCTACGTGAGCGAGTTTTGTATTATGGCACGAATTTGATTAGATTCAAACTCATTCAATGGAGCGGGAGACGGGGATCGAACCCGCACCATCAGCTTGGAAGGCTGAGGTTCTACCATTGAACTACTCCCGCATCGGAAGCCTTTGCCACAACATGAAACTGGTGGAGGGAGGTGGATTCGAACCACCGAAGGCGTAAGCCAGCAGATTTACAGTCTGCCCCCGTTGGCCGCTTGGGTATCCCTCCTTACCACCCTGTCCCGTGGCGCCGAAGCGTTTTCGGTGTGGGGTGGAAGAGCCGTGAATTTTGGAGATTAACGGGGGTTCTGTCAACACTCTTTTTCAACTTTTTCACACGAAGTGCGAAAAGCCCTGACGTAGCAGGCTATTGCCCGGGCAGCGGCAGCGTTTCGTCGGCAAAGATGGCCACGTGCGGCACGCCGTCGGCGCCGATCCAGCCCCGATACATGCCCTGCGTGTTGAACGGCGCGGCCACGCGACCGTCTGCGGCGAGCACGATCGCACCGCCGTCGCCACCGAGCGCGGGAATGCGATCGTTGATCACCGCGCGCCCCGCTTCCACCGGCCCCTGCTTGAGGTACTGCATGCGTGCGCAGATGTCGTGCGCGGCCGCCGTGCGGATGTAGTACTCGCCCCAGCCGGTGCCCGACACCGCACAGGTGGCGTTGGCGTAGGTGCCCGCGCCGATGATCGGCGAATCGCCCACGCGACCGTAGCGCTTGTTGGTCATGCCGCCGGTCGAGGTGCCCGCGGCAAGATGGCCCTGCGCATCCAGTGCCACCGCGCCGACCGTGCCGAAGTGGCGTGCGGTTTCCAGGTCTGCGTGCGCCTGTCCGCTGGCCTCTTCCCGGAGCGCCTTCTGCAGCTGTTGCCAGCGCTTTTCAGTGCGGAAATAGGCCGGATCGACCAGCGCGATGCCCTGGCTGGCGGCGAAGGTTTCCGCCCCCTGCCCCACCATCATCACGTGCGCGGAGTGCTGCATCACCGCTTCGGCCAGCAGGATCGGGTTGCGCACCCGCTGCACGCCGGCCACCGCCCCGGCTTTCAGGGTGGCGCCGTCCATCAGCGATGCGTCCAGCTCGTTGCGGCCGTCATGGGTGAATACCGCGCCCTTGCCGGCGTTGAAGGTGGGATCGTCTTCGAGCACGGTGATCGCAGCGGTCACTGCCTCCAGTGCGGGTTTGCCGGCCGCCAGCGCCTGGTGGCCGCTGAGCAGCGCCTGGCGCAATGCGGCACGCGCGGCCTTCTCTTCGGCCGGCGTCAGGTCCTTGCGCTCCACACCGGCGCCACCATGGATGACCAGCACCGGCGCGGCGGCAGTGGCCACCAGCGGCATCGTCAGGCATAGCGACAGCAGCAACGCGATTGAACGGGACATGGGCGGCACCGGCAGGTTGGGAGGCCCATCATGGCCGCAGATGCGCGGTGCGGGTAGGCCCACGCCCGGCGGTCGCGGGCTACCGCAGCTCCAGGCCGCCGTCGCGGATATCGGCGGTGACCTGGAAGGCCGCATCGTCCACGCGGAACCCGTCCAGGTGCAGCAGGCTGCCACTGCCCACGCCGGTGACCGGGATGGCGTGGAAGTCCAGCGGCTCGCCATCGCGCAGGCGGTCGGCCGTGTGACGCGGCATCACCAGCCAGGCGTAGCCGCCGTTCCTGCTGAGCACCCGGCCGCGCCCATCGGCTTCCACGCACAGGGCAGTGTCCTCGTCCACGCCGATGCCCACCATGTCCTCGCGCCCGGCCTGCTGCGCCGCCCGGGCCACGAACACGATCAACCGGCCGAGGCGGTCGCGCTTGCCGAAATGGGTGTCGGTGACCACGTTGGACAGGTACGGCATGGTCAGGAAGTCGCTGTCCAGGGTGACTTCGCCCCCCATCGGATCGCGCAGCGCAGTGGCCGAGGTGATGCTGCCGCCATCCAGGGCGCCGTAGCTGTAGCCGCCCAGGATGGCCAGGCCGGCACTGGTGCCGGCGATCGGCCGACCGGCACGGACGTGCGCGTTGAGCGCTTCGTTGAGCGCGGTGCCCTTCCAGAAGCGGATGTAGCGGGACTGGTCACCGCCGGCGATGAAGATCGCATCGGCCGCCGCCACCACCCGCAGCACGGCCGGGTCGTCGGCGCCCCGGCGGCTGTCGAAGACCAGGGTCTGCACCGAGGCGGCACCGCCGATATCGCGGTACAGGCGCTGCTGCAGCTCGTCGGCGCCGGAGGCGCGCAGGATCACCACGCGCCCGTGCCCGGCGCGTTGCAGCCACCACTGGAAGGCCTCGGGAACCCACTCGCCGCCGCCCATCAGCATCATCGCCGGTTCGGTGTGGCGGGCCGGGGCGGCATCGAGATCGCCCACCTCGTAATAGCGGAAGCCGGGGTCCAGGACGGACTGCGCGTGGCTGGGCAGGGCCAGGCAGAGCAGCAGCCCAAGCATCGGCGCGAACGGGCGAAAAGCCTTGTGCACGTTGATCTCCCTGAACAAAAACCGGGTGTAAGCGCTTTCACTCTTTGCCAGAGAAATCGGTAGTGGTCAAGCCCGTAAAAAAGGCGTTAAATGCGCGCCGTCCATTCGCGAAATGTGAATGGGGGACAGGCCTCCCTCGAGGCCGACACTTTCTTCTCGAGAATTCTCATGCGTAAACAGGCGATGGCGTGGTCGATCCAGCTGGCGTTGATGGGTGTGGCCGCAACCGCAGGCGCCCAGGCGCCGGCCGCGTCCGGGGTGCAGCAACTGGACACGGTGCAGGTCACCGGTTCGCGCATTCCGCGCGCCCAGGTCGAGGGGCCCGCCCCGGTCACGGTGATCACTGCCGAGCAGATCCAGGCCAGCGGCTTCACCAGCGTGCCGGACGTGCTGCGGTCGATGTCCCAGAACGGCGGTGAAACCCAGAGCCAGCAGTCTTCCAGCGGCGCGGACTTCTCGCCCGGCGCGCAGCAGGTCGACCTGCGCGGGCTGGGCCCGAACCACACCCTGGTGCTGGTCAATGGCCGTCGCATCGCCGACTTCCCGATGCCGTTCCAGGGCCGCAGCAACTTCACCGACGTGTCCAACATCCCGATCGGGATGATCGAGCGGATCGAAGTACTGACCGGCAGCGCCTCGGCGATCTACGGTTCGGACGCGATTGCCGGCGTGGTCAACTTCATCCTCAAGAAGCACGTGGATGGCACCACGGTGGACGTGCGCATGGGCACGGCCACCGAAGGCGGCGCCGATTCGTTCGACATCAGCCTGGCCAGCGGCTTCGATGCCGGCCGTTTCAGTGCGGTGTACAGCCTGGAACTGCAGTCGCAGACGCCACTGTGGGCCTATGAGCGCAGCCAGCAGGATTCCACCCTGGACGCGCCCACCGAGAGTGCCCGCGCCGCGCGCCGTGCCTACCTGCGCACCGACTACAACGACGATTACCTGGACCCGGGCCAGGCCACCTGCGATGCGCTGGCCGGCCAGAACCGCGGCAGCACCCAGTATGCCGAGCGCCCGCGCTACGGCTTCTACTGCGGCAGCGACCGCTCCATCGGCTACGGCACGATCCTGAGCAAGCGGCGCGGCGTGAACGGCTACGCCTCGCTCAACTATGCCTTCGACAATGGCACCACCTGGTTTGCCGACGTGCAGATGGGCTACCACGACATCGCCCTGATGCGCGACGTGACCCAGTGGGGCCGGATGGCCGCCGACGGCAACGAGGACGGCTACTTCTACAACCAGGCCACCGACCAGGTGGAGTTCTGGCAGCGCCAGTTCTCGCCCGAGGAAATGGGCGGGCTGCGCAACGGGATGATCCGCAGCACCCAGAAGACCTTCAGCGTGACCACCGGCTTCAAGGGCAGCCTGGGCCCGAACTGGGACTACGAAGCGTCGCTGAGCCATTCGCAGTACCAGTCGTCGATCCGCTGGCCGCAGATCATCGCGTCCAAGGCCAACGCGCTGTTCCTGGGTGAGCAGCTGGGCGAGTACACCGATGACGACGACAACGTGTTCCCGGTGTTCAACGCCGATCCGGCGCGCCTGTACCGGCCGCTGAGCCGCGCCGAGTACGATTCGATCGCCGCGAAGACGACCTATACGCCGAAGTCGCGCACCGATACGGCCGCGCTGACCCTGACCAACGGCGAGCTGTTCGAACTGCCGGGCGGCAAGGCCGGGTTCGCCGCCACCGCCGAGTTCGGCAACCAGTCCTACGCGCTCAACCCCGATCCGCTGGCGACTGAGTACTACTACTACAGCTGGAAGGACTCGGACGGCCACGGCAGCCGCAACCGCTGGGCGACGGCCGCCGAGCTGCGCCTGCCGCTGCACGACACGCTCAACGTGAGCGTGGCCGGCCGCTACGACCAGTACCGCTACTCGGGCAACAGCATCGGCAAGGCAACCTGGAGCGGCGGCATCGAGTGGCGCCCGATCGACAGCCTGCTGGTGCGCGGCTCGTACGGCACCGCGTTCCGCGCGCCGGACCTGCACTACGTGTACGCCGGCCCGGGCAACGATGAAACCAGCAACAACGACTACTACGCCTGCCAGCTGGACGGCGCGGATGACTGCTCGGACTACGAAGAAAACCTGATCCGCACGCGCGAAGGCAACCGCCAGCTGGATCCGGAAACCAGCACGTCGTGGAGCGCCGGGTTCGTGTGGTCGCCGGCGGTGGGCCTGGACCTGTCGGTGGACTGGTTCGACATCGACATGCGCGACCAGGTGAAGGACATGGACGTGGGCACCATCCTGCGTGATGAAGCCGCCTGCCGCCTGGGCGCTGCCGATGCGAACTCGCCGACCTGTGTCGATGCGATCAGCCGCGTCACCCGCACCAGCGACGGCCGCCTGTACGGGGTGCACGTCAACCCGGTCAACATCGCGCGCGAGACCACGCAGGGCATCGACGTGGGCCTGCGTTACCGGCTGACCACGGGCATCGGCGATTTCATCCTGAGCGGCAACCACACCTGGGTGAAGACGCACGATTTCCAGCAGTTCGACGGCGATGTGGTGGAGGACAAGTTCGCGGTGAACAGCGGGTTCGACATTCCGCGCACCAAGACCAGCGCCAGCATCACCTGGGAGAACGATGCGTGGTCGGCGACGCTGTACGGGTCGCGGCTGGGCAAGCTGCCGACCTACGACAGCTATGACCAGAGCTTCGATCCGGAGAGCGGCGACAGTCCGTGGATCGGGGCGACGTACCGCTACAACGTGTCGGTGCAGTACCGCGTGGACGACCATTCGCGGGTGTCGCTGTCGGTGGTGAACGTGGGCAACAAGATGCCGCCGAAGGACGCAACCTATACGTCCTACCCGTACTACGACGTGTCGTGGTTCGATACGGTGGGCCGTACGCTCAACCTGCAGTACACGCACAAGTTCGGTGGCACGGCGCTGTAAGCGGCGCGGTTGCAGCGGATGCGGGCGAAAAGACGGAGGCAGTGCCTCCGTCTTTTTTTTGGCGATGCACTTCCCAAGCGACAAGGCACAAGCGATCACGGTGTGCTGGCGCCTGCGCGGGGCAGGTGCGGGTGGGTTGGCGGGACACGCCGCCAGTACGTCCGTGCAGGCTCCTCCACCGCATCCATGCGGTGGAGGGTCCCGCCAACCCACCCGCACCCGCCCCAGACAATTGGCCGGTGGCCATGCAGAGAGCCAAGCAGGTAGTGCCGGCCGCTGGCCGGCTCCCAAGCAGGTAGTGCCAGCCGCTGGCCGGCTCCCAGGCAGGTAGTGCCGGCCGCTGGCCGGCTCCTCGGAATCCAGGAAGCGTCCTGTACGGTTCTCCACACCCGACGTGGAGAGGCGTGGGGGTTTGGTGTGGACAAGTAGGCGCAAGCCAACCACCGCAAGGCT
>NZ_JBEPSF010000032.1:0-11039 GCF_040548725.1 Stenotrophomonas sp. 2619 | reverse complement strand
CCCCCCCCCCCCCCCCCCCCCCCCCCCCCCCCCCCCCCCCCCCCCCCCCCCCCCCCCCCCCCCCCCCCCCCCCCCCCCCCCCCCCCCCCCCCACCGACAGCGCCAGAAAAGCCTGGCTTCCCCTGCTACCGCAAGCCGAGCCCCGTGGCAGCCGGTAGGCCCCTGGGCAAAGTAAAGGAGGAGGCCGCCACGCGGCCGGGGGACATTTGCACCTGGGGCCTACCGGCTGCTACGGGGCCCTCACGCTCGCGACCGGCCCGATCGGAGATGCCAGCCGATCCAAACCTGCACACTCGACCACCCGCGTAGCGTCGTGGTCACTCTGCCACGGCCCTTGCAAAACGACGCATCCGAACACCCGAAAAAAAACGCCCCTTCCTGTGAAGGGGCGTTTCGGACGATGCGGAACGGCAGACTCAGCGCTTGGCTTCGTCGGCGTTCTTCTTTGCTTCATCGGCCACGTCGCGGGCCTTGTCGGCCACCTTCTGCGCTGCATCGGCGGTGGCGTCGCTGGCGTGCACGCCCGCATCCTTGGCGGCGGTCTTGGCTTCGCCAGCTGCTTCGGAGGTGGCTGCCGCAGCGCGGTCGAGCGCCTGTTGGGTTTCGGCAGCGGCGCGCTCGGAGGCGGCAGCGGCATCGTCGGCGGCATTGCGCGTGGAGGCGGCGGCCTTGTCCACCGCTTCGCGTGCGGCGGCGTTGGCGCTGTCGGCGGCCTGCGCGGCGTCATCGCGCGCCTTCTCCGCTTCCGGGCCTTTGCATGCGGCCAGGCCGAGCAGCAGGGAGGCGGCCAACAGGGACGTGGTGAACGGACGAATCTTCATGGCGGTCTCCAATACGGTGATCGTAGGGGAAGCCAGCCTATTCATGCCTGCGTGAAGGCCGGGTCGGTGCCCGCCAACCTTGCTCCGGCCGGATCGCGCCCAAAGAAAAAGCCGCTGGCGAACCAGCGGCTTCTTCAGACTTGCGTGAAGAAAGAAGTTATTACTTCTTGGCTTCTTCAGCAGCGTCCTTGGCCTGCTCGGCGGTGGCTTCACCGGCCTTGGCAGCGTCTGCAGCGGTGTCGGCAGCAGCGTCGGTGGCAGCAGCGCCAGCCTGGGCAGCGGCGTCAGCCGAGGTGTTGGCAGCGGTGGCAGCGGTGTCGGCAGCAGCCTGGGCAGCGTCGGCGGTCTGGGCGCCAGCAGCAGCGGCCTGGTCGGCGGCGACCTGGGCGTCAGCGGCAGCTTCGTTGGCCGAAGCAGCGGCGTCAGCAGCCTGTTCCTGCTTCGAGCAGGCGGTCAGAGCCAGGCCCAGGGCCATCGCGATCAGCAGCTTGTTGATGCTCATTTGTGTGAATCCTCGTCGTTAGATTAGGCAACGCGCTATTGCGCGCCCGGCAACATGATGACAAGCCACGTTTGGCTGTCAAGCGATCGCGCATTCATTTTTGCGAAATGCGCGTTAAGTTCAATCAAATCAATTCGATGGCAATGGCCGTGGCTTCGCCGCCGCCGATGCACAGGGTGGCGATGCCGCGCTTTCCGCCGCGCGTGCGCAATGCGTTGACCAACGTTACCACCAGGCGTGCCCCGGAAGCCCCGATCGGATGGCCCAATGCGCAGGCGCCGCCGTTGACGTTGACCTTCTCGTGCGGGATGCCCAGTTCACGGATCGGCGCCATGGCCACCACCGCGAAGGCTTCGTTGATTTCGAACAGGTCGACCTGGTCCAGCCCCCAGCCGGCTTTTTCCAGCACCTTGTGCAGGGCGCCGATGGGAGCGGTGGTGAACCATTCCGGTTCCTGGGAATGGGTGGCGTGGGCCACGATCCGCGCCAGCGGCGTCACCCCGCGTGCCGCGGCGTCTTCCTCGGCCAGCAGCACCAGTGCGGCGGCGCCATCGGAGATGCTCGAGGAGCTGGCTGCGGTGACCGTGCCGTCCTTCTTGAAGGCCGGGCGCAGGGTCGGAATCTTGGCGATGTCCGAGCGGCCCGGCTGTTCGTCCTGGCTGAATTCGACCTGGCCCTTGCGGCCGGCCACCTTCACCGGAACGATTTCGTCGGCGAAGGCACCGTCGGCCTGCGCGGCCTGTGCGCGACGCACCGATTCGATGGCGAACGCGTCCTGTTCCTCGCGGCTGAACTGGTACTTGTCCACCGTGCATTCGGCGAATTCGCCCATTGCCTTGCCGTCGTAGGCATTGACCAGGCCGTCATGGGCCATGTGGTCGACCGCCTGGAAATTGCCGAAGCGGTTGCCGGTGCGCGAGTTGGGCAGCAGGTGCGGCGCATTGGACATCGACTCCATGCCCCCGGCCACCACGATGCTGGCCGACCCGGCCTTGATCAGGTCGTGCCCCAGCATGATGGCCTTCATGCCCGAGCCACACACCTTGTTGAGCGTGGTGGCACCGGTGGAGACCGGAATGCCCGCCGCGATCGCGGCCTGGCGCGCGGGCGCCTGGCCCAGGTTGGCCGGCAGCACGCAGCCCATGATGACTTCGGAGACATCAGCCGCTGCGATGCCGGACTGCTGCAGTGCTGCAGCGATGGCGCTGGCACCCAGGGTCGGGGTGGGCACGCCGGTGAACTGGCCCAGGAAGGAACCGATGGCGGTGCGTTTGGCAGCGGCGATGACGATGTTGGACATGGGCAATCTCGTTGGTGCGTGAGCAGGTTTCAAGAGTGGGACCGCGTGCCATTGGCGGCAGCGGGTTTTCCCGGCAGACTGCGGACTACCGGCCAAGTATAGAGGCTTGGCACTGGCCGCCGGGTCAGGTCCAGGAGGACCGATCTGCGGCGATACCAACACGTCAACGGGGATGCAGGGATGAACAAGGCAACAGTGGGGCGGTCGGTGCTGGTCACGGCCATGGCAGCGGTATTGGGTGCCTGTGGCGGTGGGGGCGGCGGCAACAATGTGCGCGTGGACCCGCCACCGGTATCGCCCCCGCCCACCACGCCTCCGACCACGCCGCCGGTCACCCCGGTCAAGCCCCAGCAGCCGGCGTTCGACGCGCACCTGACCATCACCCAGGCCGGTGCGGCGCGCACCGCGGGCCTGGACGGCACCGGCGTGCGCATCGGCGTGGTCGACTCCGGCGTGATGCGCAACCACCCCACGCTGGCGGGCCGCGTGTTGGCCAACTACACCTATATCGATCCGCGCACCAACAACGTCAACGTCGACGACGTGGTCGGCCATGGGACGGCGGTGGCCGAACTGGCCGCCGGCAAGGCGCTTGGCAGCTGGCCCGGCGGCATCGCGCCGGGCGCGCAGCTGGTGTCGGCGCGCATCATCGCCGACCAGCGCCCCAGCGATGACGGCTCCGGCAGCGGCAATGAAGTGAATGGCGCGCTGGGCCTGGACCAGGTCCATCAGGACCTGATCAGCCAGGGCGTGAAGGTCATGAACAACTCGTGGGGCGGTCTGTACTGGACCAACCCCGCAGCCACCGCGCCGATCGCCCAGGAGTACCGCCCCTTCATCATCGCCAATGGCGGGCTGGTGGTGTTCGCCACCGGAAACGAAAGCAAGCCCAATCCCTCCAGCATGGCGGCGCTGCCCAGCCAGGCCGGCCCGGGTGGCACGCTGCCGGCGGCCGACCTGGAGCGTGGCTGGCTCAGCGTGACCGCGGTCGATTCCACCGATCCCAGCAAGCTGGCGTCCTACGCCAATGCCTGCGGCGTCGCCGCGCGGTACTGCCTGGCCGCCCCCGGCGCGGCGGTGTACGTCGATCCGGCGCATACCGCTGGGGGTACCCCGAGCTATCTCTGGAACTACGGCACCTCCTTCGCCGCCCCGCTGGTATCGGGCGCAGCGGCGCTGGTGTGGCAGAAGTATCCGTACTTCAGCAACGACCTGGTGCGCCAGACGCTGCTGGGCACCGCCACCGATCTCGGCGCGTCCGGCGTGGACAGTACCTTCGGCTACGGCCTGCTCAACATCGCCAAGGCCATCAATGGGCCGGGGCGGTTCGACTGGGGCGACGTCACGGTCAACGTCAACCAGGCCGGGCTGAACTCGGTCTGGAGCAACAACATCGCCGGCAGCGGCGGGCTGATCAAACAAGGTGTCGGTGCGCTGGGCCTGTCCGGCACCAATACCTACAGCGGTGCCACGCGGATCGAGCAGGGCACGCTGGCGCTGCGCGATGGCGGCTCGATCACCTCCAACGTGCTGGTGGTGGCACAGAGCGGCAGCCCGAACAACGCGGCACTGCAGTTCATGACCGGCACCAGCCGGGTGAAGGGCGATGTCGACAACGGCGCCAGTGTCATCGTGCGCGATGCCAACAGCTCGGCCACGATCGAGGGCAATTACACCCAGCGCGCTGGCGCGCAGCTGATGATCGCGCTGGGTGCCGGCCCGCTGAATGTCACCGGTAGCGCGGCCCTGGCGGGCAATGTGCACGTCAGCAGCATCGTCAACGGTTACGTGCCTGCGAACGGTCGCACCCAGACAGTGCTGCAGGTGGGCCAAGGCATCAGCGGGCAGTTCGATGGGGTCACCCACAGTCTGGCCCAGGCCACGTTGCTGCAGATGTCGCTGCAGCAGAGCGCCTCCACCGTCACCCTGACCACCGACCAGATCAACATCACCAGCGCCGCCCTCAATGCCGGCGCGGGCGGGGCTGCGCTGGCCTCGGCCGCCCGGGTGGAAACGGCATTTGAAGTGCTTGATGGCGGCCGCATGGCCGGCAGTGCCTTCGCCAATGGTGCAGGCGAACTGCAGCAGGTGCAGGGCAACCAGGCGCTGCAGACCAGCCTGGACAGCCTGTCCGGCAAGGCCCATGCGCTGGCCACCGCGGCCACCTTCGACAGCGTCGATCTCAACCGCCGCGCGCTGTCGGCGCGGTTTGGCCAGGTGCAGGGCGCGCCACGCCTGCGCGGTGCGTGGCAGAACCAGCTCGGCGAGGTCGGGCAGGGCAGCTTCTCGGCCAGCGGTGCCGACACCCGCGGCTGGATGATGGGCCAGGACGTGGCCTTCGGCAGCAACGGTGTGCTGGGCTTCGCCTTCGGCGAGACCCGCACGCACAACAGCCGCGACTGGGGCAGTGACCGTGGCCGTGACCGGCAATCGCAGGCGCAGGTGTATGCCGGCTGGGGCACGCGGCGGGCCTACGCACTTGGCCAGCTGGGCGCCGGGCAGTTCACCCGGGAAATCGATCGCCAGCTGCTGCTCGGTGCCGGCCAATACGGCGTCAATGCCCGTTACGGCGGCCAGTTCACTGCGGCCAGCGTGGAAACCGGCTACCGCCTTGGCGATGGCCGTGCCTCGTTGACCCCGTACCTGGGGGCCGACTACGCCCGCGTGGACAGCGACCGCTTCAGCGAACAGGGCGGGCTGGGCTTCGGCCTGCGCACCCAGGGCGGGGTGAGCACGCGCAGCCAGGCACTGGCCGGCGTGCGCGCCGAACGCCAGTGGGGCAGCTGGGCGCTGCGCGGCTATGCCGAATGGCAGCAGCTGCTGTCCAGTGACGGGCTGGTGCAGGACGCCAGCTTTGTCGGCGTGGACGCCTGGGCACCGATGGCAGGGCTGCAGCCGGCGCGATCGGGCGGGCTGTTCGGGCTGTCGGTGGAGTCGTGGCTGACCCGCAACACGCGGGTGGCGTTCGGGTACGACCAGCGCTTCGGGCCGCGGGGCGACCTGAGCCAGGTTGCGCTGCGCTATTCGGCCGCATTCTGAGCGGACAACCTGCCCCTGCCGGGGCAGCGACCGCAATGATCTGAAACGCAGAAGGGCGCGATGCAATCGCGCCCTTCTGCATGGTGCGGCGGAACGGCTCAGTTCCCGCGCAGCGTGCCCAGCCGCGGTGTGGCGCGGCCCAGTGGCATCTTCAGCTTGCCGATGGAATGGATGCGCGTTTCGGCGATCTTGTCGGCCGCGCGCTGGGGCGCGATGCCCTCCTGCTGGGACAGGGCGAAGATCCGGCCAAGGTTGTGGTAAATGCTGCGGATCAGGCGCATCGCGCGTTCGCGGTTGTAGCCGTCGATTTCCAGCGAGACATTCATCACCCCGCCCGCGTTGACCGCGTAGTCCGGGGCATACAGGATGCCGCGCGCATGCAGTTCATCGCCGACGTCCAGGCTGGAGAGCTGGTTGTTGGCGGTGCCGCAGACGATCTTGCACTTCAACCGGGCCAGGGTCTGCGGGTTGATCGCCCCCTCCAGCGCGCACGGGGCGAACACATCGGCATTGACGTCGTAGATGTCGTCCGGCTTCACGGCCTCGGCGCCGTATTCGGTGACCGCACGATCGACCCGCGCGCTGTCCAGGTCAGTGACGAACAGCTTGGCGCCGCGGTCGCGCAGCAGCTTGACCAGCTCCATGCCGATATGGCCCAGGCCCTGGACCGCGATGCTGGTCTTGCCCACTTCTTCATGGCCCAGCTTGTGCTGCATCGAGGCCATCAGCGCCTGCAGCGCGCCATAGGCGGTGAACGGGGCCGGGTCGCCCGAGCCGCCATGGACCTGGTGCACGCCGGTGACGTATTCGCTTTCCAGGTAGATGTTCTCCATGTCGTTGACATCGGTGCCCACGTCCTCGGCGGTGATGTAGCGCCCGCCCAGCGAGTCGACGTAGCGGCCAAACGCGCGGAACAGCACCTCGCTCTTGTCCTGGCGCGGGTCGCCGATGATCACCGCCTTGCCGCCGCCCACGTTCAGCCCGGCCAGGGCGTTCTTGTAGGTCATGGTGCGGCTCAGGCGCAGCGCGTCGGCCAGCGCATCATCGGTGCTGGCGTACGGGCGCATGCGCACGCCACCCAGGGCAGGGCCCAGGGTGGTGTTGTGGATGGCGATGATCGCCCTCAGGCCGGCATCGCGGTTGTGGCAGAACACCACTTGTTCGTGACCGGAAGTTTCGAGGGTTTCAAATAACATGGTGGCTCCGATGGGGCGAACGGCGGGGAACAGCGGCGAACGCACCAGCAAAAGGTGGGTTGTAAAACAAAAAAAGCGACTTCGTCGGATCAGGGGACGGGTCGCGCGGCGCCATTCTAGTGCATTCCGCCGGAGGGTGTTGTCAGGGTTTGCCCGGACCCCACGACAGGCATCGGCCCCGGTTGCGACGGGACGGGCCATTAAAGTTGCTGAAGATGCCGCCGATGCCGTGGCAACGGTGCGCAGTACCAGCAATGCCAGGACGGACGACGTGGGTGCAGTGACAACACAGAGGCAGTGCCGCCCCAGGCGGCCGCGCGGATGGACATGAACGTGATCGTGGTGGCGGGGCTGGCCGGAGCGGTCGCGTTGGGGCTGGTGGTGAGGCGACACCGCAGGCTGCGCGTAGCCGCACCGGGCGCGGCGGCGCACCCGCGTGCGCCCGCGTCTGCACTGCCTGCGCCGACCGGCAGCGTCGCCGATACCGCGCCCGCCGAGGCGCTGCAGGCTGGACTGCATGCGCTGGCACTGGTGCGGCGCAGTGGCGACGCTGCCGACGACGACCGGCAGCGCGACGACGCGCTGCACGCGGCAGTGGTGGCGGCACTGGAGCAGCGCGACTGGTCGGCCCGGCAGCTGCCGCGGCGCCCGCAACTGCTGCCGCAGTTGATCCAGACGGTCAACGACAGCGACGCCTCGGCCCGTGCGATGGCCGCCATCATCGGCCAGGACCCGGTGCTGACCGGCAACCTGCTGCGCATTGCCAACAGCCCGGTGTACCGCCTGCAGGCCAAGCCGGTGGACAGCCTGCAGCGGGCGGTGACGCTGGTGGGGACCGAGGGCATCCGCCAGATCATCAGCGCGGTGCTGGTACAGCCGGTGATGCAGGTGCACTGCGAGGCCTTCCCGCAGTTCGGCACGGTGATCTGGGAGCACGCGCTGCTGGCCTCGCGCGCGGCGGCCGATCATGCGCGGCTGGTGACCCACGAGGACGCGTTCGCCGCGCAGTGGCTGGGGCTCACCCAGGGCCTGGGCGCGGCGTTGGTGATGCGACAGCTGCTGGACACCTGCGCCGCGCAGGACGAGGCGCTGCCCTCGCGCGCGCTGGCCATGCAGTTGCTGGATGCCTGGACCTTGCCCGTGGCCGGGCGGATCGCGGCGGCCTGGGAATTGCCGGATGCGGTGCACGAAGCGCTGTTGCGCGACGCAGGCACGGCCCAGGGAGGGTTGCCGGCCAGCCTGCGCTTCGCGCGGGCGGCGGCCGCCGCCAGCCTGCTGTGCCGACATGGCCGGATCGGCCAGGCCCAGGCGCTGGCCATCCTGGAACAGCAGCACGGCACGCCACCGCACGCGCTGCAATGGATCTGGCGGCGCCTGCATGGGCGCGCGGTGGAAACGCTGGATGCCGACGAGGCCGAGGCCTGAGGGTTCGTGGAGGGCAGGCATGCCCACCCCGAACGCGATGACGACGGTAGAGCCACGCCATGCGTGGCTCCCCCCAGCGGCCGCTTACAGCTGCGACTCCAGTGGCAACCAGCTGATGACGCGCGCGCTGGCACGCAGCCAGAACGACGTATCCGGTTCCCGGTCGAGCAATACCGGTGGCTGGGCGGCCCGATCCAGCCAGCGGACCCGGTCCTGTGCGTCCAGCGTCACCCAGTAGCTCTGCGCCGGATCGGCCAGGCGCAGGTACTCGGCACGCAGTTGCGCGCCCAGCACCGCATCGTCGAACAGCACGCCCATCTCGGTGTTGAGGTACGCCGACCGTGGGTCGAGGTTGAACGACCCGACGAAACCACGCCGGTCATCCAGCAGGAAGGCCTTGGTGTGCAGGCTGGCCCCGCTGCTGCCGAACAGCCCGCTGCGGTCGCCATAGCCGTGCGCCTTCAGCTCGTAGAGGTGCACGCCACTGCGCAGCAGGGGCGCCCGGTAGTGCATGTAGCCCCCGTGCACGGCGGCGACGTCGTTGGCCGCCAGCGAGTTGGTCACCACCCCGACCAGGGCGCCGCGCTTGACCATGGCCGCCATGCCGTCGGTGCCTTCCTCGCCGGGCACGAAGTACGGCGAAATCAGCAGCGCCTTGTGGCGGGTGGCCTGCATCTCGCTGACCAGCCGGGTCACCAGCCAGTTCGACGTGTCATCGCGGCGGTGCTTCATGGCCGGGTCCGAGACGATCTCCACGTTCGGTGACCAGTGCAGCTCGACCGCGTCGCGGTAGTACGAGCGGGCCGACTGCGACTGCTGGACACGGCGCAGGTACGGCTGGGCGACATCGCGCTTGGCTTCGTGCTCGGATTCGCGCACCAGCAGGCGCAGCTGGGCCGGGGTGTGGAAGGCCAGCGCGGCGATTGGAACGGCGGTTTCGCTGTTCCAGTATTCGTCAAAAATGCGGTTGGCCTGGTTCACCGCATGCCCGGCAACCAGCAGGTCGAGGTCGCGGAAGTTCACGTCCGACCGCGCGCTGAAATACTCTTCGCCGATGTTGCGGCCGCCGACGATGGCCACGCGCCCGTCGGCGATCCAGGCCTTGTTGTGCATGCGATGGTTGACGCTGAAAAAGCGCTGCACCATCTCCACCATCCGCCACGGCCCGGTGCGGTTGCGGAAGGGGTTGTACAGGCGGATCTCGATGTTGGGATGCTCGTCGAGCGCCATCAACAGGGCGTCCTTGTCCCGGGCATTCATGTCATCGAGGAGCAGGCGTACCCGCACGCCGCGTTCGGCCGCCTCGTACAGGGACTGCGCCATCAGGTGGCCGATCAGGTCGTCGTGCCAGATGTAGTACTGCAGGTCCAGGCTGCGTCCGGCATGGGCGGTGATGACCGCACGCGCGGCATAGGCATCCAGCCCATCGGCAAGGAAGGCGACGCCGCTCTGGTCGGGGTGGCTGGCCTGCAGGCGGGCCAGTTCGCGGTCGATGACGGTCTGGTCCGGCTGGACCGGCAGCACGCTGCTGGGGGTGCCCATGGCCTTGGGGGTCAGGTGGTCGGCCAGCAACAGGCCGCTGAGCACCAACAGCACCAGCACCGCGAGCACGATTCCCAGCCAGCGCAGCATCCGGCGCCAGAGCGGCTTTCGTTCAGTCATGGGCCGATGCTAAGCCGGGCGCGCGTCCACGGCGAGTGCCGGGCGCACACGACCGCCTCAGAAACGTTCGTCGGGCGCGAGGTAGCGCCACTGGCCCGGTACAAGCTTGCCCATGGCAACGCGGCCGATGCGCAGGCGGCGGACGCTGATGACGTCGAGGCCGACCTGGCGGCACATGTCGCGCAGCTGGCCGGGTTGTACGGGTTTGATGGCGAAGCGCAGGCGGGTTTCGTTCTGCCAGCTGACCTTGCACGGGGGCAGGGGCCAGTTGCGGAAGCTGAGGCCATGGGCGAGGCGCTTCATGCCATAGGGCGCCAGTTCACCACTGACTTCGACCAGATACTCCTGTTCGAGGGTGGCGCCGCGATCCTTGAGGTGGGATACGACGCGGCCGTCCTGGCTGACGACGACCAGGCCGCTGTCTTCGTCGGCGAGCGGCATGACCAGTTGCAGGGCGTGGAAATGGCGCTGGAGGAGGGTGACGCCGGTGGCGTCCAGTTCGCTGCGGCTGTCGGGGGTGACCAGGGCGCACAGTTCGTCGGCGCGCATGCCGGCCGGTTTGTGCAGGAGCATGCTGACGGTTTCGGTGCGGGTGGCTTCGGCGTTGTCGCGCAGGACGATGGTTTCGTCGGTGACCAGGGTCTGCGGTTGTTCGACGACCTTGCCGTCCACGGTGACCCAGCCGCCTTCAATGTAGCGCTGGGCGTCGCCACGGGAGCAGCCGATGAGGCTGGTCAGGCGTTTGTCGAGTCGGATCGGGTCGGTCATGGGGCTGGCAACGAAAAGCGGGATGCGGGCGGGGAGTGTACTGGGTGTGGGGGAGGGGTGGGTTGGGGTGGCCCGGCTGGGCCTGAGCTGGAGCTGGAGCAACAGCAACAGCTAGAGCCGGAGCCGGAGCCGGAGCTGGAGCCGGAGCAACAGCCTGTTGGCCGGGCGGCGTGGGTTGGCCGGGGGTGGGGGGGGGGGGGGGGGGGCCCCCCCAACCCCCCCCAGGGGGGGGGGGGGGGCCCCCCCCCCCCCCCGCCCCCCCCCCCCCCCCCCCCGCCCGCCCCCCCCCCCCCCCCCCCCCACAACCATGGGGTCGCCCCCACCCC
>NZ_JBEPSF010000031.1:0-16567 GCF_040548725.1 Stenotrophomonas sp. 2619 | reverse complement strand
GCAGAGCCCGGCGCTACGCGGTGTGTGGACGTGCCAATGAATGCGCCCGCCGGGCAGAGCCCGGCGCTACGCGGTGTGTGGACGTGCCAATGAATGCGCCCGCCGGGCAGAGCCCGGCGCGGCTGCGCCCTCAATGCAACAGCGATTCCACCGCTGCCTGGAACTGGGTATGCGCCCCGCTGGAATCCGGTGCCTGGTGCAGCTGCCGCACCGCGCGGGCCAACCGCGCTGCGCCGACGAAGCCGCAACTGGCCTGCAGCCGGTGCAGCTGGCCCTGCAGGGCGCGCAGGTCCTGCTTCAGCAAGGCCTGGGCCACCGCGTCGCGTACGCTCGGCAGCTCGGCCAGGAACAGTTCGCGCAGGGCGATGAGATGGTGGCGCTGCCCGTTCAGGGCGGCCAGCGCGGTGATTTCGTCCCAGTCTTCACGCTCGCTGTCCAGGGGCGCACCGACGGCGGGCGGGGCGGTGCCGGGGCTGTTGACCAGCGCACGGCGCACAGCCTTGAGCAGCTGTTCGCCGGTGAGCGGTTTGACCAGGGTGTCGCTGAAGCCGGCATCGCGCAGCCGCGCATGAATGCTGGTATCGCCATCGGCGGTATGCGCCAGCGCGGGCGTGTCCGGCCGTGAACGGCGCAGCGCATGCAGCAGCTGGGTGCCATTGCCGTCGGGCAGGTTGACGTCGATCAGCCACAGATCGTGCTGGCCGCTGCGCCCGGTATCCATGGCCGTGGCCAGCGAATCGGCGGTGTCCACCTGCGCCGGCAGGGTTTCCAGCGCGGCCTTGAAAAAGCCGCGGCTGATGGTGTCGTCCTCGACGAGCAGGAATCGGGGCATTGGATCCCGAGGGGTCATCTGCATTGGGGCTGCCTCCATGTCAGCTATGCCCATATTAAACATGACAACGCGCTCTGCAAGCGTTTCCAACGGGCCCATCGGCAGCCCGACCCACGTATCTGCGACAATAAGCACCCTTTTTGCCCGCAGCCTGTTGCCACGTGGCCCGATCCCGCTCCCGCCTCGACCGTACCCCCTTCCAGACCGACATCCTCGACCTCAGCCATGATGGCCGGGGCGTTGCCCGCCGTGAAGGCGAGGGTGGCAAGGTCACCTTCATCACCGGCGCACTGCCCGGTGAAGTAGTGAGCGCTGAACCGACCGCGCGCAACCGCCATTTCGACGAGGCGCGCACCCTGGAGGTGCTGCAGCCGTCGCCGCAGCGGGTCACCCCGCGCTGCCCGCATTTCGGCGTCTGCGCCGGGTGCGTGTTGCAGCACCTGGAAGAGTCGCAGCAGATCGTGGCCAAGCAACGGGTCCTTACGGACAATCTGACCCGGATCGGCCACGTCACCCCCGGCACGGTGCTGCCGCCGCTGGTGGGCGACAGCTGGGGCTACCGCCGCAAGGGCCGCTTCTCGGTGCGCCGGGTGGAAAAGAAGGACAAGACCCTGGTCGGCTTCCGCGAGCAGGACCCGCGTTTCGTGGCGGACCTGAGCCAGTGCCTGACCGTCATTCCGGAGATCGGCAGCAAGGTCGGGGCGATGGCGGCGTTCATCGAAACCCTGGACGGCAAGCGCGACATCCCGCAGATCGAGTTCATCGCCGGCGACGAGGCGATCATGCTCACCATCCGCCACATGCAGCCGCTGACCGAAGCCGACCGCGCCGCCTGGACCGCCTTCGGGCAGGAACATGGCTTTGCGATCTCGCTGCAGCCCGGCGGCGTGGAGTCGGTACAGCCGTTGTGGCCGGCCGAGGTGCCGCTGTCGTTCAAGCTGGCGCCGTGGGATGTGGAGCTGGCGTTCCGCCCGCTGGACTTCATCCAGGTCAATGCCTCGCTCAACGTGAAGATGATCGCGCTGGCGCTGGAGCTGCTGGAGGCCGGTCCGGACGAGCGCGTGCTGGACCTGTTCTGCGGGCTGGGCAACTTCACCCTGCCGCTGGCGCGTACCGTGCGTGACGTGGTGGGCGTGGAAGGCGATGCAGGCCTGGTCGCCCGGGCCCGGGAAAACGCCGAGCGCAACGGCCTGGCCAACGCGCAGTTCCATGCCGCCGACCTTACCCAGGACCAGCGCAACGCCCCGTGGATGCGCCAGGGCTTCGACAAGCTGCTGCTGGACCCGCCGCGTTCGGGCGCGATCGAAGTGCTGCAGCAGCTGCCGCTGAAGCAGTTCAAGCGCATCGTCTATGTGAGCTGCCACCCGGGTTCGCTGGCGCGCGATGCCGGCTACCTGGTCAACGAACAGGGCTTCACCCTGGTCAGTGCCGGTGCGATGGACATGTTCCCGCACACCGCGCACGTGGAAAGCATCGCGGTGTTCGAGAAGCGCTGAGGCCCGCGCCACCGGCCGGGCGGCCGATGCATCGCATCGGCGCTCGACCGGGGCGGCCGCTTACGGCTGCGGGGCGTTGACCCACTGTCCGTCCCGCCACGCAAACGCCACGGTCTGCTCGCCACGCTCGCCGCCGGCACTCGCGCTGACCGTGCATTCGATCACCGGCGCGTCGTCGCCGACCGCGCAGTTGCGCACGTCCAGCACCTCGGCATTGTTCATGGCCAGGGTCAGATCCGCACGCGTGCCCGCATCCTGTTCGCGTGCCAACCGCGCAGCAAAGCCCTCGCGCAGCAGCACCTGCACGCGTGCCGTGGGCGGCACCGGCGCCGGCCGCTGACGCTGCTGCTGCGTGTACAGCAGCGCCCACGTGCCGTCGACCTGGCTGAAGCGCAACAGGCGGTGTACCGCGTCCGCGCCGTCCTCCGCGGTGACGATGCAGTCCACGCTGGGCGGGTCCGCGTCGGTGACCGGCAGGCAGCCGGACACGGCGTGCAGGCGCGGGCGGAAGGCCTCGGCCACCAGGCGGCTGCTGTCGCTGGCCGGGCGATCGGCGATGGCCTCGTCGAACAGGCGATCCATCGCCGCCTGGGCCTGCGCCAGGGTGGGATCGGAGGATGCGGCGGCTTGCGCGACCGGCAGCGCCAGCAACAGGGCGGGCAGGGTGGATCGGAGCAGGAAACGGGCGCGACGGGTCATGGGGGAACCGGGTCCTTGGAAAGGGCGCGCAGTGTAGGCCGTGCGCGCCATAATGCGTGCATGGGCATTGAAATCGAACGCAAATACCTCGTGACCGGTGATGGCTGGCGCAGTGCCGCCCACGCGGTGATCCCGATGGCGCAGGGCTACATCAACGACACCGCCGCACTCGACAGCGGCGCGCAGAAGGCCTCGGTGCGCGTGCGCATCCAGGGTGAGCAGGCCTTTCTCAACTTCAAATCACGCGAGATCGGGCACACCCGGCAGGAGTTCGACTACCCGATCCCGGTCGACGACGCGCGCGCGCTGCTGGCCCTGTGCGTCGGCGGCCTGATCGACAAGCGCCGCCACCTGGTGCGCCATGCCGGGCTGGTCTGGGAGGTGGACGAATTCCTGGGCGACAACGCCGGGTTGGTGGTGGCCGAGGTGGAGCTGGAGCACGCCGACCAGGCCATCGAACTGCCCGACTGGGCCGGCATCGAAGTGACCGACCAGGTGCGGTACTACAACCTCGCCTTGGCCGCGCATCCCTACGCGCGCTGGTCGGCCGCTGAACGGGGCCGGTAGGTATCCACCGGTGGTGGATACGGTGGGTGGGCACGCAGGCTTGCCACGCAGATGCGTGAAGACCCCTTGTTTTGGTCGCCCGCGGCCCATAGGCATGGCTCATGAAAATCGATATCTGGTCCGACGTGGTGTGCCCCTGGTGCTGGATCGGCAAGCATCGTTTCCAGCAGGGCGTGGCCCTGCTCGGCGATGACGCGCCCGAGATCGAGGTGCACTGGCATCCCTTCCAGCTCGACCCCGACGCCGGCACCACCCCGGTGCCGCTGCGCGAGGCGTACGTAGCCAAGTTCGGCAGCGCCGAGCGCACCGCACAGATCCTGTCCCAGACCCAGACCACCGCGCGCGCCGAGGGCCTGCCGATGGACTTCGAACAGGGGCAGGTGCGGGTCACCACCCTGCCGGCGCACCGGCTGATGTGGCTGGCCGGGCGTGAAGGCGTGCAGGACGCCGTGGGCGAGGCGCTGTTCCGCGCCCATTTCGTCGAGGGCCGTAACCTGGCCGATACCCAGACCCTGATCGCGGCGGCGGCCGCCGGGGGCATCCCCGCCGAGCGGGTCAGCACGCTGCTGGCTGGCGACGAGGGGCTGCACGAGATCCAGGCCCAGCTGGCCCAGGCCCAGGCGCTGGGCATCCAGTCGGTGCCGACCTTCGTGGTCAATGACCGCTATGCCATCCAGGGCGCCCAGCCGCCGGAGGCCTTCGCCCAGGCCCTGCGCCAGATCGCCGCGGACATGCCCGATGCACCTGCCGCGGCGCAGGGCGCCCAGTGCGACGTGGACGGCTGCCCGTAACAAGGCCGCCCACGGCGCAGATCGTGGCCCAGTACACGCGGCTTCTGCGACAATGCGGCGGTGCGCCATCATGGCGCCCCGTATTGGAGATCGACCATGCTCGTGATCGGCGTTGCCGGGACCGAACTCACCGCCCAGGAACGCGACTGGCTGCAGCACGATGCCGTGGCCGGGGTCATCCTGTTCAAGCGCAACTTCGCCTCGCGCGCGCAGGTGGCCGAGCTGTCGGCGGCGATCCGCGCCGCCGCGCCGCGCCCGCAGCTGATCTGCGTGGACCAGGAGGGCGGTCGCGTCCAGCGCTTCCGCGAGGGCTACAGCGCGCTCCCGCCGCTGCAGGGCTTCGATGCCCTCTACCGGCAGGACCCGCAGGCAGCGCTGGCGCTGGCCGAACAACATGCCTGGCTGATGGCCAGCGAAGTGCGCGCCAGTGGCGTGGACCTGAGCTTTGCCCCGGTGGTGGATCTGGGCCGGGGCAACCTGGCCATCGGCGACCGCGCCTTCAGTGCCGACCCGCAGATCGTGGCGGCGTTCACCGCCGCCTACGTGCGTGGCATGCACAGCGTTGGCATGGCGGCCACCCTCAAGCACTTCCCCGGCCACGGCACGGTGCTTGAAGACACCCATTTCAACGACGCCTCCGATCCGCGCTCGTTGGACGAGCTGCGCGCGCTGGACCTGATTCCCTTCGCGGCCGGCATCGACGCCGGTGCCGATGCGGTGATGATGGCCCACGTGGTCTATCCGCAGGTGGCGCCCGAGCCGGCCGGTTACTCGCCGCGCTGGATCCAGCAGATCCTGCGCCAGGAAATGGGGTTCCGCGGCGTGGTGTTCTCCGACGACATCGGCATGGCCGCATCGTTCTCGGCCGGCGGGGTCAAGGCGCGCGTGGATGCGCACCTGGATGCCGGCTGCGACGTGGTGCTGGTCTGCCACCCCGAGCTGGTCGACGAATCGCTGCGTGCGGTGGAACCGCGCACCCTCAATACTGCTGCGCTGCTCGGCCTGATCGGCCGCGGCGCGCTTGGCTGGGATGGCCTGCTGGCCGATGCCCGCCATGGCACTACCCAATCCCGTTTGCTTGACACCCTTGGAAGAACCGTCTGATGCCCAACCTCACCATTTCCCAGGCCCTGGCCCAGGCCGACCTGCTGGTCGACCGTCCCACCATCGACACGGCCATCGCCGCCATCGCCGACGCCATCGCGCGCGATTACAAGGGCGAAGTGCCGTTGTTCCTGTCGATCATGCACGGCGCGCTGCCGTTCGCCGGCCAGCTCGCGCTGGAACTGGGCGCACGCGGCCAGGACGTGCAGTTCGATTACCTGCATGCCACCCGCTACCGCGGTGAAACCACCGGCGGCGAGCTGGTGTGGAAGCACAAGCCGGCCACCGCGCTGTTCGGCCGCCGCGTGCTGCTGGTTGACGACATTCTTGATGAAGGCTTCACCCTGCAGGGCGTGCGCACCTGGTGCCTGGAGCAGGGCGCCACCGACGTGCGCATCGCCGCGCTGACCGTCAAGCAGCACGACCGCGCGCTGCCGGACGTCAGGGCCGACTACGCCGGTATCGATCTGCCCGACCGCTATGTGTTCGGCTTCGGGATGGACGTCAATGAAACGCTGCGCTGCGTGCCGGCCATCTACGCGATGAAGGAATGATGGAACACATCGCACTGGCCGTCATTGGCGGCACCGGCGTCTACAAACTGGCCCAGCTCGACGACGTCAGCAGCCACCAGGTGGACACGCGCTACGGTACGCCGTCCGGCCCGATCCGGGTCGGCACGCTGCTGGGCCAGCGCGTGGCCTTCCTGGCACGGCATGGCGAAGGGCATTCGCTGCCCCCGCACAAGATCAATTACCGCGCAAACCTTGCCGCATTGCAGCAGATCGGCGCAACGCGCGTGCTGGCACTCAATACGGTTGGTGGCATTACCGAACACTTCGGCCCGCGCGTGCTGGCCTGCCCGGACCAGCTGATCGACTACACCTGGGGCCGCATTTCCACCCTGAGTGAAGAGCCCGGCAGCGAGGTGCTGCATGTGGATTTCGGCCACCCCTACACCCCGCTGCTGCGCAGCAAGGTGCTGGCCGCGGCGAAAGTCACCGGCGTGCGCCTGCATGACGGCGGCTGCTACGGCGCCACGCAGGGCCCGCGGCTGGAAACCAACGCGGAAATCGCGCGGATGCGCCGTGATGGCTGCGATCTGGTTGGCATGACCGGCATGCCCGAGGCGAGCCTTGCACGCGAGCTGGGGCTGGACTACGCCTGCCTGGCGATCGTGGCCAACTGGGCCGCCGGCTGTGGCGATGGCGACGAAATCACGATGGCTGAAGTGCTGGCCAACGTGGACGCGGCGTCGGCCGGTTTGCCCGAGCTGATCGGTGAATTGGCGCGGGGGTGATTGTCATTGCGGAGCAAGCTTTGCATACTCCGCCAGTGCGCTGGTTGAGCGTACACCACCCATTCATTGAAGAAGGTCTCGCATCACCATGCCGAACGGTACCGTCAAGTGGTTCAACGACGCCAAGGGATTTGGCTTTATCTCGCCGGAGGACGGCAGCGCCGACGTCTTCGCGCACTTCTCCGCGATCAACTCCAAGGGCTTCCGCAGTCTGCAGGAAGGCCAGCGTGTCACGTATGACGTGACCCAGGGCCCGAAGGGCGCCCAAGCCTCGAACATCGTGCCGGCTGAGTAACGCTCACGCTGCGCATTGAAAACCCCGCTTCGGCGGGGTTTTTTTTGGGTGTCACCCGGTTTGCCGACGGCGTGTGCCCGCGCTCATGTTCCCGCAATCCGCGCACCACGTGATGCCCATCACGCTATAAGGATATGCATGCCCCCGCAACGTCGCACCATCGCCATCGTCGGTTACGGCACTGCCGGCCAGGCATTGGCTGTTCTTCTTTCACGCGATCATCACGATGTGCACGTCTTCGAGCGTGCCGCTTCGCCGGGTCCGGTGGGGGCCGGTTTCCTGCTGCAGCCCAGTGGCCTGGACGTGTTGTGGCAAATGGACCTGCTGCCGGAGGTGCTTGCACACGGCGCAGCGATACGCCGGTTGTACGGCGACACGCCCTGCGGACGCACCGTGATGGAGATGGGCTATGCGGGGCTGGATGCGCGCCTGCACGGCATCGGCATGCAGCGCGGCGCATTGTTCACCCTGCTTGCGCAGGCGTGGGCGCACCCCGGCAACCTGCAGGCCAATACCTGCATCGTGGAGGTGGACGCCGCGCAGGGGCGCGTGCGTGATGCACGCGGGCACTGGCATGGGCCCTACGATCTGGTGATCGCCGCCGACGGCGCCGCCTCCACGTTGCGCACCCAGGTGCAGGCCACGCAACTGGATCGCGAATACCCGTGGGGCGCGCTGTGGTGCCTGCTGCCACGCGGCGACTGGGCCTATCCCGATGAGCTGCGCCAGCGTTACGTGGCCGCGCGCAAGATGATCGGGCTGCTGCCGGTCGGCACGCGCCCGGGCGACGCGCAGCCGCGGTTGAGCTTCTTCTGGAGCCTGCCGCGCGAGCAGTTCGCGCAATGGGAGCGCGACGGTCTGCAGCGCTGGCTCGATGAGATCGCCGCGCTGTGGCCCGAAGCGCATGCACGCCTGGACGGTGTGCGCGACAGTGCGCAGCTGGCGCGTGCGGGCTATCGCGATGCGGTGATGACGCGCTGGAGCCGCGAGCGTCTGGTGCTTGCCGGCGATGCGGCACACGCGATGAGCCCGCAGCTGGGGCAGGGCGTGAACATGGCGCTGATGGATGCGCTGGCGCTGCGCGATGCATTGCGCGCGCACGCCGATCGCGACGCGGCGCTGCAGGCGTATGCGGCGCAGCGTCGCGCGCATGTGGCCATTTACCACTTCTGGAGCCGCTGGCTGACGCCGCTGTTCCAATCCGAGCGTGACACCCTGGCGCGTGCGCGCGACGTGCTGTTCAAGCCGATGGGGCGCATGCCCGGTGGCCACGGCCACATGCTGCGCGTGCTCAGCGGCACCCAGCGTGGCTGGATGGGGAAACTGGCGCTGGCGCCCGGGTTCATCGAGGCGATGCACGCCCATGCGGCCCAACCGTCATCAGCTGATAACCCCGCGTGGCGGGCATCGGCGCAGGAGTGAAGGCAGAATTAACCTGGATTGACGATGAACTCACCCACGACCTGTCACAAGTAACCGGTTGGCCCCGCACACCCGTGCACCTGCCAATCGCTACCTGAAGGAGATGGACATGCTGTTCCCGGCCGAAATCCTGGATGCTGAGATCTGCAAATTGCGCGGACTGCTGCAGATGCTGCATGAGGATCAGCCCGACGTGATGCACGACATTTTCGAGTTCCATGTCACCAGTCTGATCACGCACACCGCACCCGAGCACCACCGCCGCATCCGCGATGCCGCACACGCGATGCTGACCGACATTCAACGGCGGCCGGTTCGACCGGATCCACCGCGGTCGGAAATCCAGTTGATGCCGCAGGTGTTGGCCGCCGCGTAACGCGTGTTGCCTGTTGCCGACGCGTCAGCGCGCCGGCAATGCAATGGCTTCGTCTTCCACACAGGCCACCAGCCGTTCGCCGCTGGCGAGCACCGGCGCGATGCCGGCGGTAAACCGCGAGTAGGCCGGCAGCACCGTCAGCCGCTCACGCAGCCAGAACGCCGGCCAGCGACGCTGCATGCCCGGTAGACGGGCCAACGGATGCACATGCCCGCACAGCACATGCAGCGACGGGTGCGGGTGCGGATCGTGGCGCAGCAGAAACGGCCCGACCTGCAGTTGTTCACCCAGCAGCGTGAGGCCGAGATCGGCCTTGGGCAACGCGCGGTCGTGATTGCCAGCCAAGGCGCCGATCTCCAACGTGGCGTGCTGCTCGCGCCAGCCCTGCCACTGCCGGTACCACGCGGCCCGATGCGCTGCGCCATGCAGTACGTCGCCGAGAATCCACAACGTATCCACGGCGTGCTGCTGCAGCAGCGCCGACAGCCGTTCCAGGTCATCGCCGGTGCCGCCGCTGGGCAGGCCGATGCCTGCGCGCCGGAACACGTCGGCTTTGCCCAGGTGCAGGTCGGCGATCAGCAGCGCCCTGCGCGCGGGCCAGTAAAGTGCGCGGGCGCCCAGCAGCAGGACCTGCTCGCCGGCGAGCGTGGTGGGCAACTCAGGTGCCATGGCGGGTCTCCAATTGCGCGGCAGCGCGTTTGACGCGGGTTTTCCAGTCTTCGTTGCTGAGCTGGCCACGCAGGCGTTCGGCCCACAGCGGAAATGACAGCGGACCCAGCGTGCGCGGCGCCTGCAGGCACAGCGTACGCGCCTGCAGGCGCTGCAGCGTGGCCGCCAGGCTGTCCAGGTCGAGTTGGCCGTGCAGCACTTCGCGATCGGCCAGGCCCAGCAGGATGTGGTCCGGATCGTGCTGGCGCAGCACGTCGTAGAGCAGGCCGCTGGACGCCTGCAGTTGGCGCAGGCTGCGTGGGGTGCGGCCGGGCAGCGCCGGCACCAGCATGCCCGACACCCGGGCGATATCGCGGAACTGACGGCGTGCCAGCTCGGCCAGGTTGAGGCTGTCGCGCAGGTCGTCCAACAGTCCCGCCGGCTGCAGCAGGGCGCGCAGGCCGGCCACGTCCAGCTCCACCGGGCGTGCCGGTGCCAGCACGAAGCCGTAGTCGTTGGCCGCGTAGCCCAGCGTGTTGGGCTGCAGGCGGGCCAGGCGCAGTGCCATCAGCGCGGCGACGCCCTCGTTGACCTGTCGCCCGGCGAACGGATACACGAACACGAACTGTCCCTCGCGACGGCGCACCACTTCCACCAGCAACGACGTCGGGCCCGGCAACATCGAGATGCGCGACTGCAGGGTGAGCAGGGGCGCCAGCCAGCGCATCTCCGGTGATGCCGGCGGAGCGGCGAAGACCGCTTCCATTTCCTGCCCCAGCGCTTCAGACAGCGGCAACCGGCCGCCCTGCCAACGCGGCACCAGCCCATCGCCGCCCTTGGCCAGGCGCACGTAGGCGGTGAGGTTTTCCAGTCGCACCAGTTCCAGCAGGCGCCCGGCGAACTGGAAGCGGTCACCCGGGCGCAGCCGCCCCAGGAACTGCTCTTCCACCGCGCCCAAGCGGCCGCCGCGCAGGAACTGCACGCTCACGCTGCCATCGCTGGTGATGGTGCCGATCGACAGCCGGTGGCGCAGCGCTACGCGCCGGTCATGCACGCGGTACACGCCGTCCTCGTCGCGCACCACCTTGTGGAAATCCGGATACTGCGACAGCGCACGACCGCCCTGCACGATGAACTCGAGCACGCCCTGCCACTGCGCGGCGTCCAGTGCCGCGAATGCGTGGGTACGGCGGACCTGCGCGAACAGGGCGTCGGGTTCGAAGCCACCGCCCAGCGCGCAGCTCACGCAATGTTGGGCCAGCACGTCCAGCGAAAGTGTGGGCGGGCGGCGCGCTTCGATCACGCCGGCCGCCAGTGCATGCCGTGCCGCAGCGTATTCAACCAGCTCCAGCGCGTGCGAGGGCACGCACACCAGCGTGCCCGATTCGCCCGGCCGGTGCCGCGCACGCCCGGCGCGCTGCAGCAGCCGCGCAATGCCTTTCGGGCTGCCGATCTGCAGCACCTGGTCCACCGCCGGGAAATCCACCCCCAGGTCCAGGCTGGAGGTGGCCACCACGCAGCGCAGCTGGCCCTCGCGCAGGCCCTGTTCGGCGTGGCGGCGCACGGCCGGGTCCAGCGAGCCGTGGTGCAGCGCCAGCGTGGACGGGTCTTCCGGCCATACCGCCGACAGCGCCTGATGCCACAGCTCGGCCTGGGCGCGGGTATTGGTGAACAGCAGGCTGGTGCGCACCGACAGCAGTTTTTCCAGCACGCGCTGCAACTGCGACAACCCCAGGTGGCCGGCCCATGGGAAGCGTTCGCCGTGGGCGGGCAGCAGGGTGTCCAGATGCACCGGGCGCGGCCGTGCACCGGCCACCAGCGGCGCATCGGGAACATCGGGCAGCAGCACGTCGCGCGCCTGCGCCAGGTTGCCCAGCGTCGCCGACAGGCCCCACACCTGCAGCGTGGGCAGCGCATCGCGCAGCCGCCGCAGGTTCAACTGCAGCAACACGCCGCGCTTGTTGCCCAGCAGTTCGTGCCATTCGTCGACCACCACGCAGCGCAGCTGGCGCATCTTTGCCAGGCCGTCGGGATAGCTGAGCAACAGCGCCAGCGATTCGGGCGTGGTCACCAGCACATCCACGCGGCCCTCGCGTGCCAGCCGCTTGTCACGCGCGCTGGCATCGCCGGTGCGCAGCCCCACCTGCCAGTCCAGCCCCAGCGCGGCCAGCGGTTCGCGCAGGGCACGGGCGGTATCGGCGGCCAGCGCGCGCAGCGGGGTAATCCACAGCACCTGCAGGGCCGGCACCGGCTTGCGCACGCGGCCACCCGTCGGCGCCGGTTGGGGGGCGCTCAGCGCCTGCAGCAGCGGGCCGCCGAACACGGCCAGGGTCTTGCCGCTGCCGGTGGGCGTGTGCAATAGCCCGGAGGCGCCCGACAGATACTGGCGCCACACGTTTTTCTGGAAGGGCAACGGTGCCCAGCCGCGGCTGGCAAACCACGCAACCAGCCGCGCCATCGCCTCGCGCCGCGTCACCGCGCCAGGGCCTGCAGCTGGGCCAGCGTATCGGCCTCGCTGGCCGGCTTGTCCCGACGCCAGCGCAGGATGCGTGGAAAGCGCACCGCGATACCGGATTTGTGCCGGGTACTGCGGTTGACCGCTTCAAAGCCCAGTTCGAACACCTGTTCGCCGCGCACGCTGCGCACCGGCCCGAAACGCTCCACGGTGTTGGCCCGTATCCAGCGATCGAGCGCGAGGATTTCGGTGTCGTCCAACCCGGAGTACGCCTTGGCGACGGGCACCAGCGTGTCGCCGTTCCACACCCCGAAGGTGTAGTCGGTGTACAGCGTACTGCGCCGGCCATGCCCGGCCTGCGCGTAGATCATCACCGCATCGATGGTGAGGGGATCGATCTTCCACTTCCACCAGTCGCCGCGCCGGCGCCCGCTCTGGTAGAGCGAATCGTGGCGCTTGAGCATCAGCCCTTCCACGCCGCGCTCGCGTGCCTGCGCGCGTTGTGCCGCCGCGTCGGCCCAGTCGTTGGCCAGCAGCGTCGGCGAGAGCACGATACGGGGATCGTCCAGTGCGTGCAGGAGGCTTGCCAGGCGTGCGCGTCGGGCGTGCAGGGGCTGCGTGCGCAGGTCCTCGCCGTCGATCTCCAGCAGGTCATAGGCGAGCACACGCACCGGCGTGTCGCGCAGCGTTTTCGGCCCGGGCTTGCGACGCTGGATGCGCGTCTGCAGCGCGGTGAACGGTAGCGGCTGTGCATCGCCGTCGCGCCATGCCAGCAGCTCGCCATCGATCACGCAGCCATCCGGCAGCGCCATTGCCGCCAACTCGATCTCCGGGAAGCGCCCGTCCAGGCGTTCTTCGCCGCGCGACCACAGGGCGGCCTCGCCCTGGCGGCGCAGCAACTGCAGGCGGATGCCGTCCCACTTCCATTCCAGTACCCAGTCGGTGATCGGCCCGAGGCTCTCGACCTCGGCTTCCAGCGGCGAGGCCAGGAAGAAGGGGTACGGCTGCTGGCGGTCTTCCGGGCGCTCCTGCGGCGACAGCAGCGCGGCGAGCAACCCGGGGGAGGGCACCCACTCGCCGAGCATGCGCTGGGCAATGCGTGCGATGTCGATGCCCGACAGCTCCGCCAGTGCCTGCTGCACCAGTCGCTGCGACACGCCCACGCGCAGTGCGCCGGTCAGCAGTTTGTTGAACACCAGGCGTTCGTTGGCCGGCAGCTGCCGCCAGCCGTCCAGCACCGCAGCGTGGCGCACCGGTTCGGGCTGGTTGGCCACCGCCAGCAGATGCGTTTCGATCCAGTCGGCCAAGGGCCTGTCCGGGCTGCGTTCGGCGGGGTCATCCAGCAGCAGGGTCAGCGTTTCTGCCAGGTCACCGACCTGCGTGTAACTGTCCTCCACCAGCCAGGGCGGCAAGCCGGAGGCCTCGCTGATCCACGCGCGCAGTTCACCACTGGCCGCAATCTTGCGGCGCGCGCCGCCGACCTTGCCGCCACTGAGCAGGTACAGCGCCCACGCGGCATCGTGCGGGCGCGCATCGCGGAAATAGGCGACCAGGGCCGCGCGCTTGTCCAAGGTGGCGGTGCTGCGGTCCAGGCGCTGGTACAGCGCAGCGAAGGCTCTCATTCCTCGCTCCCGAAATCGGTGCGGAACGCTTCGGCGGCGATGCCTTGCTCGCGCAGGAAGGGAATCAGCGCATCGGTGTTGCCGTGGGTGGCGATCACCCGGCGCGCGCCGGTCTCGGTGATGGTCTGCAGCAGGGCCGGCCAGTCGGCATGGTCGGACACCACGAATCCACGGTCGTAGTTGCGCCGGCGGCGGTTGCCACGCAGCTGCATCCAGCCCGACGCGAAGCCCAGTTGATGCTTGCCGAAGCGTCGCAACCACGGCGTGCCGGCGGCCGACGGCGGCGCCAGGATCAGTTTCCCGGCGGCATCGGGTTGGCGGCCCTGTTCGGCCACGGTATGCGTGTCCAGCATGGCGATGCCGGCCTGCCGGTACACCGCCACGCCATTGGCAATGGCCCCATGCAGCCAGGCCGGCTGATCATCCAGCGGTCGCAGTTCGGCCAGCACCCGCTGCGCCTTGCCCAAGGCGTAGCAGAGCAGGATGGCCGCTTCGCCGCGTGCGGCACACTCGTGCCGCCATGCCACGATTTCGGCGGCCACCTCGGCGGTGTCCTGCCAGCGGTAGATCGGCAGCGCAAAGGTGGCTTCGGTGATGAAGACATCGCAGGGCACCACCTCGAACGGCGCGCAGGTGGGGTCGGGCTGGCGCTTGTAGTCGCCGGAGGCGACCCAGACCTGCTCGCCATCGTCGATGCGCACCTGCGCCGAGCCCAGCACGTGCCCGGCCGAATGCAGCGATACCTCCACATTCCCCAACCGGAACGGGCGGCCGTAGTCGTACGCCTGCAGCGGCACATCGCCGAGCCGCCAGCGCAGGATCGGCACGCTGTCGGTGGCGCAGTAGTACTGGCCCATCCCACTGCGCGCGTGGTCGCCGTGGCCATGGGTGATCACCGCACGCGGCACGGGCCGCCATGGGTCGATGTGGAAATCGCCGGCGGGGCAATACAGCCCTTCCGGGCGAAGCACCACCAGATCGTTGTTCGGGCTGCCAAGGCTCATGGCTGCACTGTGCCGCCGCGCTCGTGCAGGAGGTGAGAATCCACCTGAACGGCGCACGACAACCGGATGCGGCAGAATCGGGTGAACCCTTGGCCAGGAGGCCGCCACGATGTCCTCTGCACTGCCCGCGTTCGACACCCACGAGGTATTCAACCAGCCGCCGCCGTTCGGTGGCCGCAATCTGTGGGCCGATGATGTGGCCCTGGCCGAGGCGGTGCAGCGCGAAGGCGGCGACGGGTTTGCGGCAGTGCTGGCGGGCTATGGCGCGCTGGCGGGCGATGCACTGTACCGGCTGGGGTTTGACGCCAACCGCGACAAGCCGCGGCTGCGTACGCATGATGCGCAGGGGCATCGCATCGACACGGTCGAGTTTCATCCGGCCTACCACCAGTTGATGGACGCGGCCAAGGCGCAGGGCGTGGCCGGGTTGTCCTGGCACGATGGCACTGCCGGTGCGCATGTTGCGCGCGCGGCGTTGAGTTACCTGCATCACCAGGCCGATGCAGGGACCAGTTGCCCGCTGACGATGACGCATGCGGCGGTGGCGGTGCTGCGCCAGGACCCGGCGCTGGCCGAGTGGGCCGACAAGGCGGCGGCCCCGCAGTACGATCCGCGCGATGTGCCGATTGCCGACAAGGCTGGCATCACGCTGGGCATGGGCATGACCGAGAAGCAGGGCGGCTCGGATGTGCGCAGCAACACCACGCGCGCCGAACCGCAGGCCGACGGCAGTTATCGCCTGGTCGGGCACAAATGGTTTTTTTCGGCGCCGATGTCCGATGGTTTCCTGGTGCTGGCGCAGGCCCCGGCGGGGTTGAGCTGTTTCCTGATGCCGCGCCGTCTTGCCGATGGCAACCGCAATGCGTTCCGGTTGATGCGTCTGAAGGACAAGCTGGGCGACTGGTCCAACGCGTCCAGCGAGGTGGAACTGTGTGGCGCCTGGGCCCGCCGGGTGGGCGAGGAGGGGCGCGGGGTGGCCACGATCATCGGCATGGTGATGATGACCCGGCTGGACTGCATGCTGGGTGCGGCGGCGGAAATGCGCATGGCGTTGGCGCAGGCGGTGCACCACACGCGGCACCGGACCAGCTTCGGCAAGCGCTTGTGCGACCACCCGTTGATGGCCAACGTGCTGGCAGATCTGGCGATGGAATCCGAAGCGGCCACCACGTTCGCGATACGCGTGGCCGGTGCGGTCGATCGTGCGGGCCACAGCAGCGCCGACGCGGCGTTCGCGCGGATTGCCACGGCGGTGGGCAAGTATTGGGTATGCAAGCGCGCGGCGGTGTTCGTCAACGAGGCGCAGGAATGCCTGGGCGGCGCGGGGTACGTTGAGGAGTCGATGCTGCCGCGGTTGTACCGGCAGGCGCCGTTGAATTCGATCTGGGAGGGCAGCGGCAACATCCAGTGCCTGGACGTGCTGCGCGCGTTGGCGCGCGAGCCGCAGGTGGCGCCGGTGCTGGACGCCGAGCTGGATGGCGTGGCAGGTCGCGACGCGATCTACGACGCGGCCTTGCAGGCATTGCGCAGTGCATTGGCGACGTCGCCGGGCGAGGCGCAGGCGCGCCGCATCACCGAGCAGTTGGCGCTGCTGCTGCAGGCGGCAGTGCTGCTGCGTGCCAACAGCCCGATCGCCAGCGCGTTCGTGCGCTCGCGGCTGGGCGGCGAGCATGGCATGGCGTTTGGGACGCTGCCGGCGGATCTGGACACGGCGGCGGTGCTGGCACGGGCGTTGCCGTAGCTCACCCCGGTTGGTGGTGACGCACTTGGTGCGAACTGTTGATCGGTGGGCCGGGCGCTGGCTGCCCAGGCACTTTCCGGGCAGAGCCGTGGGGGGGGGGGGGGGGGGGGGGGGGGGGGGGGGGGGGGGGGGGGGGGGGGGGGGGGGGGGGGGGGGGGGGGGGGGGGGCGGGGGGGGGGGGCCCGGGGGGGGCGGCCCCGCGCGGCGCGGCCGCC
>NZ_JBEPSF010000030.1:0-16741 GCF_040548725.1 Stenotrophomonas sp. 2619 | reverse complement strand
AAGATGGTTGTCACCCTGATCAACCCGGTCGCCATGGACGAAGGCCTGCGCTTCGCGATTCGCGAAGGCGGCCGTACCGTCGGCGCCGGCGTGGTCTCCAAGATCATCGCGTAATTTCGTAATACCGGCGGTTGCATAGCTCCGCCGGTCTCGCGAATGGCGGGCCGGGAACCTCGGTCCGCCTTCGCCGTCTAAGGGAAGGCAGTTTTTCAGTACGCCAGTAGCTCAATTGGCAGAGCAGCGGTCTCCAAAACCGCAGGTTGGGGGTTCGAGTCCCTCCTGGCGTGCCACTTCTCCCTTCCAGCGGCCATGCCGCCTTAGCAGCCAGAGCCGGATGAACAGCAAGATCGAGCATTCCAAAGACAACGCCTCCACTGGAGGTGACATCGTCAAGTACGCCGCCGCAACCATTCTGGTGCTGGCGGGTCTTTTTGCTTGGTACTGGTTCGGCACCCCTGAGCATGCGTCCCAGAGTGCATGGGCCGGTCCGCTTCGCGGTCTGGCCGTTGTCGTTGGCCTGGTGGCTGGCGTTGGCGTGTTCCTGATGACCGGCAAAGGTCGCGACACGCGTGAATTCCTTTCCGAATCGCGTTTCGAACTGCGCAAGGTAGTCTGGCCGACCCGCCAGGAAGCCATCCGCATGACCTGGGTGGTGATCGTTGTAGTGATCATCCTCAGCTTGTTGCTGGGCGGATTTGATTTCCTGATTCAGAAAGCGACCCAGTGGTTCCTGGGTCGATAAGGAGAAACCAGTGAAGCGTTGGTACGTCGTTCACGCCTATTCGGGCTTCGAAAAGTCGGTTGCGCAGGCTCTGCGCGATCGCATCGTGCGTGACGAGATGCAGGAGCGCTTCGGTGATGTCCTGGTCCCGACCGAGGAAGTGGTCGAAATGCGTTCCGGCCAGAAGCGCCGTTCCGAGCGCAAGTTCTTCCCGGGTTACGTGCTGGTCCAGATCGAGACCCACGAAGAAAACGGCATTCCGCGCATCGACAACGAAAGCTGGCACCTGGTGAAGGATACTTCCAAGGTGATGGGCTTCATTGGCGGTACCGCTGACCGTCCGCTGCCGATCCGTGACGAAGAGGCTGCTGCCATCCTGGACCGCGTTCAGGAAGGTGTGGAAAAGCCGCGTCCGAAGGTGCTCTTCGAGCCGGGCCAGATGGTCCGCGTCACCGAAGGCCCGTTCAACGACTTCAACGGCGTGGTCGAGGAAGTCAACTACGAGAAGAGCCGTCTGCGCGTCTCGGTGCTGATTTTCGGTCGTGCCACCCCGGTCGAACTCGAGTTCGGCCAGGTCGAAAAGGCCGTCTGACCGCCCGTAGAGCCGGGCTCTGCCCGGCTGTACATGAAAGGCCCAGCGGGGCAGAGCCCCGCTCTACGTGCCGCCGCCTTCCCGCATTCAGACAGGCGGGCCAAAACCTGATATAGTGCGCGGCTTCCTGCCAGGAAGCTGGCAAAAGCAAGGGCCGCCGCGAGGTGGCCTTCTGCGTGAATTCAAAACGCGATGCCGGGACGCGTGATTCCCGGTCCGATGGGGAGCCTGTTGTCGTAAGGCGCTAGCACCCGGAGAGCATACTCATGGCAAAGAAAGTTGTCGGTTATATCAAGCTGCAGGTGAAGGCCGGTCAGGCCAACCCCTCGCCGCCGGTCGGTCCTGCGCTGGGTCAGCGTGGCCTGAACATCATGGAATTCTGCAAGGCCTTCAATGCCGCCACGCAGAAGCTGGAGCCGGGTCTGCCGGTGCCGGTCATCATCACGGCCTATTCGGACCGTACCTTCACCTTCATCACCAAGAGCACCCCGGCCGCCGTGCTGCTCAAGAAGGCTGCTGGCATCTCCTCGGGCTCCAAGCGCCCGAACACCGAAAAGGTGGGCAAGGTGACCCGTAAGCAGCTGGAAGAAATCGCCAAGACCAAGGAAGCCGACCTGACGGCCGCCGACCTGGACGCCGCGGTGCGCACGATTGCCGGTTCTGCCCGTTCCATGGGCCTCGTGGTGGAGGGTTAAGAAGATGGCACAGACCAAGCGTGAGAAGGCCATCAAGGCCGCCGTCGTCCCGGGTAAGGCATATGCCTTCGAGGACGCGATCAAGATCCTGAAGACCGCTACCAAGGCCAAGTTCGTCGAGTCCTTCGACGTTGCTGTGCGCCTGGGCGTGGACGCCAAGAAGTCCGACCAGCAGGTGCGCGGTTCCACCGTGCTGCCGTCCGGTACCGGCAAGAGCGTGCGCGTTGCCGTCTTCGCACCGGCCGGTGCCAAGGCTGACGAAGCCCTGGCCGCTGGCGCCGAAGCCGTTGGCATGGAAGACCTGGCCGAAAAGATGCAGGCCGGCGATCTGAACTACGACGTCGTCATCGCCACCCCGGACGCCATGCGCGTCGTGGGTAAGCTGGGCACCGTGCTCGGCCCGCGCGGCCTGATGCCGAACCCGAAGGTCGGCACCGTCTCGGCCAACCCGGGCGAAGCCGTCAAGAATGCCAAGTCGGGTCAGGTGCGTTACCGCACCGACAAGGCCGGCATCATCCACTGCACCATCGGCAAGGCCGACTTCGCTGAAGAAGCGTTGAAGCTGAACCTGCAGGCGCTGCTGCTGGACCTGATCAAGGCCAAGCCGGCCACCTCGAAGGGCACCTACCTGCAGAAGGTATCGGTCAGCTCGACGATGGGCCCGGGCGTCACCGTCGACACCTCGTCGCTGACCCTGAAGTAAGTGTTTCAAGCGGGAGTCGGGCCCAGGTCCGGCTCCCGCGATATTTGAAGGCAATCGACGTGGGGTCCGCCCTGCAACGATAGCCGTCAAAGACCGCAGGCGCGGTCAGTACATACCGGCGACGGGCAGGGATGCTCGCATTGGCAGGGAGTCGCCGCCGGCGCAGTACCGACCGCTTAATCGATTCCCCCGGGAATCACCCTGCGTAGATGGTGCCCTTCTGGAGTTTTTCTGGTTTACGCACGTCTGGGTTCTCCCAGGTTGGCCATCCAGGTCTAGAACGGCCCACCCTTGGAACATCAACCCGATGTTCCCGGCGTCCAGGACGGATGCCGCCCAGGACCGCACACGGCAGGAGCCGTAAGCGGAGTTCAATTGGAGGAGTGCAATGGCTCTCAATCTGTCCCAGAAGCAAGAAGTAGTCGCGGAGCTGGCAGAAGTCGCCGCCAAGGCTCACTCCTTGATCGCAGCCGAATACGCTGGCACCACGGTCTCCCAGATGACCGCGATGCGCAAGCAGGCACGCGAAACCGGCGTTTTCTTGAAAGTTGTCAAGAACACGCTGGCGGCACGTGCAGTGGAAGGTACCGAATACGCGTGCGCCAAAGACGCCCTCGTCGGTCCGCTGCTGTACGCGTTCTCGCTCGAGGAGCCCGGCGCAGCCGGTCGCCTGATCAAGGATTTTGCCAAGACCAACGACAAGCTGCAGGCAAAGGTCGTGGCCATCGGCGGGGAACTGTTCCCGGCTGGCCATGTTGACGTGCTGGCCTCGCTGCCGACCCGTGATCAGGCCCTGGCCATGCTGGCCCGCGTCCTGACCGAGCCGGTCACGATGTTCGCCCGCGCCATCAAGGCCATCGGCGACAAGCAGGGTGGTGGCGACGAAGCCGCTGCCGATGCTGCCGAACCGGCTGCCGAGACCGCCTGAGTCGACGTTTCCGTGGTTCCTGACGGAACCTCAACCCAGAAAATTATCCAAAGGTAATCAAAATGTCCCTTACCAACGAACAGATCGTCGACGCCATCGCCGAGAAGTCCCTGATGGAAGTGATGGAGCTGGTCAAGGCCATCGAAGAGAAGTTCGGCGTCTCCGCCGCTGCTCCGGTCGCCGCAGCTGCTGCTGCTGGCCCGGCTGCTGCCGTGGAAGAGCAGACCGAATTCGACGTCATCCTGAAGTCGGCCGGCGAGAAGAAGGTCGAAGTGATTAAGGCTGTCCGCGCCATCACCGGCCTGGGCCTGAAGGAAGCCAAGGACCTGGCTGAAGCCGGCGGCATGATCAAGGAAGGCGCTTCGAAGGACGACGCTGCCAAGTTCAAGAAGGACCTGGAAGCTGCTGGCGCGACTGTCGAAGTCAAGTAAGCAGTTCCTTGCCTCGCCATCGAATCACGGCGATGCAGCCAAGGCTGGGGGCGTAAGCCCCCGGCCTTTGGTCGTTGTTGCGACAACGGCGGTAGAGCCGACCGTTGGTCGGCTGTTCTTCAGTGGTAGAGCCGACCGTTGGTCGGCTGATCTTCAGCGGTAAAGCCAACCATTGGTCGGCTGATCTTCAGCGGTAAAGCCAACCATTGGTCGGCTGTTCCTCAGCGGTAAAGCCGACTGTCAGTCGGCTGCCACACCTTTCCGGCCGCAGGCCGGCGAGTTGGCAGTTGGAAGTAGCAGGAGAAGGCGTGCTGGTGCCGGCAATACCAGCGACTTCCAACTGACAATTTTCATGTTCCCTTCGGGTCGCGCCTGTACGGCGGCCCGCACAGCCAAGGTGAGACCCCATGACGTCATATTCGTTCACCGAAAAGAAGCGTATCCGCAAGGATTTCGGCAAGCAGCGCTCGATCCTCGAAGTGCCGTTCCTGCTTGCCATCCAGGTGGATTCCTATCGCGAATTCCTGCAGGAAAACATTGATCCGGCCAAGCGCCGTGATCTGGGCCTGCACGCCGCGCTGAAGTCGGTCTTCCCGATCGCCAGCTACAGCGGCAACGCTGCCCTGGAATACGTCGGCTACAAGCTCGGCGACCCGGTCTTCGACGAGCGCGAGTGCCGCCAGCGTGGCATGAGCTACGGCGCGCCGCTGCGCGTGACCGTGCGCCTGGTGATCTACGACCGCGAGTCGTCGACCAAGGCCATCAAGTACGTGAAGGAGCAGGAGGTCTACCTCGGCGAAATCCCGCTGATGACCGACAACGGCACCTTCATCGTCAACGGTACCGAGCGCGTCATCGTGTCGCAGCTGCACCGTTCGCCGGGCGTGTTCTTCGACCACGACCGTGGCAAGACCCACAGCTCGGGCAAGCTGCTGTACAGCGCCCGCATCATTCCGTACCGCGGCTCCTGGCTGGACTTCGAGTTCGACCCGAAGGACGCGCTGTTCACCCGTATCGATCGTCGCCGCAAGCTGCCGGTGTCGATCCTGCTGCGTGCGCTGGGTTACAGCAATGAAGAAATGCTGGCCGAGTTCTTCGAGATCAACACCTTCCACATCAACCCCGATGAAGGCGTGCAGCTCGAACTGGTCTCCGAGCGCCTGCGCGGCGAGACCCTGAACTTCGACCTGGCCGACGGCGACAAGGTCATCGTCGAAGCCGGCAAGCGCATCACCGCGCGCCACGTCAAGCAGCTGGAAGCCTCGGGCATCGCCGCCCTGGCCGTGCCGGACGATTACATCGTCGGCCGCATCCTGTCGCACGACGTGGTGGACGCCAACACCGGTGAACTGCTGGCCCAGGCCAACGACGAAATCACCGACGAACAGCTGCAGGCCTTCCGCAAGGCCGGCGTCGATGCCGTGGGCACCCTGTGGGTGAACGACCTGGATCGTGGCCCGTACCTGTCCAACACCCTGCGCATCGATCCGACCAAGACCCAGCTGGAAGCCCTGGTCGAAATCTACCGCATGATGCGTCCGGGCGAGCCGCCGACCAAGGATGCCGCGCAGAACCTGTTCCACAACCTGTTCTTCACCTTCGAGCGCTACGACCTGTCCACGGTCGGCCGCATGAAGTTCAACCGCCGTGTCGGCCGCAAGGCTGTCACCGGCGAAGCCGTGCTGTACGACCGCAAGTACTTCGGTGAGCGCAACGACGAAGAGTCCAAGCGCCTGGTCGCCGAGCACGCCGACACCTCCGACATCCTGGAAGTGATCAAGGTCCTGACCGAGATCCGCAATGGTCGCGGCGTGGTCGATGACATCGATCACCTGGGCAACCGTCGCGTGCGTTCGGTCGGTGAAATGGCCGAGAACGTGTTCCGCGTGGGCCTGGTCCGCGTCGAGCGCGCGGTCAAGGAGCGCCTGTCGATGGCCGAATCCGAAGGCCTGACCCCGCAGGAGCTGATCAACGCCAAGCCGGTCGCCGCTGCCATCAAGGAGTTCTTCGGCTCCTCGCAGCTGTCCCAGTTCATGGATCAGAACAACCCGCTGTCGGAAGTGACGCACAAGCGTCGCGTCTCGGCCCTGGGCCCGGGCGGTCTGACCCGCGAACGCGCCGGCTTCGAAGTGCGCGACGTCCATCCGACCCATTACGGCCGCGTCTGCACCATCGAAACGCCGGAAGGCCCGAACATCGGCCTGATCAACTCGCTGGCCGTGTACGCCCGCACCAACCAGTACGGCTTCCTGGAAACCCCGTACCGCAAGGTTGCCGACGGCAAGGTCTCCGACGAGATCGAGTTCCTGTCGGCCATTGAAGAAAACGAGTACGTCATCGCCCAGGCCAACGCCCTGACCGATGCCAAGAGCATGCTCACCGAGCAGTTCGTGCCGTGCCGTTTCCAGGGTGAGTCGCTGCTGAAGCCGCCGGCGGAAGTCCACTTCATGGACGTCTCGCCGATGCAGACCGTGTCGATCGCTGCCGCGCTGGTTCCGTTCCTGGAGCACGATGACGCAAACCGTGCACTGATGGGCGCCAACATGCAGCGCCAGGCCGTGCCGACCCTGCGTGCGCAGAAGCCGCTGGTGGGTACCGGTATCGAACGCGCCGTGGCCCGTGACTCGGGTGTGACCGTGAATGCCCGTCGTGGTGGCGAGATCGTGCAGATCGACGCCGGCCGCATCGTGGTCAAGGTCAACGAAGTGGAGATCACCGACGCGACCGACGCCGGCGTGGATATCTACAACCTGATCAAGTACACCCGCTCCAACCAGAACACCTGCATCAACCAGCGTCCGCTGGTGGAAGTGGGCAACGTGGTGGCGCGTGGCGACGTGCTGGCTGACGGTCCGTCCACCGACATCGGCGAACTGGCCCTGGGCCAGAACATGCTGATCGCCTTCATGCCGTGGAACGGCTATAACTTCGAAGACTCCATCCTGCTCTCCGAGCGCGTGGTGGAAGAGGATCGTTACACCACGATCCACATCGAAGAACTGACCTGCGTTGCGCGTGACACCAAGCTGGGGCCGGAGGAAATTTCCGCCGACATCCCGAACGTGTCCGAGCAGGCGCTGAACCGTCTGGACGAGTCGGGCGTGGTGTACATCGGCGCCGAAGTGCGTGCCGGCGACATCATGGTCGGCAAGGTCACCCCGAAGGGCGAAAGCCAGCTGACCCCGGAAGAGAAGCTGCTCCGCGCGATCTTCGGCGAGAAGGCCTCGGACGTGAAGGACAGCTCGCTGCGCGTGCCGCCGGGCATGGACGGCACCGTCATCGACGTGCAGGTCTTCACCCGCGACGGTATCGAGAAGGACAAGCGCGCCCGTCAGATCGAAGAGTCTGAAATCAAGCGCGTCAAGAAGGACTTCGACGACCAGTTCCGCATCCTGGAAGGTGCCATCTACGCCCGTCTGCGCTCGCAGATCGTCGGCAAGGTGGTCAACGGTGGTGCCAACCTGAAGAAGGGCGACACCGTCACCGACGCGTACCTGGACGGCCTGAAGAAGGCTGACTGGTTCGTGCTGCGCATGAAGGACGACGACGCTTCCGAAGCCATCGAACGCGCCCAGAAGCAGATCCAGGCGCACGAGAAGGAATTCGAGCGTCGCTTCGCCGACAAGCGCGGCAAGATCACCGCCGGTGACGACCTCGCCCCGGGCGTGCTGAAGATGGTCAAGGTGTTCCTGGCCGTGAAGCGCCGCATCCAGCCGGGTGACAAGATGGCCGGCCGCCACGGCAACAAGGGTGTGGTCTCCAACGTGGTGCCGGTCGAGGACATGCCGTACATGGCCTCGGGCGAAACCGTGGACATCGTGCTGAACCCGCTGGGCGTGCCGTCGCGTATGAACATCGGCCAGATTCTGGAAGTGCATCTGGGCTGGGCCGCCAAGGGCCTGGGTCGCAAGATCCAGGGCATGCTGGAAGCCCAGGCCGCGATCAACGACCTGCGCAAGTTCCTGGACGACGTCTACAACCACGACAAGACCCAGCACGCCAACCACGTCGACCTGACCCAGTTCAGCGACGAGGAGCTGCTGCGCCTGGCCGCCAACCTGACCGACGGCGTGCCGATGGCTACCCCGGTGTTCGACGGTGCCACCGAAGCCGAGATCAAGCACATGCTTGCCCTGGCCGACCTGCCGCTGAGCGGCCAGACCCAGCTGTATGACGGCCGCACCGGTGAGGCATTCGATCGCCACACCACCGTGGGCTACATGCACTACCTGAAGCTGAACCACCTGGTCGACGACAAGATGCACGCCCGTTCGACCGGCCCGTACTCGCTCGTTACCCAGCAGCCGCTGGGCGGCAAGGCGCAGTTCGGTGGCCAGCGCTTCGGTGAAATGGAAGTCTGGGCGCTGGAAGCCTACGGCGCGGCCTACACCCTGCAGGAAATGCTGACGGTGAAGTCCGATGACGTGCAGGGCCGCAACCAGATGTACAAGAACATCGTCGACGGTGAGCACGAGATGGTCGCGGGCATGCCGGAATCCTTCAACGTTCTCGTGAAGGAAATCCGCTCGCTGGCCATCAACATGGAACTGGAAGACAACTGATGGCGCAGGCGCGGCTGCCCCGGCAGCCGCGCCACCCGTTCGTTCGCTGACAGCCCATCGACAAGATTTCCTCCTTTCGGAGAAACACCATGAAAGACTTGCTGAACCTCTTCAACCAGCAGCGCCAGACGCTGGACTTCGACGCGATCAAGATCGCGCTGGCCTCGCCGGACCTGATCCGTTCGTGGTCCTTCGGCGAAGTGAAGAAGCCGGAAACCATCAACTACCGTACCTTCAAGCCGGAGCGTGACGGCCTGTTCTGCGCCGCCATCTTCGGGCCGGTCAAGGACTACGAGTGCCTGTGCGGCAAGTACAAGCGCATGAAGCACCGCGGCGTGGTCTGCGAAAAGTGCGGCACCGAAGTCACCCTGGCCAAGGTGCGCCGCGAGCGCATGGGCCACATCGACCTGGCCTCGCCGGTCGCGCACATCTGGTTCCTCAAGTCGCTGCCGTCGCGCATCGGCCTGATGCTGGACATGACCCTGCGTGACATCGAGCGCGTGCTGTACTTCGAAGCCTACGTGGTGACCGAGCCGGGCCTGACCGCCCTGGAGCGCCGCCAGCTGCTGACCGAAGAACAGTACCTGCAGGCCCGCCAGGAGCACGGCGACGACTTCGACGCCGCCATGGGCGCCGAGGCCGTGTACGAGCTGCTGCGCACCATCGACCTGCAGTCGGAAATGACCCGCCTGCGCGAGGAAATCTCCAGCACCGGTTCGGAAACCAAGCTCAAGCGCCTCACCAAGCGCATCAAGCTGGTCGAAGCCTTCCTCGAGTCGGGCAACCGTCCGGAGTGGATGGTCATGACCGTGCTGCCGGTGCTGCCGCCGGACCTGCGTCCGCTGGTGCCGCTGGACGGTGGCCGCTTCGCGACCTCCGACCTGAACGACCTGTACCGCCGCGTCATCAACCGCAACAACCGCCTGCGCCGCCTGCTCGAGCTGAACGCGCCGGACATCATCGTGCGCAATGAAAAGCGCATGCTGCAGGAATCGGTCGATGCGCTGCTGGACAACGGCCGTCGCGGCCGTGCCATCACCGGCACCAACAAGCGCCCGCTGAAGTCGCTGGCCGACATGATCAAGGGCAAGCAGGGTCGCTTCCGTCAGAACCTGCTGGGCAAGCGCGTCGACTACTCGGGCCGTTCGGTCATCGTGGTCGGTCCGTACCTGCGCCTGCACCAGTGCGGCCTGCCGAAGAAGATGGCGCTTGAGCTGTTCAAGCCGTTCGTCTTCGCCAAGCTGCAGCGTCGTGGCCTGGCCACCACCATCAAGGCCGCCAAGAAGCTGGTCGAGCGCGAAGAAGCCGAAGTCTGGGACATCCTGGAAGAGGTCATCCGCGAACATCCGGTGATGCTGAACCGTGCGCCGACCCTGCACCGTCTGGGCATCCAGGCGTTCGAGCCGGTGCTGATCGAAGGCAAGGCCATCCAGCTGCACCCGCTGGTCTGCACCGCGTTCAACGCCGACTTCGACGGTGACCAGATGGCCGTCCACGTGCCGCTCTCGCTGGAAGCCCAGCTGGAAGCGCGTGCGCTGATGATGTCCACCAACAACATCCTGTCGCCGGCCAACGGCGAGCCGATCATCGTGCCGTCGCAGGACGTCGTGCTGGGTCTGTACTACATGACCCGCTCGCTGGAAAACAAGAAGGGCGAGGGCATGGCCTTCGCCAACATCGCCGAAGTCAAGCGCGCCTACGACAACCGCGTGGTGGAACTGCACGCACGCGTCAAGGTCCGCATCACCGAAGTGGTGACCGACGAAGACGGCAACAAGCAGAACAAGACCTCGATCGTGGACACCACGATCGGTCGCGCCCTGCTGGCTGAAATCCTGCCGGAAGGCCTGCCGTTCGCGCTGGCCAACACCGAGCTGACCAAGAAGAACATCAGCCGCCTGATCAACTCCAGCTACCGCCAGCTGGGCTTGAAGGACACGGTCGTGTTCGCCGACAAGCTGATGTACACCGGCTTTGCCTACGCAACCCGCGCCGGCGTGTCGATCGGTATCGACGACATGCTGATCCCGGACGAGAAGAAGGGCATCCTCACCGAGGCCGAAGCCGAAGTGCTGGAAATCCAGGAGCAGTACCAGTCGGGTCTGGTCACCGCCGGCGAGCGCTACAACAAGGTGGTCGACATCTGGTCGCGCACCAATGAGCGCATCGCCAAGGCGATGATGGACACCATCGGTACCGAGAAGGTCATCAATGCCAAGGGCGAGACCATCGACCAGAAGTCGATGAACTCCCTGTACATCATGGCCGACTCCGGTGCGCGTGGTTCCCAGGCACAGATCCGCCAGCTGGCCGGTATGCGTGGCCTGATGGCGCGTCCGGATGGCTCGATCATCGAAACGCCCATCAAGGCGAACTTCCGTGAAGGCCTGAACGTACAGGAATACTTCAACTCCACCCACGGTGCCCGTAAGGGTCTGGCCGATACCGCGCTGAAGACCGCCAACTCGGGTTACCTGACCCGTCGTCTGGTGGACGTGGCGCAGGACGTGGTCATCACCGAAGTGGATTGCGGTACCACCGAAGGCCTGACCATGACCCCGATCGTGGAAGGCGGCGACGTCGTGGAGCCGTTGAAGGACCGCGTGCTGGGTCGTGTCGTGGCCGAGGACGTGTTCCTGCCGGGCAACGACGAAGATCCGATCGTGACCCGCAACACGCTGCTGGACGAAGCGTGGGTGGCCAAGCTTGAAGATGCCAGCGTGCAGTCGGTGAAGGTCCGTTCGACCATCTCCTGCGCCTCGGCCTTCGGCGTGTGCGCCCATTGCTACGGCCGCGATCTGGCCCGTGGCCACATCGTCAACATCGGCGAAGCGGTCGGCGTCATCGCCGCCCAGTCGATCGGTGAGCCGGGTACCCAGCTGACCATGCGTACGTTCCACATCGGTGGTGCGGCATCGCGTGCGGCTGCGGTGGACAACATCACCGTCAAGACCACCGGTTCGGTCAAGTTCAACAACCTCAAGTCGGTGGCGCATGCCAGCGGTTCGCTGGTGGCGGTCTCGCGCTCGGGTGAAATCTCGGTGCTCGACGCTCACGGCCGTGAGCGTGAGCGCTACAAGCTGCCCTACGGTGCCACCATCACCTCCAAGGACGCCGACTCGGTCAAGGCTGGCCAGACCGTGGCGAACTGGGATCCGCATAACCACCCGATCGTGTCCGAAGTGGCCGGTTTCATCCGCTTCATCGACTTCATCGACGGCGTCACCGTCATCGAGAAGACCGACGAACTGACCGGCTTGGCGTCGCGTGAAATCACCGACCCGAAGCGTCGTGGCTCGCAGGCCAAGGACCTCCGTCCGATCGTGCGTATCGTGGATGCCAAGGGCAATGACCTGACCATCCCGAACACCGATCTGCCGGCCCAGTACCTGCTGCCGCCGCGCTCCATCGTCAACCTGCAGGACGGCGCCGCCGTCGGCGTGGGTGACGTGGTCGCCAAGATCCCGCAGGAAGCGTCCAAGACCCGTGACATCACCGGTGGTCTGCCGCGCGTGGCCGACTTGTTCGAAGCACGCAAGCCGAAGGATCCGGCGATCCTGGCCGAGCGTTCGGGCATCATCAGCTTCGGTAAGGACACCAAGGGCAAGCAGCGCCTGATCATCAAGGACACCGATGGTTCGGAACACGAAGAGCTGATCCCGAAGTACCGTCAGGTGATCGTGTTCGAAGGTGAACACGTGACCAAGGGCGAAACCATCGTGGACGGCGAGCCGAGCCCGCAGGACATCCTGCGTCTGCTGGGTGTCGAGCCGCTGGCCGCCTACCTGGTCAAGGAAATCCAGGACGTGTACCGCCTGCAGGGCGTGAAGATCAACGACAAGCACATTGAAGTGATCACCCGCCAGATGCTGCGCAAGGTCGAAATCACCGACCAGGGCAGCAGCAAGTTCCTGAATGGCGAGCAGGCCGAGCGCCAGCGCGTCATCGAGGAAAATGCACGCCTGACCACCCGCAACGAGCTGATTGCCCGTTTCGATCCGGTCCTGCTGGGTATCACCAAGGCGTCGCTGGCCACCGAATCGTTCATCTCGGCGGCCTCCTTCCAGGAAACCACCCGCGTGTTGACCGAGGCGGCCGTCCGCGGCACCAAGGACAACCTGCGCGGCCTGAAGGAAAACGTCATCGTCGGCCGCCTGATCCCGGCCGGTACCGGTCTGTCGTACCACGCCAACCGCCGCCGCAACGCGAGCGGGCTGACCGATTCGGAAATGCAGACCCTGGCCGGCACCCCGGTCGCGGCCGCACCGGTCGTCGTGGCCGCCCCGGAAGTGGCGGTCGAATCGACCGACACCGAGCAGGCGGAAGACTGATTGACAGGTCCGGCCCTGGCCGGACCGAAGGGTAGGGCCTGGCCATTGGCCGGGCCACACCGCTCGGACGCCGCCGGCCACTGGTCGGATGGCTGCCGATGAGGTAGGATGCCGGCCCGGTCTGTCAAAGGACCGGGTTGACAACCTGAACGGGGGGCATGGAGAAGGCTCCCCTGTAACGGCCCGGGATCAGGGCTGGCTTGGCGCGTGCGCATTTGACTGCGTTTTCGCCAGGTTGCTACAATCGTCTGTCTCAGCAGGCCGGTTTCTTGCCTGCTCGCACATATCCGCATTCATGGCCGGTTTTTTCACTGGCCTCTCTCAGAAGAACATACTGATGGCGACGATCAATCAGCTTGTCCGCAAGCCGCGGCAGGCAACCACTTATAAGAGTGCCTCCCCGGCCCTCGATAAGTGCCCCCAGCGCCGTGGCGTCTGCACGCGCGTGTACACCACCACTCCGAAGAAGCCGAACTCGGCGCTTCGCAAGGTTGCCAAGGTTCGCCTGACCAACCAGGAAGAAGTGATTAGCTACATCGGCGGCGAAGGCCACAACCTGCAGGAGCACTCCGTGGTCCTGATCCGTGGCGGTCGCGTCAAGGATCTGCCGGGTGTGCGTTACCACACCGTGCGTGGCTCGCTGGACGCCTCCGGCGTTGCCAAGCGTCGCCAGGGCCGTTCCAAGTACGGCGCCAAGCGTCCGAAGAGCTAAGGGAAAGTACACATGTCTCGTAAAGGTAATACGCCGCAGCGCTCTGTCCTGCCGGATCCGAAGCACGGAAGTGAAACCATCGCACGCTTCATCAACATGGTGATGCTGAGCGGCAAGAAGTCGGTCGCTGAAAAGATCGTCTACGGTGCCATGGACGTGATCGGCGAAAAGAACCCGAACTCCGTCGAGCTGGTGCAGAAGGCTCTGGACAACGTGGCTCCGTCGGTCGAAGTCAAGTCCCGCCGCGTCGGTGGTGCCACCTACCAGGTGCCCGTCGAAGTGCGTTCGTCGCGCAAGATGGCCCTGGCCATGCGTTGGCTGATCGACTCGGCTCGCAAGCGTGGTGAAAACACCATGCCGAAGAAGCTGGCTGCCGAACTGCTGGACGCCTCGGAAAACCGTGGCGGCGCCATCAAGAAGCGCGAAGAAACCCACCGCATGGCCGAAGCCAACAAGGCATTCGCCCACTACCGCTGGTGAGTTTGACGGCCTTGCAAAACAGGCAGAGCGGCACTACGTACTAGTGCCGCTTCGCGGCACCTGGGGTGCCGCGCCAATCCGAAGGCCGCCGAAAGGCGGCGTTCGGCCATCCGAATTCCAAGAAATTGAGAGGCTCCCGTGGCCCGCAACACTCCCATCGAGCGTTACCGCAACTTCGGCATCATGGCTCACATCGATGCCGGCAAGACCACCACGTCCGAGCGCATCCTGTTCTACACCGGCAAGAGCCACAAGATCGGTGAAGTGCACGACGGCGCTGCCACCATGGACTGGATGGAGCAGGAGCAGGAGCGTGGCATCACGATCCAGTCCGCTGCGACCACCGCGTTCTGGAAGGGCATGGACAAGTCCCTGCCGGAGCACCGTTTCAACATCATCGACACCCCCGGACACGTCGACTTCACCATCGAAGTAGAGCGCTCGCTGCGCGTGCTCGACGGTGCGGTGTTCGTGCTGTGCGCCGTCGGTGGCGTGCAGCCGCAGTCGGAAACCGTGTGGCGCCAGGCCAACCGGTACAAGGTGCCGCGCATTGCGTTCGTCAACAAGATGGACCGCACCGGCGCGAACTTCACCAAGGTCGTTGGCCAGTTGAAGGCCAAGCTGGGCGCCACCGCCGTGCCGATGCAGCTGCCGATCGGCGCTGAAGAAGGCTTCAAGGGCGTGGTCGACCTGATCAAGATGAAAGCCATCCATTGGGATGAAGCCTCGCAGGGCATGAAGTTCGAGTACCTGGACATCCCGGCCGACATGCAGGCGGAGGCCGAAGAGGCCCGCACCTACATGATCGAAGCTGCGGCTGAAGCCAGCGAAGAGCTGATGGAAAAGTACCTGGGCGGCGAAGAGCTGACCGAGGCCGAAATCGTCGAAGCCCTGCGCGTGCGCACCCTGGCCACCGACATCGTGCCGATGTACTGCGGCTCGGCGTTCAAGAACAAGGGCGTGCAGGCCATGCTGGACGGCGTGGTGCAGCTGCTGCCGTCGCCGATCGACGTGCCGGACGTGACCGGTACCGACGTCGACGATGAAACCATCGCGCTGAGCCGCAAGTCCGACGACAAGGCTCCGTTCTCGGCCCTGGCGTTCAAGATCATCACCGACCCGTTCGTGGGCGCGCTGACCTTCTTCCGTGTCTACTCGGGCACGCTGAACGCCGGCGACCAGCTGCTGAACTCGGTGAAGGGCAAGAAGGAGCGCATCGGCCGCATCCTGCAGATGCACTCCAACGATCGTGAAGAAATCAAGGAAGTGCTGGCCGGTGACATCGCCGCGGCCGTGGGCCTGAAGGACACGACCACCGGTGACACCCTGTGCTCGCAGGACCACCCGATCATCCTGGAGCGCATGGTGTTCCCGGAGCCGGTCATCTCGATGGCCGTCGAACCGAAGACCAAGTCCGATCAGGAAAAGATGGGTCTGGCGCTGGGCCGTCTGGCTCAGGAAGATCCGTCGTTCCGCGTCAAGACCGACGAAGAATCCGGCCAGACCATCATCTCGGGCATGGGCGAGCTGCACCTGGACATCATCGTTGACCGCATGAAGCGCGAGTTCAACGTGGAAGCCAACGTCGGCAAGCCGCAGGTTGCGTACCGCGAAACCATCCAGATGGCTGACGTGAAGTCGGACTACAAGCACGCCAAGCAGTCCGGTGGTAAGGGTCAGTACGGTCACGTCGTGATCGAGCTGTCGCCGATCACCGCTGAAGACCGTGCCGATCCGAAGATTGCTCCGGCGATCAAGGATGACTTCCTGTTCATCAACGACATCACCGGTGGCGTGATTCCGAAGGAATTCATTCCGTCGATCGAAAAGGGCCTGCGCGAAACCATCACCAGCGGTCCGCTGGCGGGCTTCCCGGTCGTGGACGTCAAGGTGAAGCTGGTGTTCGGCTCGTACCATGACGTCGACTCCTCGGAAATGGCGTTCAAGCTCGCGTCCTCGATGGCCTTCAAGCAGGGCTTCCAGAAGGCCAAGCCGGTCCTGCTGGAGCCGATCATGAAGGTCGAGATCGTGACCCCGGAGGATTACCAGGGTGACGTGATGGGCGACGTCAGCCGCCGTCGTGGCGTGCTGCAGGGTTCGAGCACCACCGGTGACGGTTCGGCCAGCATCATCAACGCGATGATCCCGCTGGGTGAAATGTTCGGTTACGCCACCTCGCTGCGTTCGCAGACCCAGGGTCGCGCGACGTTCACGATGGAATTCGACCACTACGAGCCGGCGCCGAACAACATCGCCGAATCCGTGATCAAGAAGGCCTGAGCGTAAGCTCAGGTCTCAACCTCTTTCTTTCTGACATTCAAGGGCTACAACAATGGCAAAGGGTAAGTTCGAGCGCACCAAGCCGCACGTCAACGTCGGCACCATCGGTCACGTCGATCACGGCAAGACCACGCTGACCGCCGCACTGACCAAGATCGGTGCCGAGCGCTTCGGTGGCGAATTCAAGGATTACTCGGCGATCGACGCCGCCCCGGAAGAGAAGGCCCGTGGCATCACGATCTCGACCGCGCACGTCGAATACGAATCCACCGAGCGTCATTACGCCCACGTGGATTGCCCGGGCCA
>NZ_JBEPSF010000029.1:0-23099 GCF_040548725.1 Stenotrophomonas sp. 2619 | reverse complement strand
GGGGGCTCAAAAACCCGCGCGGGTGGGGCGGGCCGGGGGCGGGCTCTCCGAACCCCCCGGGGGGGCCCCGCCCGGCGCCCGGCACTACCAGAGGGGCGACGCGCCCTCCAGCGTCGCGGACCACCAGAGAGGGTCGACGCGCCCGCCGGCGACGCGGACCACCAGAGAGGGTCGACGCGCCGGCCAGCGGCCGGCACTACCAGAGAGGGGCGACGCGCCCGCCGGCAGGGGTTACCACCGGGCACGCACGCACAAAAAACCCCGCCTTGGCGGGGTTTTTCGTTACACGGTCCGCAGGGCGATCAGTTCGCCTTGTGGATCGCGCGCTTGGTCACGGCCATGGCCGCGTCGTGCACCGCTTCGGACAGCGACGGGTGGGCGTGGCAGATGCGCGCCAGGTCGTCGGAGGAGCCGTTGAACTCCATGGTCAGCACGCCTTCGTGGACCAGTTCGGACACGTTGGCACCCACCAGGTGCATACCCAGCACGCGGTCGGTTTCCGCGTGGGCCAGCACCTTGACGAAGCCGGCCGGCTCGATCATGGCCACGGCACGGCCGTTGGCGGCGAACGGGAAGCTGCCGGCCTTGTACGGAATGCCCTCGGCCTTCAGCTGCTGCTCGGTCTTGCCGACCCAGGCCAGCTCCGGCTCGGTGTAGATGACCCACGGAATGGTGTCGAAGTTGACGTGGCCCGGCAGGCCGGCGATCAGTTCGGCCACCGCGATGCCTTCCTCGAAGCCCTTGTGCGCCAGCATCGGGCCGCGCACGCAGTCACCGACCGCCCAGACGCCGTCGACGCCGGTGTGGCAGTGGTCGTCCACTTCGATCTGGCCACGCTCGTTGACCTTGACGCCGGTGCCTTCGGCCAGCAGGCCCTTGGTGGCGGCGCGGCGGCCAACGGCCACCAGCAGCTTGTCCACGATCAGGCTCTTTTCGCCTTCCGCGTCAGCGTAGGTCAGCGCGACTTCCTTCTTCTTGCCCTTGCTGGTCACTTCGGCCTTGGAGACCTTGGCGCCCAGGCGGATATCCAGGCCCTGCTTCTTGAATTCCTTGGCGGCCGCCTTGGCCACTTCGGTATCGGCGGCCGCCAGGAACTCCGGCAGCGCCTCCAGGATGGTCACTTCCGAACCCAGGCGCTTCCACACGCTGCCCAGTTCCAGACCGATCACGCCGGCGCCGATCACGGCCAGGCGGGCGGGCACTTCGGTGAAGTCCAGGCCGCCGACGTTGTCGACGATGGTGTCGCCGTCGAACTTGGCGAACGGCAGTTCGATCGAGTCCGAACCGGCGGCGATGATGACGTTGGTGCCCTTCAGCTCGACGATGGACCCGTCATGCTGGGTGACCTTGACCACGTTGCCCGGCTGCAGTTCGCCGAAGCCGTAGTAGGCGGCGACCTTGTTGGCCTTGAACAGCATGCCGATGCCGCCGGTGAACTGCTTGACGATCTTGTCCTTGCGGCCAACCATCGCCTCGACGTCCATCTTGGCGTCCTTGAAGCTGATGCCGTGGTCGCCAAAGATGTGGCCCATGTTCCAGAACTGGCGCGAGGAATCCAGCAGCGCCTTGGACGGGATGCAGCCCACGCGCAGGCAGGTGCCACCGAGGGCCGGCTTGCCGTCCTTGCCCAGGGCCGCGTCGATGCAGGCGGTCTTCAGACCCAGCTGCGCGGCACGGATGGCGGCGTGGTAGCCGGCCGGACCGGCACCGATGACGACGACGTCGAATTGTTCAGCCATTGAAATAGTCCTTGTTGCATTCCCGAGCTTCGGTCGAAGCCGGTGGCGCGCAGGCGCCGGGGAGAGAGCAGGGCAGTGCGGTGCAGTGCCGTAAAACCAACACCCCTCCGCGCAGGCGCGGAGGGGTGGCGGGTCTTACAGGCCGAACAGCATGCGGCCCGGGTTTTCCAGCTGGTTCTTGATGTCCACCAGGAACTGCACCGAATCCTTGCCATCGATGATACGGTGGTCGTAGGACAGTGCCAGGTACATCATCGGCGCGATCACGACCTGGCCGTTCTGGGCGATCGGACGTTCCTTGATGGCGTGCATGCCCAGGATGGCGCTCTGCGGCGGGTTGATGATCGGCGTGGACAGCAGCGAGCCGAAGGTGCCGCCGTTGGTCACGGTGAAGGTGCCGCCCTGCAGTTCTTCCAGGCTCAGCTTGCCGTCACGGGCCTTCTTGGCGTAGTCGGCGATGGTCTTTTCGATGTCGGCGAACGACATGCGCTCGACGTTGCGCAGCACCGGCGTCACCAGGCCCTTGTCGGTCGACACGGCGATGGAGATGTCCGAGTAGCCGTGATAGATGACGTCGTCGCCGTCGATCGAGGCATTGACCAGCGGGAAGCGCTGCAGCGCGTTGGCGGCGGCCTTCACGAAGAAGCTCATGAAGCCCAGCTTGATGCCGTGGGCCTTGACGAACTCGTCCTGCAGATCCTTGCGCGCGGCCGACACCTTGGACAGGTCGACCTCGTTGAAGGTGGTCAGCATGGCCGTGCTGTTCTTGGACTGCATCAGGCGCTCGGCGATGCGCTTGCGGATGCGGGTCATCGGCACGCGCTCTTCCGGACGTGCACCGCCCGCCTTGCCAGCGCCGCCACTACGGGCGAAGTTGACGATGTCTTCCTTGGTCACCGCGCCATGACGGCCGGTGCCAGACACGTCGGCCGGGTTCACGCCTTCGGTGATCGCCGAGAAACGGGCGCCCGGGGGCAGGCCGTCGGCAGCCGACTTGGCCGCCGGCGCCGGGGCAGCAGCGGCCGGAGCAGCAGCGGCCGGTGCCGGAGCCGCCGCCGGGGCGTCGGCCTTCTTCTCTTCGGCCGGCGCGGCAGCAGCGGTCGCGCCTTCTTCGATGATGGCCACGACCTGGCTGGAGGTCACGGTGGCGCCCACCTCGAACTTGATCTCCTTCAGCACGCCATCGACCGGCGACGGCACTTCCAGGACGACCTTGTCGGTTTCCAGATCAAGCAGGTTTTCATCGCGCTTGACGGCATCGCCGACTTTCTTGTGCCAGGTGGCGATGGTGCCGTCGGCGACGGATTCGGGCAGTACCGGGGCTTTGACTTCGGTGGCCATGCGGGAGCTTCCTGGTTTGTCTTTTCTAGAATGAGGGGGAGAGGTTATTCAGCAACCGAGTCGTTGAACGGGTTGACCAGGGCATCGGCGATCAGCTTCTGCTGTTCGATGATGTGGTCAGCCATGTGTCCAGCGGCCGGCGATGCCGAACGGGCGCGACCGGCGTAGTGCAGGCTCTGGCCATCGGCCAGGCAGAACTGCAGGTGGTGGCGGATCTGGTACCACGCCCCCTGGTTCTGCGGTTCTTCCTGCGTCCACACCACATCGGCAGCCTTGCCGTACTTCTTCAGTTCGGCAGCCAGCAGCGCGCGCGGGAACGGATACAGCTGTTCGACGCGGATGATGGCCACATCGTCCTGGCCACGCTTGGTCTGGTCTTCCAGCAGGTCGTAATAGACCTTGCCCGAGCACAGCACCACGCGCTTGACCTTCTTGGCGTCTGCGTTGGCATCGCCGATCAGGTGCTGGAACTGCCCATCGGCCAGCTCTTCCAGGCTCGACACGGCCAGCTTGTGGCGCAGCAGCGACTTGGGCGACATCACCACCAGCGGCTTGCGGGTGGTCATGCGCATCTGGCGACGCAGCATGTGGTACGCCTGCGCCGGGGTCGACGGCACGCACACCAGCATGTTCTCCAGCGCGCACAGCTGCAGGAAACGCTCCAGGCGCGCCGAGCTGTGTTCCGGGCCCTGCCCTTCGTAACCGTGCGGCAGCAGCAGGGTCAAACCGCTGATACGGCCCCACTTGGCTTCGCCGGCAGCGATGAACTGATCGATCACGACCTGGGCACCGTTGGCGAAGTCGCCGAACTGGCCTTCCCAGATGCACAGGGTGTTCGGATCGGTGGTGGAGAAACCGTACTCATAGGCCATCACTGCTTCTTCGCTGAGCAGCGAATCGATGATGGTGGCCTGTTCCGGCGACTCGACCAGCTGGCGCAGCGGCAGGTAGTAGTTGTCGGTCTTCTGGTCGTGCAGGATCGCGTGGCGGTGGGTGAAGGTGCCGCGGCCGACGTCCTGGCCGACCAGGCGCAGGCTGTTGCCTTCGTCCAGCACGGTGGCGTAGGCCAGGTTCTCGGCAAAGCCCCAGTCGCCCGGGATCTCGCCGGCGGCCATCTTGCGACGGTCGTCGTACACCTTGGCCACACGCGAGTGCAGTTCCACGCCTTCGGGCACGGTGTTGATCAGCTTGGCCAGCTGCTTGACCTTCTCCATGCCCACCGCGGTGGAAATGGGATCGGACAGCTTGCCGTTGAGCAGCGCAGGCCAGTCGACGTACATCTTGCTGGTGGCCGGGGTCTTCTCGACGGCCGCCAGCTCGGTGGTCACTTCACCGGCATCGAGCTTGTTGCGGTAGGCATCGACCAGCGCCTTGCCAGCGTCGGCCGGGATCACGCCGGCGGCTTCCAGCTTGGCCGCGTACAGCTCGCGGGTGGTCTGGTGCTTGCGGATCACCTGGTACATCAGCGGCTGGGTGATCGCCGGTTCGTCGGCCTCGTTGTGGCCCCAACGGCGGTAGCACATCAGGTCGATGACCACGTCCTTGGCGAACTTCTGGCGGAACTCGAAGGCCAGCTGGGCCGCGAACACCACCGCTTCGGGATCATCGCCGTTCACGTGCAGCACCGGGGCGGCGATCATCTTCGCCACGTCGGTGGCATAGCGCGTGGAGCGCGTATCCAGCGGGTTGGAGGTCGTGAAGCCCACCTGGTTGTTGACCACGATGTGCACCGTGCCACCGACGGCGAAGCCGCGGGCCTGGGACATCTGGAACAGTTCCATGACCACGCCCTGGCCGGAGAAGGCCGCGTCGCCGTGGATCAGGATCGGCATCACCTGCTTGCGCGCGGTATCGCCGCGGCGCTCCTGGCGCGAACGCACCGAACCGGCCACGACCGGGTCGGCGATTTCCAGGTGCGACGGGTTGAAGGCCAGCGCCAGGTGGACGGCGCCGCCCGGGGTGGACACGTCAGCCGAGAAGCCCATGTGGTACTTCACGTCGCCGGCCGAGGCGTGCTCGTCGTGCTCGAACTTGCCTTCGAACTCGTCGAACAGCTTGCGCGGGCTCTTGCCCAGCGTGTTGACCAGCACGTTCAGGCGGCCGCGGTGGGCCATGCCGATCACCACGTCCTTGACGCCATCCTTGCCGGCGTCACGGATGATGGTGTCCATCATCGGGATCAGCGCGTCGCCGCCTTCCAGCGAGAAGCGCTTCTGGCCGACGTACTTGGTATGCAGGTAGCGCTCCAGACCCTCGGCCGCCGTCAGGCGCTCCAGGGTGCGGCGCTGGGTGTCGGCATCCAGGTTGTAGTTGCCACCGGCCGTTTCCAGACGCTGGTACAGCCACTGGCGCTGCTCGACCTCGGAGATGTGCATGAATTCCGCACCGATGGAGCCGGTGTAGGTCTTCTTCAGGCGCTCCAGCAGGTCGCGCAGTTTCATGCGCGGCTGGCCGGCGATGCCGCCGGTGCTGAACTCGCTGCCCAGGTCGCTCTCGGACAGGCTGTGGAACGGCAGCCCCAGGTCCGGCGGGTTGGTCGGCGGGGTCAGGCCCAGCGGGTCCAGGCGGGCGCCGAGGTGGCCACGCGAACGGTAGGCGGTGATCAGACGGCCGACATTGCGCTCGCGCTCGTCGCCGGCACCGGTGGCCGTGGCGCTGTTGCCAGCGTTTTTGGCGGCTTCGGTGATGTGGGCGATGACGGCCGAGTGCGGAATGTCACCGGCTTCGCGGCCCTTGAAGCCGTCGAAGTAGGTCTTCCATTTGGGATCGACACTGTCCGGAGAAACGAGGTACTGCTCGTACAGATCCTCGATATAGGAGGCGTTGCCGCCGGCGAGCTGCGAAGACTGCGCAAACTGCTTCAGTAGATTGTCCACGATGGAGGGTCGGATTCGCTTGTGGGGTAAGGCTTCGATGATCCGGCAGGGAAAAGTGAATAGCCCTGCGCGGGCGGTATCTAACTCCCCAAATTGTACCCCCATCGGGACAGGAAGGGGCACCGCAGGGGTCCGGGCAGGACCTGCGGTGTCATTCCCAGACAGGTTCGAGCCCGTGGCGTGAGCTACAGGCCGATTGCCCGCAGTTCGCTGCATTCACGCGAACGTTCCCATACGCGCTGCAAACCGTCCTGCAACGGCCGCGAACGTGCTCGCAGCGCGAGCCCGGCTTCGCCGTCGAAACGGTGTCCGCTCAGACGAAAGTAGTAGTCGCCGGCATCGTTGAGCAGGCAGGCCGAGGCCGACGCGCGGTCGATCGGGTCGCTGACCTGGCGGATGCGGAACACGCTGGGCAGGCGTTGCAGCAGTCCCAGCAGCGGCGAGCCGGCCTGGGCGATGGCGGCGGCGTCGTGCACGATCAGCAGCGCCTGCTTGTCGTGGCGGGCGGTGGCGAACCGGCGCAGCGCCTCCAGCACCGGCGGGGCATCCAGCACCCCGGGGTCGAGCTGGCGGCTGTGCAGCCACAGCTGGCGGCGGGCGCGGTGGACCAAGGCGGTGGTGATCGCCACCGCCTGGTCGGCACGGTCGATGGCCACCGCGCCATCGAGCACCAGGCGCATGTGCTGGTGGGCGATACCGGCCTCGGTGAAGACCTCGCCCTCGGGCAGGAAGCCCTGGCGGGTATAGAACACCCGGGCCGGCAGCTGGGCGTGCAGACTCACTTCCCGCCAATGGCGGCTGCGCGCGGCGTCGATCAGGGCCAGCAGCAGCGCTTCGCCAACGCCGCGGCCCCGCCAGTCGGCGAGCACCGCCATGCGGCCGATCCGGCCGTCCGGGGTGAGCCGCCCGGCCCCGATCGGCTCGCCGTCGCTGCCACGGGCCAGTACATGCACGCTGAGCGGGTCCAGCGCGTCGATTTCCAACTCCGCTGGGACCTGCTGCTCCTCGACGAACACGCGCTGCCGGACCCGATGCAGCGCCTCGCGCTGCGTCGGGTAGTCCACCGGTTCGACCTGGAAGCGGGCCGTCATGCTCAGGCCGGCTTGCCGTCGTCCTGGTCGTCGCTGTCGTCGAAATCGACGATGACTTCGATACCGTCTTCGTGGATGGTCACTTCGTGCACGTCGGCCTCGACCGTGGCGTCGTGCATGACCTCGATGCTGTCGGTGCCGTCGACGATGGCATCCTCGGCGACATGGCCGTCTTCGGCGTCCGCTTCGTCATCGAACGCCTCGTCGTCGAAGGCTTCGTCGAGGGCGTTGGGGTCGAACAGCTGGTAGTAGCCGCCGGCCATCAAGGCCTGCACGGCGTCGCGGCCCTTGGCCGAGAGCTTGCCGTAGAGCGCGCCGCCGAGCTGTTCGGTGGCCGCCAGGACCTGGGCATCCTTGACCGGCAGGGCGAACTCCAGGCCGCTGCAGTACAGGCTGGCGCCGCGCTTGGCGCGGCGCCAGGCCATGCGTGCCCACGGGTGGCGCTGCAGGTCCAGGCCGGCGGCCAGGGCGGCTTCGATCTCTTCGCGCGGCAGCGGGTCGGCGCCGGCCACCACTTCGCCGGCGGCGCGGTAGGTGGTGATGAAGCGGCCGAACCAGTCGCCGAGTTTGTCGGGGTCGTTCATGCGGATGGCATTGAGCGCCTCGACCACGCGGTTCATGGCCAGTACGTCGATTTCGTGGGGGTCTTCGGGCAGCTTGAGATCCGGATCCTGGTAGCGGATCGATTCGTCGGCGCCTTCGATGAGGGTGTCCAGGTAATCGCTGATGAGCTCGGCCGAGGCCGGTGCGCGCATGCCGAAGGAGAAGGTGAGGCAGGGGTCTTCGGCGACGCCGTTGTGGGGGACGTTGGGCGGCAGGTAGAGCATGTCACCCGGTTCAAGCACCCAGTCGTGGGTGGGCTTGAAGCGGCGCAGGAGCTTGAGTTCGACGTCGTCGCGGAAGTCGAGCGGGGGGCGCTTGCCCTTGGTGGATTCGCTGGCGTCGATCTGCCAGCGGCGGTGGCCGTAGGCCTGCAGGAGGAAGACGTCGTACTGGTCGACGTGGGCGCCGACGGAGCCGCCGGTGGCGGCGAAGCTGATCATCACATCGTCCATGCGCCAGCGCGGCAGGAAGTCGAAGTGGTTGACGAGGGCGCGGACGTCGGCGTCCCACTTGTCGACGTCCTGGACGAGCAGGGTCCAGTCGTGGTCGGGCATGCCGGGGAATTCGTCTTCCTGGAACGGGCCGGTGCGTACGCTCCAGCCGTCGGTGGCACGGTCATGGGTGATGAGGCGCGACAGGGCGGTTTCTTCGCAGGCGAGGCCGGCGAGGTCTTCGGGCTGGACGGGGGTTTCGAAATCGGGGAAGGCGCCGCGGATGAGGAGCGGGCGCTTCTGCCAGTAGTCGCGCAGGAAGACGGCGGCGGGCATGCCGAGCGGCAGGCCGGGGCGGGCCTGGATTTCGATGACGGGGGTCTTGGTGGTGCGGGCAGCCATGGGGGAATCCTTGGAGCGTGTAGACGGAAAGCGGGGGCGCGGCAGGTGGCCGGCGCGAGCGGGGCCATTGTCCGCTGGTTGGGGCCGATGTGCACCTGCGGTGGGGTGTCGCGGGGGTGGAGGTTTGGAGGTTGAGGGCGTAGATCAACGTCCAAAGCCACGTCCACGGCCACGGCCACGTCCAAGGCAGCGCCTTGATTGTTTGCGGCGGGAGGTGACCGGGCGGCCTTGCCCAGGACACGCCGTGAACCCGTCCCTGGGGGCTCGGTGTTGCCATCCATGGCAACACACGGTCCTGGGCAAGGCCGCCCGGCCACCTCTGGACGGTTATCCGGTGTGGGCGGAGGGTAAGGCAGGTCAATGAGTCTGCGTTGCTACGTGCGCACCCCGGTAACGCATTGCAATGGAGCGCCCGTAGCGCCGGGCTCTGCCCGGCTGCTCCTCGCCCCACAACGAAAAAGGGACGCTGGCAGTGCCGGCGTCCCTTTTCGGGGTCATGCGGGGGGGCGCGATCTTCAGATCGCCTTTGCCAGGTCCGCCGCCAGGCCGATGTAGCCGCCCGGGGTCAGGTCGCGCAGGCCCTGTTTGGCGTCGTCGGGCAGGTCGAGCGATTCGACGAAGGCCTGCATCGATTCGGCGGTGATGCCCTGGCCGCGGGTGAGGGCCTTGAGCTGTTCGTAGGGGTTGGGCAGGCCGTAGCGGCGCATGACCGTCTGCACGGCTTCGGCCAGGACTTCCCACGCGGCGTTGAGGTCGGCGTCCAGGCGCTCGGGGTTCACGGTCAGCTTGCCCAGGCCCTTGGCCAGCGAATCCAGGCCGACCTGGGTGTGGCCGAAGGCGGTGCCGACCGCGCGCAGCACGGTGGAGTCGGTGAGGTCGCGCTGCCAGCGGCTGATCGGCAGCTTGGCGCTGAAATGCTCGAACAGGGCGTTGGCGATGCCGAAGTTGCCTTCGGCGTTTTCGAAGTCGATCGGGTTGACCTTGTGCGGCATGGTCGAGGAGCCCACTTCGCCTTCCTTGAGCTTCTGCTTGAAGTAGCCCAGCGAGATGTAGCCCCAGATGTCGCGGGCCAGGTCGATCAGGATGATGTTGGCGCGGCGCGCGGCATCGCCGATTTCGGCGACGTTGTCGTGCGGCTCGATCTGGGTGGTGTACGGGTTGAACACCAGGCCCAGGCTTTCCACGAAGCGCTTGGCGAAGGCCGGCCAGTCCACTGCCGGGTAGGCGATGACGTGGGCGTTGTAGTTGCCGACCGCGCCGTTGATCTTGCCGGTCAGTTCCACCGCGGCGATCTGCCTGCGCTGGCGCTCCAGGCGGGCGACCACGTTGGCCACTTCCTTGCCCAGGGTGGTGGGCGAGGCGGTCTGGCCGTGGGTGCGCGACAGCATCGGCTGCTCGGCCTGGGCGTGGGCGAGGGCGCGCAGGCTGGCGGTCACGCCGTCCAGGCTGGGCAGCAGCACTTCACGGCGGGCCTGTTCCAGGATCAGGCCGTAGCTGAGGTTGTTGATGTCTTCGCTGGTGCAGGCGAAATGCACGAACTCCAGCGCCGGGCCCAGCTCGGCGTCGGCCTTGAGCTGTTCCTTGATGAAGTACTCCACCGCCTTGACGTCGTGGTTGGTGGTGCGCTCGATCTCCTTCACCCGCGCGGCATGGGCCGGGGCGAAATCTTCGGCCAGCGCGCGCAGGCGGGCCGTGGCGGCGGCCGAGAACGGCGCCAGTTCGACGATGCCCGGCTCGTTGGCCAGGGCCAGCAGCCATTCCACTTCGACCTTCACGCGGGCCTTGATCAGGCCGTATTCGGAGAAGATCGGACGCAGTGCGTCGACCTTGCCGGCGTAGCGGCCATCGAGCGGGGACAGGGCGAGCAGGGCGAATTCGGACATGGCGGGCGCAGGGCAATGACGGCGGGGGCCGTCATTCTACGCTTCCCCGGGGGGCTCGGCCTGTGCCATGCGTACGGTAACGGCCTGGATGCGGTGGCCGGCCATGCGCTTGATGGTGAACTGGTGGCCGTCGATCACCAGCTGCTCGCCTTCTTCCGGCAGGCGCTGCAACTGGTGGACGATCAGCCCGCCGACCGAATTGAGGTGGTCCGGGGCCTCCAGGTCATGCCCGAGCAGGCGCTCCAGCCGGAAGATCGAGGTCGAGCCGGCCACCAGCAAGCTGCCATCGGCGCCACGGGTGGGGGCGTCCTTGACGATATGCGGGTGCTCGTCCTCGATGTCACCGACCACCACTTCCAACAGGTCTTCCAGGGTGAAGTAGCCCAGGATGCGGCCATGTTCCTCCACGCACAGCGCCAGGTGCGTGGTGCCGGTGCGGAAGCGTTCCAGCACGCTGGGAACCGGGGTCTCCAGCGCGATCAGGTTGGCCGGGCGCAGCAGGGCGCGCAGGTCGTCGGTGGGCTGGCCGCGGGCGATTTCCACCAGCAGGTCCTTCATGTGCAGGATGCCGAGCACGTCCTCGCCGTCGCGGTCGAACCACGGGTAGCGGCTGTAACGGCTCTCGGCGAACTCGGCCATGACGTCGGCCAGGCCCATCCCGTCGCGGAACGCGCGCATATGGTCGCGCGGGCGCATCAGGTCGCCGGCGACCAGCTCCGGCAGTTCCAGTGCGTGGCTCATCAGGGTCAGGCCGTGGTCCGGTGCACTGTCGGTGGGCTGCTGGCGGCCGACGATGAGCTTGAGTTCCTCGCGCGAATAGCGGTGCGAGGTGTGTTCAACATCGCCCCAGCCGGCCAGCCGCAGCAGCGCATTGGCGCTGTTGTTGAGCAGCCAGATGGCCGGGTACATGGCCCAGTAGAACAGGTACAGGGGTGCGGCGGTCCACAGCGACATGCGGTCCGGGCGGCGGATCGCCATCGACTTGGGGGCCAGTTCGCCCAGCACGATGTGCAGGAACGAAATCACGCTGAAGGCGATGATGAAGGCGGTCAGGCGCGAGGCGTCGGCGCTCATGCCGAAGGCATCGAACAACGGCTGCAGCAGGTGCGCGAAGGCCGGCTCGCCGACCCAGCCCAGGCCCAGCGAGGACAGGGTGATGCCCAGCTGGCACGCCGACAGGTACGCATCCAGGTGCGAATGCACGTTGAGCAGCAGGCGGCCGCGCCAGCCGTGGCGTTCGGCCAGGCCGACGGCCTGGGTATGGCGCAGCTTGACCAGGGCGAACTCGGCGGCCACGAAGAACCCGTTGAGCAGCACCAGCCCGAAGGCCAACAGCAGCAGGAGCAGGTTGCCGATCATCGCGCGCCCCGCGGCATGGCCGCAGCAGGCAGGGGGGCATCGGCGCCGGCGGGGTGCGCGGGCAGGGGCATGCGCGCAGCGGCGCGCCAGAAACTACAGTGAGGGTCGTCACCCATGGGGGCGGAAATCTTTCTGAATGGACACGAATCCCGAGTCTAGCCGATCACCCGCGCTGTTGGGTTTCAGTGCGCGGTGGGAGTATTGTGGCTGGAGCCGCCAGCCAGGGAATCAGGCCCGTTGCCAGCCGCAGGTTCCCTTTCCCCACCGAAAGAATCGCGGAGTAATGCAATGAGCAAGGGTTTCAGGATCGAACACGACAGCATGGGCGAATTGCAGGTGCCCAGTGATGCGTTGTGGGGCGCGCAGACGCAGCGGGCCGTGAACAATTTCCCGGTGTCCGGGCAGCGCATGCCGCGCGGTTTCATCCGCGCGCTGGGCTTGGTCAAGGGCGCAGCGGCGGCGGTGAACGTCGAACTGGGTCATCTGCCGAAGAACATCGGCAAGGCGGTCGAGGCAGCCGCGGCCGAAGTGGCCGACGGCCAGCACGATGCGCACTTCCCGATCGATGTGTACCAGACCGGTTCGGGCACGTCGTCGAACATGAATGCCAACGAGGTCATTGCCACCCTGGCCAACCGCGCGGGCAAGGCGGGCAAGCTGGCGGTGCATCCCAACGACCACGTCAACCAGGGGCAGAGCTCCAACGATGTGATTCCCACCGCGCTGCGCGTGTCGGCGTTGCTGGGCGTGCACGAACAGCTGCTGCCAGCGCTGGTGCACCTGCGCAAGACCATCGACAAGAAGGGTCGCAGCCTGCGCAAGGTGGTCAAGACCGGGCGCACGCACCTCATGGACGCCATGCCGCTGACCTTCGAGCAGGAGTTCGGTGCGTGGTCGGCGCAGTTGTCCTCTGCGCAGGAGCGTATTGAAGACAGCCTCAAGCGCCTGCGTCGGCTACCGCTGGGCGGCACCGCGATCGGCACCGGCATCAATGCCGATCCGCGCTTTGGCGAGCGCGTGGCCAAGCTGCTCAAGCAGCAGACCGGGGTCAAGTTCGACAGCGCCGAGAACAAGTTCGAAGGCCTGGCCGCGCAGGACGATGCGGTGGAACTGTCCGGCCAGCTCAACGCGCTGGCGGTGGCCCTGATCAAGATCGCCAACGACCTGCGATGGATGAATGCCGGTCCGCTGGCTGGCCTGGGCGAGATCGAACTGCCGGCGCTGCAGCCGGGCAGCTCGATCATGCCGGGCAAGGTCAACCCGGTGATTCCGGAGGCCACGGTGATGGTGTGCGCGCAGGTGATCGGCCACCACACCGCGATCACGGTGGCCGGGCAGACCGGCAATTTCCAGTTGAACGTGACGCTGCCGCTGATCGCAGCCAACCTGCTCGATGGGATCGGCCTGCTGTCCAACATCTCGCGGCTGCTGGCCGATACCGCGATCGCCGGCCTGACGGTGCGCGAGGACCGGGTGCGCGAGGCGCTGGATCGCAACCCGATCCTGGTGACCGCGCTGAACCCGATCATCGGCTATGAAAAGGCCGCGGCGATTGCCAAGCGCGCCTACAAGGAGCAGCGCCCGGTGCTGGACGTGGCGCTGGAAGACAGCGGGTTGTCCGAGGCCGAGCTGCGCAAGCTGCTGGATCCGGCAGCGCTCACGGCAGGCGGCATCCATGCCGGCGGTGGCGGCGGCGGTTGACCGAGCGGGTGAGGTTGGAACGAAAAACGGGCCGAAAGGCCCGTTTTTTGGTTGTGCTCTCTCCTGGTAGTGCCGGCCGCGGGCCGGCTCCCAGGGACAATGAGAAGCCGGGCAGAGCCCGGCTCTACGTGCCTCGGTAGTGCCGGCCGCTGGCCGGCTCCCAGGGACAATCAGAAGCGGGGCAGAGCCCGGCTCTACGTGCCCCGGTAGTGCCGGCCGCTGGCCGGCTCCCAGGGACAATCAGAAGCCGGGCAGAGCCCGGCTCTACGTGCCGTTTCAGTGGCCGTCGGTGGGTCGGGCGCTGGGCGCCCCTGCCCTTGGAGGCGAAGTAAAGGAGGAGGGGGCGGCCGCAGGCCGACGCCGGGGGCGTCGCCGGAAAGGGCAGGGGCGCCCAGCGCCCGACCCATCGACGCGCCGCGCCGTCAATCCTCAGTGCCGATCCGCCTGCAGGTTGTCGAAGGTCTCGGTGTAGTCCTTGAACTCCGGGATGCGCTGCACCAGGTCCGGCGGGATCGGCTGCATGCCGGGTGGCACCTGGATCTTGACCGAGCGCTTGGCCGGGTCCGGCGGGGCGTCGGTGAGGGTGTTCTGGCGCAGCACCTGCAGCTGGCCGAACATCCCCTGCAGCAGGGCCTGCTGGCTGGGGTCGAGCGGAATTTCGATCTCGTCGATCTTCATGTGGCCGTTGGGCAGCACGATGATGTTCGGCGCCGGCGCGCGGCGCACGGTGAGCATGCCGTCGCTGACGGTGATCTTCGGCTTGCCGCGCTCGGCACGATGGTTGCGGTATTCCTGGTCGCAGCCGGTGGCGGCCAGGCAGAACAGGGCGAACAGCAGCAGGCACAGCTTCTTCATGGTGGGCGCAGACATGAAAAGGGGGAGGACCATTCTAGTCCTCCCCCCGTGCGTGCGGACCCGGCTGCGACCGAACGTCGCAGGCCCGGCGATTACTTGCCGCAGTCGTCGATGTCGCTCTGGTCCATGGTGGCGTAGGGCTTGAACTCGGGTACCGCCGCGGCCAGCGCCTGCTGCTTGGCCATCATGCCCGGCAGCAGGGTGCACAACTGCTTGGCCTGGGCCTCGATCTTGCTGGCTTCGGCGTTCACCCGCCCCTCGATGCCCTGGGTATCGCCGGAGAAGATGCCCTTCAGCGCCTCGCCGGCCGCCTTCACGCCCAGGTTGGCCCCGGCCACGCCGATCTCCATGCCGGCGCCGGCCACCGCTTCCACCTGCTTGCGATAGTCCAGCAGCAGTTCGCGCTGGTGGGCGTCGGTGGCCACGGCGGTGCCGTTGATCAGCAGTTCGCCCTGCGGGGTGATTTCGGCCTTGATCGACTGGCCGTTGGACACGCTGATATTGCTCTGCGCCAGTTCCTTGCGGGCCTTGTCGGTGGCGTCCTGCACGGTCTTGCCAACGGTGCTGGCTTCAGCGGCCGGCGACGTGGCCTTGCCGGTGCCGGGGTCGGTCCGGGCGGCGTCGCGGTTGTTGCAGGCTGCCAGCGGCAGGCACAGCAGCAGGGTGGGCAGCAGCAGTCGGGTGGTCATGCGCTCGTTCCTGGAAATGGGAGGATTACTTGCCGCGCGGCAGCTGCACGCGACCGCCGATACCGCTGTGGTTCACATCGCCACTGCCGCTGTGGGCCACGGTCAGGTCGCCGCTGACATCGCGCGCGGTGATGTCACCGGAGCCATGCCGTTCGACGCTGACGTTGCCGCCCACGCCGCGCAGCTCGACATCGCCCGAGCCCACGTTGCCGATGCTGACGTTGCCTTTGACCTGGCGCACGTCGGCGTCGCCGGAGCCCAGCGTTTCCAGCGTGACGTTGCCCTGCACACCGTCCAGTTCGAGGTCGCCCGACCCCACCGTGCCGACCTTCGCGTTGCCGCGCAGGTTGCGTGCCTTGAAGTCGCCCGAACCCACCGACAACAGGTTGAGCGAACCGGCGCCGTCCAGGGTCACATCGCCCGAGCCGATCGCGGCGGTGACCGCGCCCTTGATGTCGTGCAGGGCGATGTCGCCGGAGCCGACGTCGGCACTGAGCGAGTGCGCGCCGGTGACGCTGACGTCGCCCGAGCCGACCTTCAGCTGCACCAGCAGGGTGTCCGGCACGCTGCCGCGCAGATCCAGGTAGGCGTAGTTGCTGCCGCCGATGTTGATGCTGAGGTTCTGCTTCTCGCGTTGCAGGCGCACCACCAGCTTGTCGCCCACCTTCTGCTGGGTCACGGTGAGCTGGCGCAGCCAGTCCGCGTTGGAGGCGCAGGCGCGGCCACTCAGCTGTGCGGCACCGCCACCGGCGGTGAGCACCAGATCGTGCTGGTTGACCTCGAACACCACCGCCTTGGCGCCGGCCAGGTCGAGCTTGAGGTCACGCGGTGCATTGAACTTGCACTGCGGCTGTTCGGCCAGGGCCGACAGCGGCAGCAACAGCAGGGAAGCAACAGCGAGCATGCGGATCATGTGCGGCTCCTTGAGTGAATCGATCAGATCTCGCCGGCGCGGCGGCGCAGGCGGATGGCGACGATGATGAATACCACGCCCACCGCGGCACCGATCCAGATATCGGGCAGGCTCAACGCGGTCAGCTGGTTGGCCGGGGCCAGCGCGGCCACCAGGTTGTCACGGTCGCCGATCACCGCGCGCAGCTCATCGGCGCGGTAGAACACGTCGCTGCCCGGCAGGGTACCCAGCAACAGGCGGCCGACGATGTGCTTCCAGAACCAGCCGCTGGTGCTGTCGAAAGCGTTCATCAGGTGCGTGGTGCTGACGATGATGCCGGCAAACAGCGGCAGCATCACCGCCCACAGGAACGGCTTGGTCTTGGCCCAGGCCGAGCACATCAGCAGCCAGCCCACGCTCGGCAGTGCCCACAGCAGGTACACCGGCAGCCAGGACAGGTGGCCGGCGGCGATCGCCAGCGGGCTGGCCGGGCCCCAGATCAGGGTCATCGGGTCGCCGCCATGGCTGAGCACCACCACGCTGATGATCAGCAGGAAGCCGAACATGGTCAGGATCGAGGCAAGCACCGCGATCACCGGCGCCACCAGCAATGCGCTCAATGCCTTGGACAGCACGGTCTGGGTGTCCGACAGCGGCAGCGACTTCCAGAACAGGATGCTGCGGTCGCGGCGGTCGTCGTACAGCGCACCCAGGCAGTAGAAGAACACCACGAAGGCCAGCACGATGAACGGCCACAGCGAACTCAGCAGCAGGGTCAGGTCCAGGCCGTTGGCCAGGTTGTGCAGCGCCTCGGCGTCCAGCTTCTTCGTCAGCAGGGCCAGGTCCAGCCCGTTGACGTTGACGCTTTCATTGTCGATCACCAGGCCGCCGCTCTTGGCCGCGCGGTTCATGGCCAGCAGCCCGAACAGAATGCCGATCAGGCTCATCACCAGCGAAATCGCGCCGGCGATCAGCGGGGCGTACAGGAACCCGCCGCGGTTTTCCCAGTACTCGCGCTTGAGCATCCACTTGAAGGTGCTGGCCTTGCTGATGGGGTGGTAGTGGACGGTGTTCATGCGTAGGTTCCCTTCATGATGGCCACGAACAGGTCCGCCAGCCCCGGGCTGCGGATCTCGCCGAGGGGCGTGAGCTGGGCGCGCGGCACCCCGTCGAACAACAGCACGGTCTTGCCGAACGGCAGGGCACGCTCGTCGATGGGCTGCAGGGCGCGCGCGGCCTCCAGCGACTCGGCCGATACCAGCACTTCGCTGTAGCGCTCGCCGATGTCTTCCATGTCGGTGGTGAGCACGATGCGGCCGTCGCGGATGAACATCACGTCGGTGAGGATGTGCTCGATCTCTTCCACCTGGTGGGTGGTGACGATGATGGTCTTCTGCTCGTCGAAGTAATCCTCCAGCAGGCGCTGGTAGAACTCCTTGCGGTACAGGATGTCCAGGCCCAGGGTCGGCTCGTCCAGCACCAGCACCTTGGCATCGATGGCCATCACCAGCGCCAGGTGCAGCTGCACGATCATGCCCTTGGACAGTTCGCGCACGCGCTGTTTGGGCTGCAGCTTGGTCGAGGCCAGGAAACGCTCGCAGCGGGCGCGGTCGAAGCGCGGGTGGGTGCCGGCGACGAAGTCGATCGCTTCGCGCACCTTCATCCAGCGCGGCAGCACCGCCACGTCGGCGATGAAGCACACATCGTTCATCAGCGCGTTGCGCTGCACGGCCGGGTCCAGCCCCAGCACCTGCAGTTCGCCTTCCACCGTGGTCAGGCCCAGCAGCGCCTTGAGCAGGGTGGTCTTGCCGGCGCCGTTGGGGCCGATCAGGCCGGTGATCCGGCCCGGGGCGATGGTGAAGCTGGTGTTGTCCAGCGCCACGGTCTGCTTGTAGGCCTTGCGCAGGCCACGGGCGGAAATGACGACATCACTTGCAACGGCATTCATGAGGATTTCCCCTGGGGCAGCAATTCGTCGATATTCAGGCCCAGGCGCTGGATGCGTTCCAACACCAGTGGCCATTCTTCATTGAGGAACCGGTCGCGCTCGCTGCTGCGCAGCTGCGTGGCCGCTTCCTCGGTCATGAACATGCCCAGCCCGCGGCGCTTCTCGACCAGGCCCTCGTCAGCCAGTTCCTGGTAGGCGCGCGAAACGGTGATGGGGTTGAGCTGGTACTCGGCGGCGACCTGTCGGACCGAAGGCAGGGCGTCGCCAGGCTTGATGATGCCGTCAAGCATCATGGCAATCACTCGCTCTTTCAGCTGACGGTAGATCGGAGCACCATCGCTCCATTGGATATCGCTCATGGTCAGCTCCGTGGGTTCAGCGACTGTGCGAATGAGAAGTAAGGCATGGACAGGGAGCTGTGCAGCCGGCGGGGGGGCGTGGGGGCGCCGTTGGCGTTCCCTGCCTGGAGTACGCCTGCGTCCTGCGGGCTTTCAAACGCACCGGTGGCAGCGGTGCTGCCGAGGTCACCGGCAGGGGTGCCAAGCCAACCGAGCAGCAACAGCGCGGAGGCGGCGGTGACAGCTTTGGCGGACTGGCGGCGGCGCATGCGGTTCATGGGCTTCCCCTGCATCAGGTGACTGGTGTTGTATGCAACTATAACACCGGCACGCCGGAGTGCAACAGGTTGCCACCCCCAACTGATGGCAGGGGTGTGACAGCGAACGCGCTGTGACTTCAACATATTGATTTGTATAAGGATGTCTTGGTTTCCTGACAACGGGATGGGCTATCGTCCATTCAGTCTGGTCAATGGTAGGTGAGCGGGCGCGTCTATTCAGGTGCGGCGGCAGACCGCCAGAGTCGGCAAGCTGGGGCCGATCAGGGGATCAGGGCCCGGTGGAGGCCGGGGTCGCCAAGGCCCGCCGGCCTGCGTCGGGGGAGGGCGCCGCGGCGATGCCACGCAGCGGCAAAAGTGCCGGTGATATAGTCCGAAACAGCCTTTTTGATCCCTTTCGTGGAGTGTCGTGATGTCCCTGACCCACCTTGAGTCGTCCCCGCACCGTACGGCCACCCCGCGGGTCCGCCGCTGGGGCGTGACGCTGCTGCTGGGCGGGTTGTTGGCCGCCAGCGGGGCCCACGCGGCCGGGCTGCTGGACGTTTCCTATCGACCGCTGGCCGGCAAGGCCGAGGTCAACCTGCAGAAGCAGTACGGCGGCAAGGTGCTGCTGGTGGTCAACACCGCCAGCAAGTGCGGCTTCACCCCGCAGTACGAAGGCCTGGAGGCGCTGCAGCAGAAGTACGCCGCGCGCGGCTTCTCGGTGCTGGGCTTCCCGTCCAACGACTTCAAGGGGCAGGAGCCGGGCGATGAGACCCAGATCCAGGAATTCTGCACGCTGACCTACGGGGTCAAGTTCCCGATGTTCCAGAAGGTGCAGGTCACCGGGCCGCAGGCCACGCCGCTGTACCAGCGGCTGACCGCCGCGACCGGGGTCGCGCCGGGCTGGAATTTCCACAAGTACCTGATCGGCCGGGATGGCCGGGTGGTGGCGCAGTTCCCCAGCAAGGTCACGCCGGACGACAAGGCGCTGGTCGCCGCGATCGAACGTGAGCTGTCTGTCACACCGGCAAAACACTGACAACCTCGACATCTCGCATGTGCGTGCGACAATGATTGCTTTCGCGCCGACGTCGGCGTCCAGTCACTTCCAGGAAAGTAGCGAATGAAGATGGGAATGCGCGGCGCCGCGGCGTCGGTTCTGATTCTGGCGATGGGTGCCACCGGTACCGTGATGTCGCAACAACCGGCCGCGCGTGCGGCCGTCAAGGAGACTTCCGCTTTGAACTCCCAACGGGAAAAGCTCGGCTACGCCATCGGTATCGACGTGGCCAACTCGTTCGCCCCGATCTCCAGCGAGATCGATCTGGCGGCCCTGCGCCGCGGCGTGACCAATGCCTTTGAAGGCAAGCCGCCGCTGATTTCGCAGGACGAGGCACAGAAGACCGACGCCGCCCTGCGCCAGGCGATGATGGCCAAGAGCGGCCAGCCGGTGCCGGGCGTGGCCCCGGGTTCGGCGCCGCCGAAGGTGGACCGCGAGAAGGTCGGCCTGATGCTGGGCACCTACGCCGTGGGTCCGTCGCTGGCCCCGCTGAAGGCGGACCTGGACCTGGACGCGCTGTTCGACGCCGTCACCACCACCTTCAACGGTGGCACCGCCAAGATGACCCCGGAGCAGGCCAAGGCCACGCTGGAAGGCTTCATGGCCGGCAAGCAGGCTGAAATGCAGGCCCAGGCGGCCGCCAAGGGCGGTACCAACCGCACCGAAGGCAATGCGTTCCTGGCCAAGAACAAGACCGTGCCGGGCGTTGTCACCACCGCTTCGGGCCTGCAGTACCAGGTGCTGCGTCCGGGTTCGGGCGAGCGCCCGATGCCGACCAGCAAGGTCCGCGTCAACTACGAAGGCAAGCTGCTTGACGGCACCGTGTTCGACAGCAGCTACGAGCGTGGCCAGCCGATCGAATTCGGCCTGGACCAGGTGATCAAGGGCTGGTCCGAAGGCGTCTCGCTGATGCCGACCGGGTCCAAGTACCGCTTCTGGATCCCGGGCGAGCTGGCCTACGGCGAACAGGGCACGCCGGGCGGTCCGATCGGTCCGAACGCGACGCTGACCTTCGACGTCGAACTGCTCAACGTCCTGCCGTAAGCGAAACTGGAGTCCCCACGGACATGCGTGTAGCGATTTTCGGTACCGGCTACGTCGGTCTGGTCACGGGTACCTGCCTGGCCGATGTCGGCCACCAGGTGGTCTGCGTCGATATCGACCAGGCCAAGGTTGATGGCCTCAACCGTGGCGTCATCCCGATCTACGAGCCGGGCCTGGAGCCGATGGTCAAGGCCAATCACGCCGCATCGCGGCTGGCCTTCACCACCGATGCCGCCAGCGCGATCACGCATGGCCAGGTGATTTTCATCGCCGTGGGCACGCCACCGGACGAGGACGGCAGCGCCGACCTGCAGTACGTGCTGGCGGTAGCCCGCACGATCGGCACGCACATGGCCGTGCCGACCGTGGTGGTGAACAAGTCGACCGTGCCGGTAGGCACGGCCGACAAGGTGCGTGCCGCCATTGCCGAGGTACTGGCGGCGCGTGGGGTGGAGATCGCGTTCGACGTGGTCTCCAACCCGGAATTCCTGAAGGAGGGCGACGCGGTTGCCGACTGCATGCGGCCGGACCGCATCGTGGTGGGTGCCTCCAACCCCGATTCGGTGGCGTTGATGCGCCGCCTGTACGCACCGTTCAACCGCAACCACGATCGCGTGGTGGAAATGGACGTGCGCTCGGCGGAGCTGACCAAGTACGCCGCCAACGCGATGCTGGCGACCAAGATTTCGTTCATGAACGAAATTGCCAACATCGCCGAGAAAGTCGGTGCCGATATCGAGCAGGTCCGCCAGGGCATCGGCTCGGATCCGCGCATCGGCTGGCACTTCATCTACCCGGGCGCCGGTTACGGCGGCTCGTGTTTCCCCAAGGATGTGCAGGCGTTGGCCCGCACCGCGCAGCAGCATGGCCATGAGCCGAAGCTGTTGAACGCGGTGGAGGCGGTCAACGAAGCGCAGAAGGGGCATCTTTACCAGCTGATCCAGCGCCACTATGACCGTGGCGAGGACGAAGGCGTGCGTGGCAAGACCTTCGCGGTGTGGGGGTTGGCCTTCAAGCCCAACACCGACGACATGCGCGAAGCTTCCAGCCGGCGCCTGCTGGCCCAGTTGTGGGAGGGCGGCGCCAGCGTGCGCGCCTACGATCCCGAAGCCACCGAGGAAGCGCGCCGCATCTTTGGCGAGCGCGATGACCTGGTGTTCTGCGACAACGCCTACGACGCGCTGGACGGCGCCGATGCGCTGGTCGTGGTGACCGAATGGAAGCAGTTCCGCAGCCCGGATTTCGTCCGCCTGCGCGAGGTGCTCAACGATGCGGTCGTGTTCGACGGCCGCAACCTGTACGACCCGCAGGAGATCGAAGCCGCGGGCCTGGCCTACTACGGCATTGGCCGGGGACGTTCGCTGCATGCATGATTCCACCCCCACACCGCGTGAGCAGGCGCTGGAAGCGCGCCTGATCGAGCTGGAAATGCGCGTGTCCTTCCAGGAACAGGCCTTGGCCGAGCTCAGTGAAGCGCTGGCCGATGCACGCATCGAAGGCAGCCGCAACGCCGACCTGACCCGCCTGCTGCTGGAGGACCTGGGCAAGGTCCGCAACGCGCTGTATTCCGATTCGGGCGAAGAACCGCCGCCCCCGCACTACTGATCGATTCCACGTCATGAGCGATACACTCCGCGACCAGCTGCTGGGCCTGGGTTTCAAATCCGCGCCCAAGCCAGAACGCAAACCCGATGCCCGCCGTGACGGCCGGCCGGGCAATAAACCCCACGGTGCGCGTCCTCCGGGCAAGCCCGGCGAAGCGCGCCCGCCGCGTGAGGGTGCCCCGGGGCGTCCGCCGCGCGAGGGCGACGCCGCGCGCCGCGCGCCGCACGGCAAGGGCCGCCCGGGCGGCGGCCCGCGTCCCGGCCAGGGCCAGAATGCCGGCCAGGGCAAGCCGCGTTCGCGCGAGGACATCGACCTGGCCAAGGCCTACGCGATCCGTGCGCAGAAGGAAAAAGACGACCGCATCGAAGCCGAACGCCTGAAGCAGGAAGAGGCGCGGCTGCGCCGCGAAGCCAAGGCCAAGCTGGACGTGCTGCTGGAAGGCAAGTCGTTGAATGACGCCGGCGCCGAGATCGCCCGCCACTTCAACTACGGCGGCAAGATCAAGCGCGTGTACGTCACCGCCGACCAGCTCAAGGCGCTCAACGCCGGCGAGCTGGGTGTGCTGCAGCAGAACGGCCGCTACCTGCTGGTCACGGCGGCCGTGCTCGACGAGGCCGAAGCCATCTTCGCTCCGTCGGTGGCGCTGCGCGTGGATCCCAACGCCACTGCCGAGGCTGATCCGTACGCCGACCCTGCCTACCAGGTGCCCGACGACCTGGTCTGGTAAGCGGTCGATCGTATGAATGAAGAAGGGCGCCGAAAGGCGCCCTTTTTTGTTCTTCGCCCCTATGCGGGGCGAGCAGAAGCGTGCGTTGTGGCTTTCCGGGCGCGGCCGTGGGGGGGGGGGGGGGGGGGGGGGGGGGGGGGGGGGGGGGGGGGGGGGGGGGGGGGGGGGGGGGGGGGGGGGGGGGGGGGGGGGGCGGCGGGGGCGGCCCCCCCCCCCCCCCGCGGCCGCGCCCCCCCCCCCCCCCCCCCCCCCCCC
>NZ_JBEPSF010000028.1:0-27756 GCF_040548725.1 Stenotrophomonas sp. 2619 | reverse complement strand
TTACGCGATGGCCACATGTCCCAGCCACGCATGGCGTGGCTCTACCGGCTTGTGTGCCCGGATCGTCCGAATCGAAGCCGCACTGGCCGGCTGATACCGGCCGGCAATACGTCCCGGTAGTGCCGGCCGCTGGCCGGCTCCTCGCATTACGCGATGGCCACATGTCCCAGCCACGCATGGCGTGGCTCTACCGCGGCGGGAGTCAGCCGCCGGCCTGGCGGTTGCGGACGTCTTCGGGCAGCAGGGCGAGGATGTCGTTGACGATGTCGGGCAGGCTCTGTTCGGAGTAGCCGCGGTGCACGCGGGCGATGCTGCCGTCGTGGCCGATGATGAACATGTGCGGGATGGCCTGGATGCCGTACTGGTCGCTGACCACGCCCTTGGCGTCGTGGATGTAGTCCAGCGGCGGCGCGTTGCGGCTGCGGGCGATGGCGGCGAAATCGGCGCGGGGTTCCTTGAGGTTCACCGCGTACACCTGCAGCGCGTCGTGTCCGATCACCTTCTGCAGCTGGCCCAGCACCGGCAGCTCCTTGCGGCACGGGCCGCACCAGGACGCCCAGAAGGTGACGATGACGACCTTGCCGCGCTGGCTGGCCAGGTCGACCACGTTGCCCTGGCGATCCTTGCCCAGGATCTGCGGCGGGATATCGCCAGCCTTCGGCGAAGGCGTGGTGGGCGCGGCGGCGCTGGCGACCAGGCTCATGGCGAGCAGCAGGCAGGCGAGGGCGCGGCGGATCTTCCTGATCATCGTGGCATTCCGGGCTGGCGCGCCGGCGCATTGCCGGGCTGGAGCGGAATATAGCCCGCCCGGGCAGAATCTTCATCGGGGCGGCCAAACCGTAGCGCCGGGCTCTGCCCGGCTGGCGCGGTGGTGGGTCGATCAGCCCGTAGCGCCGGGCTCTGCCCGGCTTGCGCGGTGGTGGGTCGACCATCCCGTAGCGCCGGGCTCTGCCCGGCCGGGGCGGCGGTCGGTCGATCAGCCGGGCAGAGCCCGGCTCTACCAGGGGGCAGGTGGGTGGATCAGCCGGGCAGAGCCCGGCTCTACCGGGGGAGGCAGGTGGGTCGATCAGCCGGGCAGAGCCCGGCTCTACCAGGGGGGCAGGTGGGTCGATCAGCCGGGCAGAGCCCGGCTCTACCAAGGGGTGCAGGTGGGTCGATCAGCCGGGCAGAGCCCCGGCTCTACCAGGGGGGGCAGGTGGGTCGATCAGCCGGGCAGAGCCCGGCTCTACGGGCGGCGCAGGCGGGGCGATCCGCTACGCGGGCGCGGTTACTTCTCGACGAACGCGCGCTCGAAGACGTAGTGGCCGGGGGTGCCGATGCGCGGGGAGGTCTGGAAGCCACGGCTGTCCAGCACGGTGCGCAGGTCGGCCAGCATCTGCGGGCTGCCGCAGATCATGGCGCGGTCGTTTTCCGGGTCCAGCGGCGGCAGGCCGAGGGTCTTCTGCATCTCGCCGCTTTCCATCAGCGAGGTCAGGCGGCCCTGGTTGGGGAATGCCTCACGGGTGACGGCCGGGTAGTACAGCAACTTGTCGCCGATCATCTCGCCCAGGAACTCGTGCTCGCGCAGTTCCTTTTCGAACAGGTCGCGGTAGGCCAGGTCTTTTTCGTAACGCACGCCGTGGGTGAGGATCACCTTGTCGAAGCGTTCGTAGGTTTCCGGGTCCTTGATCACCGACAGCCACGGCGCCAGGCCGGTGCCGGTGCCCAGCAGGTACAGGTGCTTGCCCGGGTGCAGGTCGCTGATCAGCAGGGTGCCGGTGGGCTTCTTGCCAACCAGCACCTTGTCGCCGGGCTGGATGTGCTGCAGGCGCGAGGTCAGCGGGCCGTCCTGCACCTTGATGCTGAAGAACTCCAGGTTCTCTTCCCAGTTGGCGCTGGCGATCGAGTAGGCACGCAGCAGCGGCCGCGTTTCGGTTTCCAGGCCGATCATCACGAACTGGCCATTCTCGAAGCGGAAACCGCTGTCGCGGGTCGTGGTGAAGCTGAAGTAGGCGTCGGTCCAGTGACGGACCTCAAGCACCGTTTCGGCGCCGAAAGCGGAAGACATGGGGGTGGGGTCTGATCTGTTTTGTCCCGGCCAGTTTATCTCAAATGAGATAAATTCTCATTGACTGGCCGGGAAGCGGCGGGGGGAAGGGGGTTTCAGCGGTATCCGGCCGCCTGCAGCTCGAACAATTCGGCATACCGGCCGCCCTGGGTCATCAGCTCGGCGTGGGTGCCGCTGGCCTCGATCCGGCCGCCGGCCAGCACCAGGATGCGGTCGGCCATGCGCACCGAAGAAAAACGGTGCGAGATGAGCACGGCAGTGCGGTTGTCGGACAGTTCCTTGAAGCGCTGGAACACCTCGAACTCGCTGCGCGCATCCAGTGCGGCGGTGGGCTCGTCGAGGATCATCACCTGGGCGTTGCGCATGTAGGCCCGCGCGATGGCGATCTTCTGCCACTGCCCGCCGGACAGGTCCACGCCCTGCTTGAAGCGGCGGCCGATCAGCTGGTCATAGCCGTTGGGCAGGGCGTTGATGACCTCGTCGGCCATGCCGCGGCGGGCCGCGTCGCGGATCCGCGCATCGTCGGTCATCGCTTCCACCAGGCCCACGCCGATGTTCTCGCCCGCGCTCAGGTTGTAACGCACGAAGTCCTGGAAGATCACGCCCATGTTGGCGCGCAGGTCGTCCAGGTCGTAGTCGCGCAGGTCACGGCCGTCGAGCAGGATGCGGCCCTCGTCGGGGTCGTACAGGCGCGCCAGCAGCTTCACCAGGGTGGTCTTGCCGGCGCCGTTCTCGCCGACCAGGGCCAGCACTTCGCCGGCACGCAGTTCGAAGTCCAGGTGGCGCACGGCCCACGACTCGGCATCGGGGTAGCGGAAACCGACGTTCTCGAACACGAAGCCCTGGGTGATCGGCTGAGGGATCGCCACCGCATCGGTGCGCGAGTGGATTTCCGGCTGGATCTGGAAGAACGAGAACAGGTCGTCCAGGTACAGCGCCTGCCCGGCGACCTGCGAGAACCCGATCAGCAGGCCCTCCAGCAGCTGGCGCAGGCGCAGGAAGCTGCCGGCCAGGAAGGTGAGGTCGCCGATGGAAAAGTCGCCGCGCACGGTGCGCCAGGCGATGTAGGCGTAAGCGGTGTAGTAGCCCAGTGTGCCCAGCGCGGCCAGCAGCGTGCCCCAGAACGCGCGCTTGCGGGCCAGTGCGCGGTTGGCATGGAAGAACTTGTCGGCCAGGTACTTGTAACGCTCGATCAGGAACCGGTGGAGGTTGAAGATCTTCACCTCCTTGGCGGTTTCCACGCTGGCCCCGATCTGGCGCAGGTAATCCAGCTGGCGGCGCTCGGGCGTCCACTGGAAATTGAGCGAGTAGCCGGCCGCGTTGAAGTGCGATTCGCCGATGAAGGCGGGCACCAGCGCCACGCCCAGCAGCAGGATCAGCCACGGCGCGTACACCAGCAGGCCCACTGCCAGGCTGGCCACGGTGATGGCGTCCTGCACCTGGCCGAACAACTGGCTCATCAGGTTCATCCGGCCCATGGTCTGGCGGCGCGCGCGGTCCAGTTTGTCCTGCAGGTCGGGGTCTTCGAAATCTTCCAGGTCCAGCTCGGCCGCGTGCTCCATCAGCCGCACGCTGGTGACGTTGGTGAACAGTTCCGAGAGCAGGCTGTCGGCGTAGTTGACCGCGCGGCCCAGCAGGTCGGAGACGATCGCCAGGCCGAACTCCAGCGCCAGCAGGCCCAGCAGGGGATTGAGCAGGCCACTGGACAGCGCCTGGCCGAACGGCGGGAAGCCCGCCTCGTGCTGGCTCAGGTGCAACGCCGCGTCGATGATCAATTTGCCCACGTACAACATCGCCACCGGCAGCAACGCACGGATCAGGCGCAGGCCGAGGCTGGCGCTGGCCAGGGCGGGGCTGGTCTGCCACACCTGGCGCAGGAACGGGGGCAGGTTGCGCATCGCCTGGAAGCGTTCGCGCAGGCTGGGGTTCTTCTGGCCGGGCGCACCGGCAGCGGGGGAAGCAGGCATGCCGCCATTGTGCGCGCCCGCGCCGTGGCGGAGGGATGAATGCGATGCACGCCACGCCACATGCGCCCACCGCTGCTCGACCCGCCGCACCGTGCGAAGCCGCGCCGTTCCACCCGTGCATCAGGATCCGGACCTCACGGCGCGCCGTCCGCCTCCCGCGGTGGCTGCGGCACCTGCATCTGCGCGACCAGTGCCGCACTCACCTCCGCATCGGGCGTGGCCCCGGTGATGGGCTGGTAGCGGGCATCACGGGCTTCGATGCCATAGGGACGCAGCAGCCAGGTGGCGTCGCCGAACCGCACCGCGCGCGAGGTCCACGATTCCACCAGCACGGGCCGGTCCGGGGGCAGCGGGCCGAACAGGTCACGACCGACCGAATAGTGCTCGATCGGCGTCGTGCAGGACAGCAGATGGCGCAGCAGGGTCGGTGCCAGGTCCATGTGGCTGGTGGTCGCTGGCTCGACGCCGGCGGCGCGGCCGGGCCAGCGCACCAGCAGGGGCACGCGCACCTGGATATCGCTGAAGTTGCTGTTATGGCCCCAATCGTTGCGTCCCAGGTCGTTGAAGGATTCGCCGTGGTCACTGGTGATGATCACCACCGTGCGCTCGGCCAGTCCCGACGCCTCCAGCGCGGCGAGCGTACGTCCCACCAGAACATCGGCCTTGAGGATGGCGTTGCGGTAACGGTTGAACAGCCGCGTCGGATCGGTCCGGCGCGTCACCTTGAGGTGGTCGCCGGCGCTGGCCTGGGGAAGAAAGCGCTGCTCGGCACCGGCGGGCACGGCGTAAGGCGTATGGGCGCTGTCCAGCAACAGAAAGCCGAAGAACGGATTGCCGGCAGGCTGTGCCTGCATGGCGTGGGCAAGCTGCTCGGTGACGTGGCGGTCACGCCGGTCCTGGGGGACATCGGCCGGCGCGGTATGCAGGGGTGCCTCCAGCTCGGCGAACACCGCACGGTCCAGGCGGGCACCGTGCAGCGACGCGCCGCCATACAGGTGGAAGTCGTAGCCGTGCTGGTCCAGTTGTCGCACCAGCTCGGGCCCGCGTCGGTGGCGGATCATCGTGTTGGTATGCAGGGCTGGCATGCCGTAGAACAGGCCGAACAGGCCGTGCATGGTGTTGTTGCCGGTGCTGTAGTGACGCTCCGCCTGCCATGCCTGCTGTGCAAAGGCGAACGTGTGCGGCATCTGCGCCGGGGTGAGCATGTCATGCCGCAGCGAGTCCACCACGATCATCAGCACGTTCAGCGGTGCATCGGCGTTGCACTGCAGGGGCGAACGTGGATGGACCGGGGTGCCTGCCTGGGCGGTGCCGGAAGGCGGTCGGTTGCCGTCGGCAGGCGCCAGCCCCCAGTTCACCATGTGGCGTCGCGCGGTGGCCGTGTGTGCCCATGGAACGGCCTCGATGGCTGACAGTGCATCGTTGCGCCCCCGGGCATCGAACCAGATGGCCATGCCCTGCGTGACCAGGACCAGCGGCAGCAGCACGCCAAGCCAGCGTGGCGCCAGGCAGTGGCGCTGGACACGGTGCAGGTGGCGCACCAGCACACCCAGCAGCAACAGCAGGCCCAGTCCCAGGCCGGCAGCGCCCACCCACGCCCCCAGGGTCAGTCCCAGTTGCTGCAGCAGCCCGCCTTGCACCAGCAACGCCAGCACCAGCGCGTTGAGGTGGAACCCGAACAACTGGAACACCCGCATGTTCACCAGCACGAGCAGAATCCAGGCGGTTGCCATCGCCAACGTCACCGGCGTGGCGGCAAACGACAGCGGCGCAATGCGGCCGCACAGCCAACCCGGCAGGCAACACGCGCAGGCGGCGAGCCCCATATGGGTCATCAGCCCCAATGCGGCGAACAGGCGTGCGTCGTAGGCATCGGGCCACTCGATGATGATCATCACCGGCAGGGCCGTCAGTAGCGTGGTGGCAAGAATGAACGACGGCATCCACGTCTGGGGGGAGCGCGTCGATTGACGACAACGGACTACGGGCATGCAGGACATCCGGCCGGAGGGGGGAGCCGGAACCTAACCTCATGGCGGCGCATTTCGACGCGTCATAGAAACAAATGCGCGGTTGCCTGGTGGCAATTGACGGACTCATTCACCGCTGACGCAAGCGAGCTGGCTCCGGGCCGGCAGGGGGTCAGGTACGACGCACGCCGATGGCGTGCGTCGTAGGGCTGCGATTCAGGCGTGTCGCAAGGCGTCGTACGTCGGTGACGTTGCCAGCCTTCCGGTGATCACGGCAGTGGCGGCAGCAACCCTGCACCGAGACGGTTCCATGCATTGATCACCGCCACGCCAACGCTCAGGTCGCTGATGCCTTTTTCATCGAAATGCGGTGCCAATGCATCGAAGGCCGCATCCGAGGGCGCGCCATCGGGCAACCGGGTCAACGCTTCGGCCCAGCCCAAGGCGGCGCGCTCGCGGGCGTCGAAGAAACGGCTTTCGTGCCACGCCGGCAGCGTGTCCAGCTTGCGCGGCTCGATACCGCCCTTGCGCAGCGCGGTGCCATGCATGTCCATGCAGTAACCGCAGCCATTGATCTGCGACACGCGCAGGAACACCAGCTCCATCAACGTCGGGTCGATCGAACTGTCATGCACGGCCTTGCTGGTGGCCAGCAGGCCCTTGATGGCCTCGTTGGCCAGGCGGAAATAAGGAACGCGGGGAGAAGCGGACATGGTGGACTCCATGACGGCCCCGTTGGCCGTCTTCATCAGGAGGACGCGCCCGCGTCGCGCGCTGTGACAAGTGCGGTAAGTTTTTCTGGATTGAGCACGCTCAGTACCCGCGCGATGCGGTCGCCGTCGATGCTGACCAGGGTCACCGAGTGCAGCTGGTTGCCCTGGAAACGCAGGATGGCCGGTTCACCGTTGACGTAGCCGATGCGGGCGGGGTGCGCCCCGTTGCGCCGCGCGATCGCCCAGTACAACTGGGCGATGCGCTCGGCGCCGAGCAACGGGCGGATGGCCGCGGTGACCCGGCCGCCGCCATCGGACACCATCTCGGCATTGGCATGCAGCAGCGACAGAATGGCCGCCTGGTCGCCGCGCTGGGAGGCGTCCATGAAGCGGGTCAGCAGGTCGCGGTGCTGCCCGGCGCTGACCGCGAAGCGGGACTTGCCGGCCTGCAGGCGCTGGCGGGCGCGGTGGACCAACTGCCGGCAGTTGGCCGGGCTGTGGTCGAGCAGGGGGGCGATGTCGGGGTAGTCGTAATCGAACACGTCCTTGAGCAGGAAGGCGGCGCGCTCGTCGGGCCCCAGCTGCTCCAGCAGGGCCAGGAAGGCCATCGACACCTCGTCGGCCAGCGCGTGCCGCTGGGCCGGGTCGTGCAGCGGATCCGGGTCCAGGGCGATCTCCAGCGGCTCGGGCAGCCACGGCCCGACGTACTCAATGCGGGCGTTGCGCCGCGCCCGCAGGCGGTCCAGGCCCAGGCGCGTGGTGGCGGTCACCAGCCAGCCTTCGGGGTCGCGGATAGTGGCGAGGTCGGCCCCCTGCCAGCGCAGCCAGGCGTCCTGGACCACGTCTTCGGCGTCGCTGCGGCTGCCCAGCAGCCGGTAGGCCAGGGCAAACAGGCGGGGGCGGTGGGTCTGGAAGGTATCGGTCGGGGTCATGACGGGAGGACGCCGCCGGGGGCGCGGTTGTGACAGGGGTAGGGCCACTGTGCCGCAGACGGCGTGCCGAGGCGATGCCCGGTGTCGCCCCACGGCGGATGCCCCTTGGCGGCGCGAGGGGGGTAAAATGATGGGCTGAATCCCCGCCAGCCTCCAGCAAGCGAGCAAGTCGTGACATCGATCAAGCAGGAAGACCTCATCCAGTCCATCGCCGACGCGCTGCAGTACATTTCGTACTACCACCCGGTCGATTACATCAAGAGCCTCGCCGCCGCCTACGAGCGCGAGGAATCGCCGGCCGCGAAGGAGGCGATGGCCCAGATCCTGATCAATTCACGGATGTGCGCCGAAGGCCACCGCCCGATCTGCCAGGACACCGGCATCGTCACCGTGTTCCTGGAAATCGGCATGAACGTCCGCTGGGACGACGCCACCATGGGCGTGGAAGACATGGCCAACGAAGGCGTGCGCCGCGCCTACAACCACCCGGACAACAAGCTGCGCGCCTCGGTGCTGGCTGATCCGGCCGGCAAGCGCACCAACACCAAGGACAACACCCCGGGCGTGGTCAACGTCAAGGTGGTGCCCGGTGACCATGTGGAGGTGATCGTCGCCGCCAAGGGCGGTGGCTCGGAAGCCAAGAGCAAGTTCGCCATGCTCAACCCGTCCGACTCGATCGTGGACTGGGTGCTCAAGACCGTGCCGACCATGGGCGCCGGCTGGTGCCCGCCGGGCATGCTGGGCATCGGTATCGGCGGCACTGCCGAGAAGGCGATGCTGCTGGCCAAGGAATCGCTGATGGAGCCGATCGACATCAACGAGCTCAAGGCCCGTGGCGCATCCAACCGCGCCGAAGAGCTGCGCCTGGAGCTGTTCGACAAGGTCAACGCGCTGGGCATCGGTGCGCAGGGCCTGGGCGGCCTGACCACGGTGCTGGACATCAAGGTCAAGGACTTCCCGACCCACGCGGCCAACCTGCCGGTGGCGATGATCCCCAACTGCGCGGCCACCCGCCATGCGCACTTCACCCTGGACGGCAGTGGCCCGGTGATGCTGGATCCGCCGTCGCTGGAAGACTGGCCGCAGATCACCTACGACGCCTCCAAGGGCACCCGTGTCGACCTCGATACGATCACCCCCGAAGACGTGGCCAGCTGGAAACCGGGCCAGACCCTGCTGCTCAACGGCAAGCTGCTCACCGGCCGCGATGCCGCGCACAAGCGGATGGTGGAAATGCTGGACAAGGGCGAGCCGCTGCCGGTCGACCTCAAGGGCCGCTTCATCTACTACGTCGGCCCGGTCGACCCGGTGCGCGACGAAGTGGTCGGCCCGGCCGGCCCGACCACCGCCACCCGCATGGACAAGTTCACCCGCCAGGTGCTGGAACAGACCGGCCTGCTGGGCATGGTCGGCAAGGCCGAGCGCGGCCCGGCGGCGATCGAAGCGATCCGCGACAACAAGTCGGCGTACCTGATGGCGGTCGGCGGTTCGGCGTACCTGGTGTCCAAGGCGATCAAGGCCGCCAAGGTGGTCGGTTTCGCCGACCTGGGCATGGAGGCCATCTACGAGTTCACCGTGCAGGACATGCCGGTGACCGTGGCGGTGGATTCCACCGGCGAATCGGTGCACATCACCGGCCCGCGCGAATGGCAGGCCCGCATCGGCAAGATTCCGGTGGTGGTGGCCTGACCTTCTGGATGCCGGCCCTTGGTTGGCACCCAGACAAGAAAAACGGCGCCCGAGGGCGCCGTTTTTCGTTGCCGCACATCCTGGTCGGCGCGTCCTCACCGCCGCACGTCCACCAGCATCCGCACCGCCAGCGCACCCAGCACCGTGCCCATCAGCGCGCGCTGCATCGTCTGCCAACGCGGCCGCCGTGCAAGGAACGCGGCAATGCTGCCGGCGGCCAGCACGATCAACGCATTGACGCCCAGGCTGGTGGCAATCTGCACCAGTCCCAGCACCACCGACTGCGCCATCACGCTGCCATGCCCGCTGGGCTGGATGAACTGTGGCAGCAATGACAGGTACATCACCGCGATCTTCGGGTTGAGCAGGGCGGTGAACAGCCCCATCGCAAACAACCGGCGCGGGCTGTCGCGCGGCAGGTCGCGCAGCTGGAAGGGCGACGGTCCGCCCGGGCGCAGCGCCTGCCAGGCCAGGTACAGCAGGTACAGCGCACCGGCGATGCGCAGGGCGTCGTACGCGTGCGGCACGGCCATCAACAATGCGGTAATGCCCAGCGCCGCGCACAGCAGGTAGACCAGGAAACCCAGCGCGATGCCGCCCAGCGACACCAGCCCGGCGGCGCGTCCCTGACAGATCGAGCGCGACACCAGGTAGATCATGTTTGGGCCGGGGGTGAGCACCATGCCCAGCGAAATCAGGCCGAAGGCCAGCAGGTTGGACAGTTCGGGCATCGTCGCACGCCGGGAGAAGGTGCTGCGCATGCTAGGCCTGCGCAGGGCGGCGCAACAGCCACAGCGCCGCCCTGCGCTGGCGCGCATCTGTATCCATCGCAGGCAGCCGGGCGGCGCATAATGGGACGTTTTCCCTGACAGGCGCCGCGCATGCCCACCACCTTGTATGGTTCCCCGAGTACCGCCTCGCTGGTGGTGCATTGGCTGTTGATCGAACTGGGCGTCGCGCACGAGCTGGTCCTGCTCGACTTCGAAACCCGGCAGCAGAAGTCGGACGACTACCTGGCGCTCAACCCCGCCGGCGTGGTGCCCACGCTGGTCATGGACGGGCAGGTGCTGACCGAAGCGGCGGCCATTGCCCTGCACCTGGCCGACCTGCATCCGCAGGCGGGCTTCCTGCCGGCGGTGGGCAGCCCGGAACGCGGCGAGGCCTATCGCTGGATGTTCTGGTGCGCCAACACCGTACAGCCGGCGTATCGCGCCTGGTTCTACGCCCATGAAATGGCCGGGCCGGACAACGCCGGCGCTACCCGGGAGCAGGCGCGGCAACGCCTGGAAGCGGCGTGGCAGCGGCTGTCCGACCACCTGCAGGCAGGCGGCCCGTACATGCTCGGCGCGCACCTCAGCGTGGTCGACCTGATGCTGGTGATGCTGCTGCGCTGGTCGCGCAACATGCCCGTGCCAAGCGACACCTGGCCGGTGCTCAAGGCCTACGCCGATCGACTCAAGGCGCGTCCGGCCTTCATCGAGGTGTATCGGCGCGAAGGCATCACCGACTGGCGGTGATGCGCGGTCTGGCGGTGCGGCGACCGCGACGCCAGCGGTGCTACATTTGCCTGGGATGCGCAGGTGCATCCGCACCGACCAACAAGGAGCACGACCATGGCAAGGATGTTGTCTGTGATGCTGCTGACCCTGCTGCTTGCTGCCTGCAGCAGCGACGGCGATACCTATCCGGCCCCCAGCCTGCGCGAGGTGACGGCGGCCAACCAGTGCATGGCGGTCTGCCAGAGCCGGTACGACAGTTGCTCGGCCAGCCCACTGGGCAGTGGCAGCAGCGATACCTGCGGCACCGGGGTCGCCACCCAGCGCGACGGTCGCTGCGACAAGATCGAGAACCCGGAACTGCGCCGTTCCTGCCAGGCCAGCGCCGACTTCTGTCGCAACCGCTCGCCGGCGCTGCGCTGCGGGGAAGACCGCGACCGCTGCATGAGCCGCTGCGGCGGTTGAACCATCGCGCCGCCCTGCGTCAGGCCGGCAGGATCTCCAGCACCGTTTCCGGCGGCCGGCACAGCCGGACGCCGCGCGGGGTGCGTACGATCGGCCGGTCGATCAGTTCGGGGTGCGCGTGCATGGCCGCCAGCAGGGCAGTGTCGTCCAAGGCTGGATCGGCCAGGCCAAGCGCGGCATACGCCTCTTCCCTGGTGCGCAGCAGGGCGCGCGCGCCGGTGCCCATCGCCGCGACCAGCGCCTGCAGCGTGGCCACGTCCGGCGGGGTGTCCAGGTAGGCGATGACGGTCGGTTCGATGCCGTGCTCACGCAGGATCTGCAACGCCCCGCGCGACTTGCTGCAGCGCGGGTTGTGCCAGATCGTCACCGCCATCAGTACCACTCCAGCAGCGACACGCCCAGGCCGATGTAGGTGGCCTTGTGGTTGTAGTCGATCATGCTCTCGCCATAACCGTCGAACACCTGCACATGGCCGCGCAGCAGGTTGCTGATCGGGAAGCCGTAGTCCAGCTGCACCGCGCCATGCGAACGGTCGCCACCGCGCAGCGAATGGCGTGCCATCAGCGAGACTTCGTGACCATTCCGGTTCCAGGTCAGGGTGGCGTCGCCGCGGCCCATGTAGTCCTCGATATCCGGGTTGTTGTCGTCCTTGCGGTCTTCCGGCAGGCGGTACCACGGGCGCAGCACCAGCGCCCAGTTCTCGCGGTCCAGGCCGATGGTGGCGATCACCCGGTTCCAGCTGCGCGACAGCGGATCGGCGCGGCCGTTGGACATGTGGTTGACGCCGATGCCGCTCATGCGCCCGCGCCAGCCGCCGATCGAATAGCCGTTGCGGAACAGCAGCATCATTTCAGGTTCGTAGTTGGTTTCGCGGAACGGGCGCGAGTTCTCGGCGTTGTAGGCCTGCCAGCGCGAGCTCTGGGTATAGCCGGCCCAGATGTCGCCGTTGTCGCCGAACAGGTTCTCCACCACCTTGGTCTTGAAGCTGAGCTGGAACTTCAGCTCGTTGCTGTCCAGCAGCTGCGGGGTGGTGACATTGTTGGCTGGGTTGGGCGACTGCGGGGTCTGGTTCTTGTCGCTGGTCCAGAACGCCGGCAGCAGGTACACCGGCTTGTAGGCACGCAGCTGGAACGCGCCCAGCTTGGAGTCCTGGGCCAGTTCCCAGCGGCTGTCCAGCAGCGAGCCCTTGCCCGCGTTGGCCAGCGCATCTTCATGGCCGTCACTCTTGAACAGCTCGCCCAGGCGCTGTTTGGCGCGCTGGGTTGCCGGGGCATCGGCTTCGGCGGTGCGCGCCGCCTGGCGTTCTTCGCGACGGGCCTGCTGCGCGGCAACGGCGGCGGCATCGGCGGCCTCGGTCACCCCGCGGGTGTGGCCGAACAGCGTGTCGTAACAGGCCAGCCGCGCGGCGTCGGTGTCGACCAGCGCACACGCTTCCGGCGAGGCCGGGGTGGGGGCCGCTTCCTGTGCGGCCAACGGCAGGCTGGCGCAGGCCAGGGCCAAAGCGGTGAACAGGGCGGAGCGTGGGCGGGAAGAGGTCATGAAAGCAGGCCAGGTGGCAAAGATGAATGGGGTTTCCGGAACAGTGTGGCCGTTGCCCGCCGATCCTGCCAGCGCCCGCCGTGGTCCCGCAGCGGGATTTATGCCGGGCAGGCCCGTGCGCGGGGTGTGAAAAGCACGGACATCAGAAGAACCAGGCGAAGGCGAACAGCCCCAGCATTGCCACCACCAGCGCCATTTTCAGGGCCACCCCGAGCAGGATGCCCAGCCACGTGGCCAGGCCCACCTTCGTGGAGCGACCCAGTTCGCGCGTGTGCCAGTACTCGCCCGCCAAGGCGCCCAGCAGCGGTCCGGCCAGCAGCCCGATCGGCATGAAGAACAGCCCGGCGATGCTGCCCAGCACCGTGCCCCACAGCGCCTTGCGACTGGCCCCGACCCGTTGGGCGCCGACCACGGTAGCCAGAATGTCCACCGCGAAGGAGAGCAGGGTCAGGAGGCCGAGCAGGGTCAGGGGCACCCAGCCCACGTGGGCGAAGCCGTCGGTCCAGGCGGCCACCAGCAGTCCGGCAAAGACCAGGGGGATGCCGGGCAGGGCCGGCAGCACGATGCCTGCGATGCCCGTCAGCACCAGCAGGGCCGCTAGCAGGTAGAAGATGAATGAATAGTCCATGCTGTCCGGTATGGTGTGGGAAATAGGGTTGACATGTGAAAGCTTTTCACAGTTGATTTTTCGTTTTGCTCGGGTTAAGTTGACCTCGCTGAGCTTGGCAAGGTCACCGTGGATCGTGGCCTGATGATGGTAGATCTTCTGATCCGCTGCATCGTTGCACCTCGCTTCCCCCTTGCTGTCAGCCGCCTGTCAGGGCGTATCCAACAACAAGACAGACAGTTAGGGAGTAGCTGAGATGGCTGAGAAGGGCACCGTCAAGTGGTTCAACGACGCTAAGGGTTTTGGTTTCATCAGCCGTGAAAGCGGCGAGGACGTGTTCGTGCATTTCCGCGCGATCGAGTCCCAGGGCTTCAAGAGCCTGAAGGAAGGCCAGGCGGTCGAGTTCGAAGTAGTGACCGGCCAGAAGGGCCTGCAGGCCGACAAGGTGAAGCCGCTCTAAGCGCACACCGATGTCTGCTGGATGAAACACGAAAAGGGCCCGCTTGCGCGGGCCCTTTTTTTACGTCGCGCTGGGGGCGCGGCGCGATCAGCGCAGGATCACCTTGCCGTTGACGACGCGGACATAGGTGTTCTCGCGGATGCCACCGAGGTCGCGCTGGTTGACCACCACGGTGCGGCCGTCGTCCATGCGGACGGTGATGTCGAACGTGTCGCTGGTGACGTTCTTCTGGATCTGGTTGCCGGCCAGTGCGCCACCCACGGCGCCCGCAGCGGCGGCGATGTTCTGGTTGCCCTTGCTGCCGCCGGTGTGGTCGGAGATCTCATGGCCGGCAACCGCGCCGACAAGGCCGCCCAGGATCGCGCCGGTGGCCGACGGCGCGGTGCGCCCGGAGGCGACCTGGTTGATGCGGGTGACGATGCCGCAATCGGCGCAGCGGTTGTTGGTGTTGTTGTAGCCGCCGTTGTTGCCGTAACCGTTGTTGTAACCGCCGCTGCCATAGCCGGGCGAGGTGGTCGCACAGCCGGCCAGTGCGACGGTGGCGACGGCGGCTGCAGCAATGAGTTGGATCTTCATGGTGGTTCTCCTGGCCAGAGGGGTGGTCGAATGCGTCTGGGGCGCATGCCGCAGATCCTGTCCTGTACTCCGTGAACAGCGCGCCAATCCCGGGCCTCGAGCGTGGCTGCCAGATGAATCAGCGGAAATCCTGGTGGCAGGCCTTGCAGTCGTTCTGGATCTTCTCCACCAGCTGGCCCATGCCGACGCAGTCGGTGGGCGGGGTGGCCAGGGCCTGGTTGAGGGTGGCGCGCAGCGCGCTGGCATGCTGCTGGAAGCCTTGGCTGTCCTTGAGGCCGGGGAAGGCCAGGTCCACGTCGTTGGACAGCGAGCGCAGGGTCTGCAGGCGCGGCACGCTGTCGGCCAGGGTGCAGCGGTTCTGTGCCTGGGCGTCCTGCAACAGCTGCACCTGGCGGTTCATGACGTGCATGAGGGCATCGGGAAACGGGTCCTGGCGGGCCTGGATGGCACGCGACACCATGACCGTGGCGATGAGTCCGACCACCACGCCAAGCACGCCGACCAACAGATAGCGGTAGGCGGCAGAGGGGCGGTGGGGCGTGGCGGGCTGGCTCATGCAGTGGCGTCCTGTTGGGTAGCTGCGGTCGATCTTACGGTGCGTCCTGTCCATGCGGCGTTCGCGACGGCCTGCGCCCCGGTAAAATGGGCCGATGAACGACGTACTGCGCGAACGATTTGCCGGCATCGACCGGTTGTACGGGGTGGGCACCGTGGACCTGCTGTCGACCCGCCGGGTGGCGGTGGTCGGCATGGGCGGGGTGGGCTCGTGGGTGGTGGAGGCGCTGGCACGCACGGCAGTGGGCCACCTGACCCTGATCGATGCCGACGACATCTGCGTGTCCAACACCAACCGGCAGCTGCCGGCCCTGGCCGGGCAGTACGGCCGCAACAAGGCCGAGGCGATGGCCGAGCGCTGCCGGGCGATCAATCCGGACATCCAGGTGGAGCCGATCGCCGCGTTCCTGACCGTGTCGAACATGGTGGAGCTGCTGGACCGCGATTTCGATCTGGTGATCGATGCCTGCGACAGTTTCCGGGTCAAGGTGGAGACGATTGCGTGGTGCCGTCGCCGCAAGCTGCCGATCCTGACGGTGGGCGCGGCGGGCGGGCGTACCGACCCGACGCTGGTGCGGATCCGCGATGTGTCGCGCACCGAGCACGACGCGATGATGGCGTTGATCCGCAAGAAGCTGCGCAGCGATTTCAACTTCCCGAAGAATGCGTCGCGCTACTTCGGCGTGCCGGCGGTGTACTCGCTGGAGAACGTGAAGTACCCGCAGGCCGACGGCACGGTATGCGGCATCCGCCCGAACCTGGGCGCGGACGCGGCACTGAAGCTGGACTGCGGCGCCGGCCTGGGCGCGGCCACCCACATCACCGGCGCCTTCGCCTTCGCCGCCGTCGGCAAGGCGCTGGAAATGCTCATGAAGCCCAAGAAGAGCGCCACCCCCGCGTAGCGCTGAGCGTTGGTCAGCTGCGGGGACACCCGGAACTGCCGCACACGCGGTAGAGCTGACCGTTGGTCAGCTGTGGCGGGTAGAGCTGATGTGGCGGGTAGAGCTGACCGTTGGTCAGCTGCCGGGAAACCCGGCGCTGCCCACCCACCTCACGGATCGCATTGCAGCCCAGCATTGGGTTGCCGGGTTGAGGGGCGGGTTTTCCGGGAGCCGGCCAGCGGCCGGCACTACCTGGCGCAGCCGACCAACGGTCGGCTCTACCTGCCGCAGCCGACCAACGGATGGCGCCACCAACAGCAGCCGACCAACGGTCGGCGCCACCAACAGCAGCCGACCAACGGTCGGCTCTACCGGTGGGGAGGGTCGGTGTGCGTGTGTCGTTGTGCGGCGCCGTTATGGCAGGCCGAACAGCCGCTTCGCATTCGCGGTGGTCTGCGCGGCGATGTCCTCGGCCGGCTGGCCGCGGAGCCGCGCCACGGTGTCCAGGATCACCGGCAGCCTGGAGGGTTCGTTGCGCTCGCCGCGGATGCTCGCGTCGGGCTGGTCGGGCGCGTCGGTCTCCAGCAGCAACTGCTCCAGCGGCATGGTTGTCACCAGCCGCTGCAGGCGCTGGGCGCGGTCGTAGGTCAGCGGGCCGCCCAGGCCCAGCAGGAACCCGAGCTTGTGCAGCTGCGCGGCCTGCTCGGGGCTGCCCGGGAAGCTGTGCACCACGCCGCGCAGGCCGCCCACCTGTTTGATCGCGGCAATCACCGCATCCACCGCGCGACGGGCATGCACGATCACCGGCAGGTCGAAGTCACGCGCAATCCGCAGCTGCCCCATGAAGTACTGCTGCTGCAGCTCCGCATCCAAGCCCGCCACGAAGAAATCCAGACCACATTCGCCCACCGCACACGGGCGTTCGCGCTCGATCCAGCCGCGCAGTTCGTCCAGATGCTCGGGCCGGTGCGCATCCAGGAACATCGGGTGCAGCCCGTAGGCCGGGTACAGGCCGTCGGCCATCCGGCAGGTCTCGCGCAGCTTGGGCCAGCTGGCGGCAGTCACCGCGGGCACCACCTGCACCTGCACGCCCGCCGCGCGGGCGCGCGCGATCACGTCGGAACGATCGGCATCGAACTCGCTCGCGTCCAGGTGGCAGTGGCTGTCGACCAGCGTCACGCGCGGCGTTTGCCCGGCAGCACCGGCGGCAGCGCGGCGCTTCGGTTCTTCCAGTTGGCCAGCAGCAGCGTGCCCAGGCCCAGCAGAATCTCGTCTACGCCCGGCAAAGGGTCGGGAATGAACAGCGTCAGCGCGAACAGGCCGGCGGTGAGCTTGAACAAGGTGGGGTAGCGCAGCCGACGTGCCCATTCCAGCACCGGCAGCAACAGGGGATTGGCCATGACGCGCTCCTCGACAGAAGCTGTAAACGCTATCACGGGCCACGCCGACACAGAACCTGAATGGGTAAGCGCCGCGTGTACGCCCTGTGGAGATTCCGTTCAGGCACCGCATGCTGGAATCCGCTCAAGAACGTTGCGGATCGTCCGCAGGGAGCCGGATATGAAAAGTACCACCACCACTGCTTTGGTCGCCGCTGGCGCGCTGCTTGTCGGCGGCATCGCCACTGCTGCTTTCATGAAAAGTGGCTCGTCCGCACCGGACCCGGTGACGGCGACGCAGCCCCGGCCCACCCTGGACACCACCCCGCTGGCAGACGACGGTGCACGCACCGATGCGCTGGCCGTGGACGACAAAGCCGGCAAGCTGGAATACGCCGACGTCGTCAAGGTCGATCCGCTGACGAAGAAAGAAAAGGCCTACGCCACCGTGATCGGCACCGAGCCGGTGCGCCAGACCTCCACCACCCAGACCCCGCATGAAGTCTGCCAGGACGTGGTGGTGCAGGAACGCCTGCCCGAGCGCGATGGCAACGTCGGCGGCACCGTCGCCGGTGCGGTCATCGGCGGCCTGCTGGGCAACCAGGTGGGCGGCGGCAACGGCAGGAAGGCGGCCACCGCTGCCGGTGCCGTGGCGGGCGGCCTGATCGGCAACCAGGTGGACAAGCGCCACGTGGGTGGCCGCGTGGTCAACCGCACCGAGCGCCAGTGCCACACCGAAACGGCGACCTCCGAATCGACCAAGGTCACCGGCTACAACGTCACCTACCGCAATGAAGATGGCACCACCGGCACCATGCGCATGGCCAGCAAGCCCGGCAACCGCATCCCGATGGGCACCAGCAACGCGGTCACCGGCTACAACGTGACCTACCGCTACGACGGCGTGGAAAAGACCGTAAAGATGGACAACAAGCCGAGCAGCGACCGCCTGCCGGTCATCGACGGCCAGCTGGTGACCCAGACCGCCGCGCTGGATTCGAACAAGCAGTAACTCCGCGCGGATGGATCGTGCGAGCAACAGGCCGGCGTCGTCCGGCCTGTTGCGTTTTGCGGGGCCCGCCACAGCGCGCAGCCCGGCCTTCTGCGATGATTTCTGCCTGTTCTCCGACGGCCATCGCCATGAGCATTTTCGACCTGCAGCTGGAAACCGACCGCCTGATCCTGCGCCCACCCCGCGTGGAGGATTTCGACGCGTTCCTGCGGTTCTGTTCCGACCCGGAGGTCATGCAGCACCTGGGCGGCGTGCAGGCCCCGTCGCAGGCGTGGCGCAGCTTCAGCTGCCTGGCCGGCAGCTGGCACCTGTACGGCTTTTCGATGTTCTCGGTGATCGAAAAAAGCAGTGGCGACTGGGTCGGGCGGATGGGCCCGTGGCAGCCGCTGGACTGGCCCGGTACCGAGGTGGGCTGGAGCATCCGCCGCGAAAGCTGGGGCAAGGGCTATGCGCCGGAAGCAGCGGTGGCCAGCATCGACTGGGCATTCGACGCGCTGGGCTGGGAAGAGGTGATCCACACCATCGACGCGGCCAACGAGAACTCCAAGATCGTGGCGCGCAAGCTGGGCAGCACGCTGCTGCGGATGGGCGAACTGCCGCCGCCGCATGACGGCAAGCCGATCGAGATCTGGGGCCAGTCGCGCGACCAATGGCAGCACCGCCGCCGCACGTGATCGCCCATGCTGCACCCGCGCTTGGCAACCTGCGCAGGTTGCGGCCATGCTCCCGGCGTGGCCGCCTGGGCCGCGCGTCACGGAGGCTGATGGATGTTTGCCGTGGTTCCCGATCCGATTCCCGCACGCATGAAGGCCCTCAACCGGGCTGAGGTCTGCGATACCAACTTCACTGAATTCGTGCAGCAGTGGCGGGGCGATCCCGCACCGCGTCCCGCCGCTGACGCGCCGATCCTGCCCGGCAGCACGCTCGACGCGGCCGGTTTCGATGCGCTGCTGGAGTCGCAGCTGATCAGCCGCCACCTGGACCTGATGGCGCGCGTGCTGCGCGTCCAGAACAAGGTCTTCTACACCATCGGCTCGTCCGGTCACGAGGGCAACGCGCTGGTGGCGCGGCTGGCCCGGCACACCGATCCGGCGTTCCTGCATTACCGCTCCGGGGCGTTCATGGCAGAACGCTTCCGCCAGGTGCCGGGCATGGACCCGGTGCTCGACGCGGCGCTGTCGTTTGCCGCCAGCTGTGACGACCCGGCCAGCGGCGGCCGGCACAAGGTGTGGGGCAGCAAGCCGCTGTGGGTGCTGCCGCAGACCTCCACCATCGCCTCGCACCTGCCCAAGGCACTGGGCACGGCGATGGCCATCGAAAGCGCGCGCCGCATCGGTCACGCACTGCCGATTCCCGACGACAGCGTGGTGATCTGCTCCTTCGGCGACGCCTCGTCCAACCACGCCACTGCGCAGACCGCGTTCAACACGGCGGCCTGGGCGGCCTACCAGCGGCTGCCGGCGCCGGTGCTGTTCGTGTGCGAAGACAACGGCATCGGCATTTCGGTGAAGACGCCCGACGGCTGGATCGCGCAGGCCTTCGGCCAACGCCCCGGGCTGGACTATTTCTTCGCCGACGGCCTGGACCTGGCCACCGGCCACGGTCAGGTGCAACGCGCGCTCGAGCACTGCCGGCGCACCCGGCGGCCCACCTTCCTGCACCTGCGCACCACGCGGCTGATGGGCCACGCCGGCACCGATTTCGAGATCGAGTGGCGCCCCTTGCCGGAACTGTGCGCGGCCGAGGCAGCCGATCCGCTGCTGCGCTCGGCGCAGATTGCGCTGGACTCGGGCTGGACGACGCCCGAACAGCTGCTGCAGCGCTACGAAGCAATGCGCGCACGCTGTTTCGCCGCGGCCGAAGAAGCCGACCGCCGGCCCAAGCTCGACGGTCTGGCGCAGATCATGGCGCCGCTGGCCCCGTACTCGCCGGCGGCGGTGCAGGCCGAGGCCGCACGCGTGGCCGATCCGCAGGCGCGCGTGGCCGCCTTCGGCAGCGAGGCGCAGCTGCCCGAGGGACTGCCGCCGCGGCACCTGGCCATCCAGATCAACCAGGGCCTGCACGAACTGATGGCCAAGTACCCGTCAACGCTGCTGTTCGGCGAAGACGTGGCGCAGAAGGGCGGGGTGTACACGGTCAGCAAGGGCCTGCTCAAGGCCTTCGGGCCGCGCCGGGTGTTCAACACGCTGCTGGATGAAACCATGATCCTGGGCATGGCCCAGGGCCTGGCCAACCTGGGCATGCTGCCGATCCCGGAGATCCAGTACCTGGCTTACCTGCACAACGCCGCCGACCAGCTGCGCGGCGAGGCCTGTTCGCTGCAGTTCTTCTCCAACGACCAGTACCGCAACCCGATGCTGGTGCGCATTGCCGGGCTGGGCTACCAGAAGGGCTTTGGCGGTCACTTCCACAACGACAATTCGATCACCGCGCTTCGCGACATCCCCGGCCTGGTGGTCGGGTGTCCGTCGCGCGGCGACGATGCGGCGATGATGCTGCGCACGTTGGCGGCACTGGCCCAGGTGAACGGGCGGGTGTCGGTGTTCCTGGAGCCCATCGCGCTGTACATGACCAAGGACCTGTACGAGCCCGGCGATGGCCAGTGGCTGTTCCCGTACCCACCGCCCGCACAGACGATGCGGCCGGGCGAGGGCCGGGTGTACGCGCCGGAGGCCAACGACCTGGTGATCTTCAGCTACGGCAACGGCGTGCCGATGAGCCTGCGCGCGGCGCGCACCATCCAGGCCGAGCTGGGCTGGCAGGTGCGGGTGGTGGACCTGCGCTGGCTGGTGCCGCTCAATGCCGGCTTCATCGCCGAGCAGGCGGCCGACGCCCAGCGGGTGCTGGTGGTGGACGAAGGCCGGCACAGTGCCGGGGTGGGCGAGGGCGTGATCACCGCGCTGGTGGAGGCCGGGCTGGGCCACCTGCCGTTGCAGCGGGTATGCGGGGCCGACACCTACACCCCGCTGGCGGGGGCAGCAATGTGCGTGCTTCCAAGCGACAATGCGCTGGTAAGCGCCGCCCGGGTACTGGCGCAGGATCTCTGACGCATGTGTGGATTGGCAGGAATGCTGTTGCCGGCTCCGGTAACGGAGCAGGCAGCACTGGAAGGGTTGGCGCGCCGCATGGGCGACGCGCTGGTCCATCGTGGCCCGGATGACAGCGGAGTGTGGGCCGATGCCGGCCGCGGCATCGCGCTGGCGCACCGACGGCTGAGCATCCTGGACCTGTCGCCGCTGGGGCATCAGCCGATGGCGTCCAACGACGGCCGCTACGTGCTGGCCTACAACGGCGAGGTATACAACTTCGCTGCCCTGCGTGCCGAGCTGGAAGCGCTGGGCCACCGCTTCCGCGGCCATTCGGATACCGAAGTGCTGCTGGCCGCGTTCGTGGCCTGGGGGCTGGATGAGACCCTGCAGCGTGCCAACGGCATGTTCGCCATCGCGCTGTGGGACCACGCCGAGCAGTGCCTGTGGCTGGCCCGCGACCGGGTCGGCAAGAAGCCGCTGTATTACGGCTGGGCGGGCGATGCGCTGGTGTTCGGCTCGGAGCTGAAGGCGCTGTGGCAGCACCCGCACTTTGACAACGACATCGACCGCGACGCGCTGACCCTGCTGCTGCGGCTGGACTACATTCCCGCCCCGCACTGCATCCACGAACGCTGCTTCAAGCTGATGCCCGGCCGCGCGCTGCGGCTGGACGCGGCGGCGGTGGCGGCCGGTGCCGCCGCGCATCGCCCGGACCAGCAGCAGGTGCCGTTCTGGAATGCGCGCGAGCGCATGCAGCAGGCACTCGCGCAGCCGTTCCGCGGCAGCGATGACGAGGCCGAGGCGCAGCTGGACGCGGTGCTGCGCGATGCGGTGGCGCTGCGCATGGTGGCCGACGTGCCGGTGGGCGTGTTCCTGTCCGGTGGCACCGATTCGTCGGTGGTGGCCGCGTTGATGCAGGCGCAATCGGCGTCGCCGATCCACAGTTTCAGCATCGGTTTCCAGGGCTCGGACCACGACGAAGCCCCGCTGGCCAAGGCGCTGGCGCAGCACCTGGGCACCGATCACACCGAGCTGTATGTCAGCGGTGCCGATGCCCTGGCGGTGGTGCCGCAGTTGCCGGCGATGTTCGACGAGCCGTTTGCCGATGCTTCGCAGGTGCCCACCGCGCTGGTGGCGAAGCTGGCACGCGGGTCGGTCACCGTGGCGCTGTCCGGCGACGGCGGCGACGAACTGTTCTTCGGCTACAGCCGGTACCAGCGCGCACTGCGCAACTGGGCGATGCTGGGCAAGCTGCCGGCGCCGCTGCGGCGCTGGATGGCGGCCCATTCGCAGACCCAGGGCGAGGCCTCGCGCACCGGTGGCCTGGCCGCGCTGCTGGCCGAGACCGGCGCGCGCGGCATCGGCGATGTGTACCGCAACCGCATCTCGCGCTGGCGCGACCCGGTGGCGGCGGTGAAGGGGGCCACCGGGGCCGGCAGCTTCTACGACCTGGCCGACCCGCTGCACGGCGCCGGCTCGCCGGCCGACGCGATGATGCTGGCCGACTTCAACACCTACCTGCCCGACGACCTGCTGTGCAAGGTGGACCGCACCAGCATGGCGGTGAGCCTGGAGGCACGCGCCCCGCTGCTGGACTGGCGCGTGGCCGAGTTCGCCTGGTCGCTGCCGCTGGGCATGAAGCAGCGCGACGGGGTGAGCAAGTACCTGCTGAAGCGGGTGTTGGGCCGTTACGTGCCGCAGGAGATGGTGCACCGGCCCAAGCGCGGCTTCGGCGCGCCGGTCAGCGCCTGGCTCAAGGGCGACCTGCGCGGCTGGGCCGACGCACTGCTGGACCCGGCCCGGCTGGCCGCCGAGGGCGTGTTCAACGTAGAGGCAGTCGTGCCGCTGTGGCAGCAGTTCCAGCAGGGCGAGCGCAAGTGGCACACGCACCTATGGAACGTGTTGATGTTCCAGGCCTGGCAGGCGCATTGGCGCGACGTGCGCGCCACCGTCAAGCGCGGCTAGGTACCGACCGTGGGTCGGCGCGCGCGCCCACCACGTGCGCATCCGACCAGGTAACGACCCGGCGCCCGGGGTAGAGCCACCCCATGGGTGGCTGGACGCACCGATGATGTGGGGCCCGGGTAGAGCCACCCCATGGGTGGCTGGACGCACCGATGATGCAGCCCCTGGGGTAGAGCCACCCCATGGGTGGCTGGACGTACCGATGATGCAGCCCCTAGGGGTAGAGCCACCCCATGGGTGGCTGGACGTACCGATGATGCAGCCCCTAGGGGTAGAGCCACCCCATGGGTGGCTGGACGTGGGGATGGTGTGGGGTCGACGGGTAGCCACCCATGGGGTGGCTCTACCCCCCCCTTCACCATGGCCGAAGGGGCGCCCGCCTAGGCTGGGGCTTTCCCCCAACGGAGACATCCCCATGGCCGAAGTGAAGATTGCGGTACTGGTCGGCAGCCTGCGCAAGGGCTCGCACAACAAGGCGCTGGCCCATGCGCTGGAGAAGCTGGCGGCCGGCAGGGCGCGTTTCGAGCATGTGGAGATCGGCGACCTGCCGCTCTACAACCAGGATTTCGACACCGACTACCCGGCCCAGGGCGTGCGCCTGAAGAAGCAGATCCGTGACGCCGACGCGGTGCTGTTCGTCACGCCCGAGTACAACCGCTCCATTCCCGGGGTACTCAAGAACGCCATCGACCTGGGCTCGCGGCCCTACGGCGACAGCGCCTTCGCCGGCAAGCCGGCCGCGGTGGTCGGGGCCTCGATCGGGGTGATCGGCACCGCGCTGGCCCAGCAGCACCTGCGCAACGTGCTGGCCTACCTGGACATGCCGGTGCTGGGCCAGCCGGAGGTGTTCCTGCACTTCAAGGAGGGCCTGATCGACGAGGCGGGCGCCATCAGCAGCGAGGGGACGCAGACGTTCCTGCAGGGCTTCGTGGACAGATTCCTCGCCTGGATCGCCACCCACGGCGGTCAGCATTGAGTCGGGTGCTTCTGCGATAATGCGGTGCGGCGCACGGCCCGGCGTCGTGCGGCATGCGCTGCCGCCGCCACCGGCCGACACGCGCCGTTGTACCCAGCTCATCCACTGCTTATCCACAGGGTTATGCATGGTTGCGGCGCGCGCGCCGTGCCTACCATGCCCCACGCCCCGCACCGCAGGAAGTACGCCTTCACATGTCCGCCCGCTCTGGCTTCCGTTCCGACCGCAAAGACCGCGGTGACCGCTTCGACCGCGATGAATCGCGGATCGACCAGCTGCGCGTGCCGCCGCATTCGATCGAGGCCGAACAGGCGGTGCTGGGCGGGCTGATGCTGGCCCCGGAAAGCTACGACCGCATCAACGACCAGCTGACCGAGACCGACTTCTACCGTCGCGACCACCAGATGATCTACCGCGCGATCCGCGAGCTGTCCGAGCGTGACCGCCCGTTCGATGCGGTCACCCTGGGCGAGTGGTTCGAGTCGCAGGGCCGCATGGAACTGGTGGCCGACGGCGCCTACCTGATCGAACTGGCCAGCACCACGCCATCGGCCGCCAACATCGCCGCCTACGCCGAGATCGTGCGCGACAAGGCCGTGCTGCGCCAGCTGATCCAGGTAGGCACCGACATCGTCAACGACGGCTTCCAGCCCGAAGGCCGCGAGAGCAGCGAACTGCTGTCGGCGGCGGAGAAGTCGGTGTTCGCCATCGCCGAGCAGGGCGCGCGTGGCCGCACTGATTTCGTGGCGATGCCCGGCGCGCTGAAAGACGCGTTCGAAGAACTGCGCAACCGCTTCGAGAACGGCGGCAATATCACCGGCCTACCGACCGGCTACGCCGATTTCGATGCGATGACCTCCGGCCTGCAGCCCACCGACCTGATCATCCTGGCCGCGCGCCCGGCCATGGGCAAGACCACCTTCGCGCTGAACATCGCCGAGTACGCGGCGATCAAGTCCAAGAAGGGCGTGGCGGTATTCTCGATGGAAATGTCGGCCTCGCAGCTGGCGATGCGCCTGATTTCCTCCAACGGCCGCATCAACGCCCAGCGCCTGCGTACCGGTCAGCTGGAAGACGAAGACTGGAGCCGGGTCACCGGCGCGATCCGGATGCTCAAGGAAACCAAGATCTTCATCGACGACACGCCGGGTGTGTCGCCGGAGATCCTGCGCTCCAAGTGCCGCCGCCTCAAGCGCGAGCACGACCTGGGCCTGATCGTGATCGACTACCTGCAGCTGATGAGCGTGCCGGGCAACAGCGAAAACCGCGCGACCGAAATCTCGGAAATCTCGCGTTCGTTGAAGGGCCTGGCCAAGGAACTCAACGTGCCGGTGATCGCGCTGTCCCAGCTCAACCGCTCGCTGGAAACGCGTACCGACAAGCGCCCGGTGATGGCCGACCTTCGCGAATCCGGCGCTATCGAGCAGGACGCGGACATGATCGTGTTCATTTACCGCGACGACTACTACAACAAGGAAAACTCGCCCGACAAGGGCCTGGCCGAGATCATCATCGGCAAGCACCGAGGCGGCCCGACCGGCTCGTGCAAACTCAAGTTCTTCGGTGAGTACACCCGCTTCGACAACCTGTCGCACGATTCGGTGGGTTCGTTCGAATGACCTGGGGCACACGACCGACGGTCGTGTGCTAGCGGCGCTTGGCCCCGGCCCCACCGCCGCGGCGGTCGCTCATCGGCGTATTCCCGGTTTCGTCGGCCGAGGTCGGCATTCGTCGCATCCCGCTTGCCGCGCGGGCGGTGCAACGGCACCGTGAGCCTGCGGGCATTGCCGCCCGGTGCCGGTGGAGACCGACGATGAAGACGCTGTTCGCGCTGGGCGTGTGGTGCCTGTTGTTCGTGCTGTGCTGGCCGCTGGCGATCCTGGCGCTGGTCGCCTGGCCGTTCGTGTGGCTGCTGAGCCTGCCGTTCCGCCTGGTCGGCATCACCTTCTCGGCCGTATTCGCCTTCCTGCGCGCGCTGTTCATGCTGCCGGCGCGCCTGCTGGGCGGCGGGCCGGTGGCCGCATGAGCCGGCTGTGCGCTGGACTGGTCGCGCTGTGTTTGGCGGCGCCTGCGTTCGCCGCCGAACCGCCCAAGGCGTGGGTGGAGCGGCAGAATCCTGGTCAGGTGGGTGCCGAGCCTGCGGCTCGCAAGGAAGCGCCGACGCAACAGTGCCGGGTGGTGAAGGAGTGGAAGGTGGGCGAGGTGGTCGCGCAGCATCGGGTCTGCGAGGACGCGCCGAATGCGCCGGCTGCGGCCGCGCCGGAGAAGAACCCCACGCGCACGTGATGGCGATTGACGCGGCCGGTGGGCGGCTCGTGGACATTGGGTGGAGCCGGCCAGCGGCCGGCGCTACCGGGCTCGTCGATATTGCGTGGAGCCGGCCAGCGGCCGGCACTACGCATTGTGTGGAGCCGGCCAGCGGCCGGCACTACGCATTGTGTGGAGCCGGCCAGCGGCCGGCACTACCGGGCGTGTCGGTGCTGCGCCTAGACTGCGGGCTGCTTTCAGACAGGGAGGTGGTCATGACGCTGACCCAACAGGAATTCACCGCGCTCTGCGCATCGCATGGGTTCGGCGCGCATGCCGGCGTGCTGCTGCCGTGGCTGCGGCCGCGCGTCGGTTTCAGCCGCCGGGCGGAGGTGGATGCACCGATCGGCGCCTCGCGGATCGGCGGCGGGCCGGATGTGCCCGCCGGCTTTGCATGGCCCACCCACAAGGGCAGGGCGCTGGATTTCCTGCTGCAGATCAACCTGGCCGACCTGCAGGGTCTGGACTGCGGGTTGGATCTGCCTGCACAGGGCGTGCTGTCGTTCTTCTACGACACCGACACGCAACCGTGGGGCTTTGACCCGGCCGATCGCAGTGGGCATGGCATCCACCTGTTCGACGCGGACGGGTTGCAGCGCCTGCCTGCGCCGGATGCGGAGGCCGCGTTGGCACCGTCCGCGTTGGCGTTCCATCGCGCCTGGAGCCTGCCGCATCCGTTCTCGTCCAAGGGCGAGGAAGTGGCGCAGGCGCTGCGTGACGCCGGGCTGGGCTGGGACGACGCGGCCGAGGAGGGCTACTACGCCCTGGTGGAGGATATCGCCGACCTGGGCTCTCCGACGCCGGGCGAGCGGCACGGAATGGGCGGCTGGTCGCATAACGTGCAGGACGACATGGCACTGGAAGCGCAGCTGGTCAGCCATGGCCTGTATTGCGGCGACCCGAGCGGCTATGGCGATCCCCGCGCCGCTGCGCTGGCGGCCGGTGTGGCCGACTGGGCGCTGCTGTTGCAGCTGGATTCGGACGACGAGGCGATGTGGGGCGATTCGGGAATGCTGTACGCCTGGGTCCGCCGGCAGGACCTGGCCGCGCGGGATCTGTCGCAGACCTGGCTGGGCTTGCAGTGCTGCTGAAAAAACCGCGCCGGTAGTGGGGGGGGGGGGGGGGGGGGGGGGGGGGGCCCCCCGCGGGCCGCCCCCCCCCCCCCGGCCGCCGCCGCGGGCGCGGCCCGGC
>NZ_JBEPSF010000027.1:0-33599 GCF_040548725.1 Stenotrophomonas sp. 2619 | reverse complement strand
CCTTTCCGGCGAATGTCCTCCGGCGTCGGCCTGCGGCCGCCCCCTCCCCCTTTACTTCGCCTCCAAGGGTATGGGACCCCAGCGCCCGACCCACCAACCAGCGCCAAACAGGCTTGGCTTCTTCTACCTGCTTACCGCAAGCCGAGCCCCGTAGCGGCCGGTAGGCCTCTGGGCAAAGTAAAGGAGGAGGCCGCGACGCGGCCGGGGGATATTTGCACCAGGGGCCTACCGGGCGCTGCGGGGCCCTCACGCTCGCAGTAGCCCTGAGCGAAGGACCCTGCCCGCTGAATCAAGCACCAACCCAGGACCGGGCTCCACCTGCGACAAAGTGAAGCAGCGCGTCACCGGGTCGCATGTGCCTTTAACCAATACAAGCCCAGACTGGTGCGGATTCCAGAAAACCTGCCGGAGGCGTCACGTGGACGCGTTGTTGTTGTCGCGGATCCAGTTCGGGTTCGTCATCAGTTTCCATGTGCTGTTTCCCGCCTTCACGATCGGTACGGCCAGTTGGCTGGCCTTCGTGGAGTCACGCTGGCTGCGCACCGGAAACCCGGTCTGGCGCGAGCTGTATTTCTTCTGGCAGAAGATCTTCGCGGTGTCCTTCGGCATGGGCGTGGTCAGCGGCATCGTCATGGCCTTCCAGTTCGGCACCAACTGGCCGCGGCTGAGCGAGGTGGCCGGCAGCGTGATCGGGCCGCTGCTCACCTATGAAGTGCTCACCGCATTCTTCCTGGAGGCCAGCTTCCTCGGCGTGATGATGTTCGGCTGGGGCCGCGTGTCGCCGCGGCTGCATTTCTTCTCCACCTGCATGGTGGCGCTGGGCACGCTGTTCTCCACGTTCTGGATCCTGTCGTCCAACAGCTGGCTGCAGACCCCGGCGGGCTACGCGCTGATCGACGGCATCGTGCACCCGCAGAACTGGTGGCAGGTGGTGTTCAACCCCTCCTTCCCGTACCGGCTGGCGCACATGGCGCTGGGCTCGTTCATCACCACCTGCTTCGTGATCGGTGGCGTGGGGGCCTGGTACCTGCGCAAGGGAACGCATGTGGAAGCCGGGCGCACGATGCTGCTGGCGGCCGTGGCGTTCGCCGCGTTGACGGTGCCGGTGCAGATCTTCGTGGGCGACATGCATGGCTTGAACACGCTCAAGCACCAGCCGATGAAGATTGCCGCGATGGAAGCGCACTGGCATTCCGAGGGGCAGGGTGAAGGCGTGCCGCTGGTGGTATTCGCGGTGCCCAACGAGAAAGCCGAGCGCAACGACTACGAGATCGCCATTCCCCGCCTGGGCAGCCTGATCCTGACCCATTCGCTGGAGGGCACGTTCGATCCGCTCACCTCCGTACCGGCCAGCGAACGGCCGCCGGTGGTGCCGGTGTTCTTCGCCTTCCGGATCATGGTCGGGCTGGGCACGCTGATGCTGCTGCTGGCCTGGGTGTCGGCGTTCCAGTGGTGGCGCGGCAAGCTGCTGCAGTCGCGGTGGCTGGTGCGCGGCTGGAACTGGATGCTGCCCAGCGGCTTCATCGCGCTGGTATCGGGCTGGTTCGTGACCGAGATGGGGCGCCAGCCGTGGGTGGTGTACGGGGTGCTGCGCACTGCCGACGCGGTGGGCCCGCAGAGTGCGTGGATGACCGCGTTGTCGCTGGGCGTCTACATCGCGGGCTATGCGTTCGTGTTCGGCTGGGGCATCTGGTACCTGGTGAAGATCATCCGCACCGGGCCCAAGCCGCACGAACCGGCGCCGGCGCTGGATGCGGGCAGCCATACCCCGGCGCGGCCGCTGTCCGGTGCCGACGAACCGCTGGAGGAGCGCTGACATGGAGATGACAACCTGGCTGCCGGTGGCATGGTTTGCGGTGATCGGCTTTGGCGTGCTGATGTACGTGGTGCTGGACGGTTTCGTGCTGGGCATCGGCATCCTGGCGCCGATGGCCGAGGACGAGGAACAGCTGGACATCATGATGAACACCGCCGCGCCGATCTGGGACGGCAACGAAACCTGGCTGGTGTTGGGCGGGGCCGGGCTGATGGCGGCCTTCCCCAAGGCCTACGCGGCGCTGCTCTCGGCGCTGTACCTGCCGGTGCTGCTGCTGGTGGTGGCGCTGGTGTTCCGAGGGGTGGCGTTTGAATTCCGCTTCAAGGCGCACCGCTCGCGGCGGTTGTGGAGCGTGGCGTTCGGGCTGGGCTCGCTGCTGGCCGCGTTCGCGCAGGGGGTCATTCTTGGGGCGCTGGTGGAAGGCCTGCAGATCGTGGATGGCCGTTATGCCGGTGGGGCGTTCAGCTGGTTCAGTCCGTTCTCGATGCTGACCGGTGCAGCGGTGGTCTTCGGCTACGCGCTGCTGGGCAGCACCTGGTTGATCCTGAAGACCGAGGGCCGTGAGCAGGCGTTCGCGCGCACGCTGACGCGGCCGCTGGTGGTGGCGGTGATCGTGTTCATGGGCTTGGTGAGCACCTGGCTGCCGTTCCTGGATTCGCGCCTGATGGCGCGCTGGTTCAGCGATGGCAACTTCTGGTGGTTGTCGCCGGTGCCGCTGCTGACGCTGGGCGTGGCGGTGGCGCTGTGGCGCAGTGCGATGCACCCGCGCCGCGACCTGCCGCCGTTCCTGCTGACCCTGGCGTTGTTCATCCTGGGCTTCATCGGGCTGGTGCTGGGCATGTGGCCCTACCTGCTGCCTCCGAGCATGACACTGTGGGAGGCGGCCGCCCCGGCGTCGTCACTGGGCTTCAGTCTGGTCGGGCTGGTGGTGCTGCTGCCGGTGATCCTGGGCTATACGGCCTGGTCGTACCGGGTGTTCCGCGGCAAGGTACGGGCAGACACGGGGTATCACTGAGGGGCACGACCGCAACCGTAGTGCCGGGCTCTGCCCGGCAGCGGGGTAACGGGGCAGCGGGGCACAGCCCCGCTCTACGCGTGCAGGCCTTCGATTTCGACCAGCAGTTCGGCGCGGCAGACTTCGGCATGCAGCACCACGTAGGCCGGTGGGCCGGGTAATGCGGCCATCTGCGCGGCCACCGCCGGCATGTCCTCGGCGCGCCGCACATACACTTTCAGTACCGACTCGGCGCCGAGCCGGGCGGCCAGCGACGGCCGCTGTCGCCGGGCGGCATCCACCAGGCTCTGCAGGTTGGTCAGCGTTTCGCGCAGCTGTTCTTCCACGGCACCGGTGTGCTGGGACACATGGCCCACGATCGCCGCCGTGCCCGATTGCAGCAACGGCAGCCCGGTGGCCGCCGGCGCCAGCAGCGCCCGCGAAAAACTGGGCGACTGCGGGCCGTACTGGCGCGGGTAGCGGAACGCGCTGACCTGGCGCGGGTTTTCCAGGGGCAGGCCGGGTTCGCGGCCGGCCAGCCAGTACACCTGCAGGCGGCGGTGCCCGTCGAAGCGGCCGATGCAGGTCGCGGCCGGCAGGGCCGCTTCGTCCAGCTCGCGCAGCCCGCGCACCCGGCCCACGCAGAAGCGCCGGTAGCGCTCCTGGTCGCCGTCGCCTTCGGTCACCGCGTCCAGGTAGTTCCAGGTCCGCAGCAGGTGCGGGAACCCGCAGTGCGCCAGGAAGCTGCTCATCCGCGCATAGGCGTCGGCGGCGGCCGTCTCGATGTCGCCCTCGGCTTCGTCGATCTCCAGCACCCCGAACAGCAGCGCGGCGTTGTGCGACCAGCGCACGCCGTCGGTGACGCCCGACTGCACCGGCGTCGACCCCCGCCACACCTCCACCTGCGCCGGGCCATGCTCGGCCAGGGGCACCTGCAGCCAGCGCGGATCGTTGCCCGGGGAGGGCGCGGGCGCGCCAAACCCGAACACCGCCAGGGTGCACGGGTCGGCCAGGGCCGCCTCGCGCAGCGCCGCCGGCAGGTAGCCGGCGCTGAACACCGCTGCACCTGGAGGGAAAGCGACCGCCGGGGCCGTTGCGTCGTGGATCGTGCTGCTCATTTCAGATTGTGAAAGCTGCCAGTGCCAAGGGTGTCATGATAGCGTGCGCTCCTTTTTACGGCGGTGCGCTGCGATGCCTTGGTGCCTATCAACATGTTGGCGTGAATGATCGAGTTCTCCGTGGTGGATTGGTCGGCCTGGGCACCGGGACTGACCTCGAAAGAACACTGGCAGGCCTGGGCACAGGCCCCCGCGTTGCCGCAGGGCGATGACACCCCGGCGCTGGCCGAGGTGCCGGCCATGCAGCGGCGACGCATCGAGCGGCTGGGGCGCATGGCCATCCAGGCCGCCTGCTGGTGTGAGCAACCCGACGACGCCGGCCAGGTGCCGCTGGTGTTCGCCTCGCGCCATGGCGACGTGGCGCGTTCGATGGAACTGCTCGACAGCCTGGGTGCCGACCACGGCATGTCCCCGACCGCGTTTGGCCTGTCCGTGCACAACGCGGTGGCCGCGCTGTATTCGATCGCCCGCGGCCACCGCGGCAATTACCTGGCCCTGGCCGCCGGCCGCGCCACGGTCGAGGCCGCCTGCCTGGAGGCCTACGGCCTGCTGGCCGATGGCGCCGCCGAGGTGCGGGTGATCGTGTATGAATCGCCCTTGCCGCCGGTGTATGCCGGGTTCGCCGACGAGCCCGATCCTTATTACGCCTGGTGCTGGCGGCTGGCCCGGGCCGATCGTCCCGGCACCCGGCTCTCGCTGGGCTGGGGCGCGGCCGGGGCCGACAGCCCCGCCGGCGCACTGCCGCACGGGCTGGATGCGCTGCGCTTCCTGTTGGCGGGCGATCCAGCCCTGACGCTGGCCGCCGACGGCCAGCAGTGGACCTGGCACCGCCATGGCTGAGCGCCGGCCGGGCCGTCTCAACCATGCCTGGCGGGTGTTCGGCACCGGGCTCAGCTTTGCCGTGTTCGGCATCGGCGGGCTGCTGCTGGGCGGGGTGCTGTTCCCGTTGCTGTTCCTGGTCCGCAACCCGGTCCGGCGGCGCACGCTGGCGCGCCGGCTGGTCCAGCTCAGCTTCGCCAGCCATGTGGGCCTGATGCACCGGCTGGGCGTGATGACCTATGAAATCCGCGGGGCCGAGCGCCTGCAGCGCAACGGGCTGCTGATCCTGGCCAACCACCCGACCCTGATCGACGTGGTGCTGCTGATCGCCCAGCTGCCCAATGCCGACTGCGTGGTCAAGCGGGCCGTGGCCTGCAACCCGTTCATGCGCGGCCCGGTGCGGGCGGCCGGGTATGTGTCCAACGACGACGGCGCGGGGCTGATCGACGACTGCATCGCCGCCGTGAAGGCCGGCGGCACCCTGGTCATCTTCCCCGAGGGCACCCGGACCGTGCCCGGCCAGCCGCTGCGCCTGCAGCGCGGGGCGGCCAACATCGCCGTGCGCGGCGGCCTGGACATTACCCCGGTCAGGATCACCTGTACCCCGCTTACCCTGACCAAGGGCCAGAAATGGTATCGTGTGCCATCACGGCGTTTTCACGTTCAGCTGGAAGTCGGGGAAGATCTCCCGATCGCCCCGTTCCTGGCGGTGGCCGGCGACACGCCCAGGGGGGATGCCTTGGCGGCCCGGCGCGTGACCGATCATCTTGCCCATTACTTTGACTTCGCTGGAGAACCAAGCCGTGCAGGCACTTGAGCACGAGATCAAGGAATTGATCATTTCATCGCTGTCGCTGGAAGACATCACTCCCGAAGACATCGACCCGGTGGCCCCCTTGTTCGTGGAGGGGCTGGGGTTGGATTCGATTGACGCACTCGAACTTGGTTTGGCCCTGCAGAAAAAGTACGGTGTCAGCCTGTCTGCGGATTCGGAAGAGACCCGTCGCCATTTCTCCAGCGTGCGTGCCCTGGGCGAGTTTGTCGCCGCACGCCAGTCGTCGTAACGGCGCGTCAGGATTTGCCATGACCAAGAACGAACTTTTCGATCGCATCGTCAAGATCCTCAAGGACAGCTTTGAGATCGAACCGGCGCGCATCACGCCCCAGGCCCGTCTGTACGACGACCTGGACATCGACAGCATCGACGCGGTCGACCTGATCGTGCAGCTCAAGCCCTTGCTGGGCCGCAACCTGCAGCCGGAGGCCTTCAAGGCCGTGCGCACCGTGCAGGACATCGTCGACGTGGTGCACGGGCTGCTGCCCGGTCAAGCAGCCGCCTGACGGCGGCCGCAGGACACTGACCATGGTCCGGGTGCGCGTCGCGGCGTTTGCGTTGCTGTCGCTGGCATACCCGCTGGTGGTGTACCTGTCGCTGGGCCGGTTCGAGCCGCGCTGGCTGTCGCTGCTGCTGTTCGGGCTGGCCGCGCTGCGCGCGCTCACCACCCGCCAGCCGGTGTGGTGGGTGGCCGCGCTCGGCACCGGCGTGCTGGCCCTGGTCGCCACCGCCTTCAACCAGGCGCTGCCGCTGAAGCTGTACCCGGCACTGGTGAACGCGGTGATGCTGGTGATCTTCGCCACCAGCCTGCGGTTCCCGCCCAGCGCCGTGGAACGCCTGGCCCGGCTGGGTGAACCGGACCTGCCACCGTTCGCGGTGATCTATACCCGCCGCGTCACCTGGGTGTGGTGCGGCTTTTTTGTCTTCAACGGAAGTCTGGCCCTGATCACGGCGCTGTGGGCGTCCAACCAGGTCTGGGCGCTGTACAACGGATTGTTGGCGTACGTGATGATGGGTGCTTTGTTTGGTGGCGAGTGGCTGGTGCGGCGACGGGTGAAGGCGGCGCACGCGCATGGTTGACTGGATCGCATTGGACCGGCTGGCGGTGTCGCCACGGCCCGGTCGGATCGTGGGCGAAGCCGACCATGGCCCGGTGTCGCACCCCGAGTTCCGCGAACAGGTGCTGCGCTGGCAGCGGGCGTTCGCCGGTGCGCCAGGACGCGACTGGGCGCTGTACTTCGACGACACCCTGGCCTTCGCTGCCGCGCTGCTGGGGGCCTGGCACGCCGGCAAGCGGGTGTTCCTGGGCGGCGACAACCTGCCGACCACCCTGGATGAGCTGCGCCCGCGCGTAGATGGGTTTGCCGGTGACGTGCCCGCGCACCACGCCCCGCTGCAGCCCGCTGCCGACGCCGACGTCGCGGGCGACCTGCTGCCGCTGGACGAAGACCAGCTGGAGCTGGTGGTGTTCACCTCCGGCAGCACCGGCGCGCCGAGCGCGATCGTCAAGCGCATGCGCCAGCTCACGCGCGAAGTGGATGCGCTGCAGGCCGCCTTCGGCGACCAGCTGGAAGGCACGCAGGTGCACGGCACGGTCTCGCACCAGCATATCTATGGCCTGTTGTTCCGCGTGCTGTGGCCGCTGGCCGCCGGTCGTCCCATCCAGCCGCGCCGGTTCTTCCATGAAGACCTGGTCAGTGCGCTGGCGCGGCAGCCGTCGGTCCTGGTAGCCACCCCGGCCCACCTCAAGCGCCTGCCCGAACAACTGGACTGGTCCTCGCTGCAGGGCCCGTTGCGCGCGGTGTTTTCCTCGGGCGGTCCGCTGCCCGAAGACGCCGCGCTGCAGGCGCGGGCATTACTTGGCGTGGCCCCCACCGAGGTATTCGGCAGCAGCGAAACCGGCGGCATCGCCTGGCGGCAGTGGAGTGCCGAGCAGCCGCAGTGGCACCCGTTGCCCGGCGTGGCCTGGCGCATCCAGGACGGCTGCCTGGCGGTGTCCTCGCCACACCTGGACACCACCGACTGGTGGCAGACCCAGGACCGCGTGGAGGCCGACGCCGGGCGCAGCTTCCGCCTGCTCGGGCGGGCCGACCGCATCGTCAAGATCGAAGAACGCCGGGTGTCGCTGGACGCACTGGAACAGCAGCTGCGCGCGCATCCGGCGGTGCAGGACGTGCGCGTGCTGGTGCTGCCGGGCGCGCGCGAACAACTGGCCGCCGTGGTGGTACCGCAGCAGGCCGACGTGGCCGGCTGGGACGACGCCCAGCGGCGCCGGCACGCGCAGGCGCTGGGCGCGCACCTGGCCAGCAGCCACGATGCAGTGACCCGGCCGCGGCGCTGGCGCTTCGTCGACACGCTGCCGTTGAATGCACAGGGCAAGGTCACCTTCGCCGCGCTGGCCGCGCTGTTCCGGCCGCAGTTCCCGGCGGTCCAATGGCAGCAGCGCGAGACCGATACCGCGGCGTTGCTGTTGCCGCTGGACGCCGACCTGATCGCTTTCGACGGGCATTTCCCGCAGGCGAAGATCCTTCCCGGCGTGGTCCAGCTGGATTGGGCCATTCACTATGCCCGCCACGTCTTCGCCATGCCGCCGCGCTTCGAGCGCATGGACGCGCTGAAATTCCAGCATGTGGCGCGCCCCGGCGATTGCCTGCAGCTCACCCTGGGCTGGGACGCAGCCAAGTCGGTGTTGAGCTTCCGCTATGTCTCCGACCACGGCGTGCATGCCAGTGGCCGGGTGGTGTTCGGCGATGTCTGAGACCCTGCGCGCGGGTCCTCCGGCGGCGGCGTTCGCGCCGCTGGTGGTGATTCCGGTCTACGACCACGAGCATGCGATCGGCGCGGTCGTGCGCGGCGTGCTGGCCAGCGGGCTGCCGTGCCTGCTGGTGGATGACGGCTCACACCCCGGGTGCGCACAGGCGCTGGAGGCCCTCGCGGCCGACCACCCCGCACAGGTCACGCTGCTGCGCCTGCCGGTGAACCAGGGCAAGGGCGGGGCGATGCTGGCCGGGTTTGCCGAGGCGGCGCGTCGTGGCCACAGCCACGTGTTGCAGATCGACGCCGACGGCCAGCATGACCCGAGCGACATCCCGCGCTTCGTGGCCTTGTCACGGCAGCACCCCGACGCGGTGATCTGCGGCATTCCGGCCTACGACGACAGCGTGCCCAAGGCGCGTCTGTACGGCCGCTACGCCACCCACATCTGGGTGTGGATCAACACGCTGTCGCTGCAGATCCGCGATTCGATGTGCGGCTTCCGGCTGTACCCGCTGGCGCCGGTGACGGCGCTGGTGGGGCAGGAAACCATCGGCCGGCGCATGGACTTCGACAGCGAGATCCTGGTGCGGCTGTTCTGGCGCGACGTGCCGGTGATCAGCCTGCCCACCCGGGTGACCTATCCCAGCGATGGCGTGTCGCACTTCGATGTGTGGCGCGACAACGTGCGCATCAGCCGCATGCACACCCGGCTGTTCTTCGGCATGCTGTGGCGCGCGCCGCGCCTGCTGTGGCGGCGGATCGCCGGAGCGCCACGCGCATGACCGCACCGGCACCGGCCAACGCGCCGCACTGGGCCGACCTGGGCGAGACCACCTCGGCCGCCGGGGTGCTGTTCCTGTGCTGGGTGCACCGCTGGTTCGGGCGTTGGCCGTTCCGCCTGTGCGTGTATCCGGTGGTGTTGTGCCATTGGCTGGGCAACCGCGTGGCGCGGCAGTCGTCGCTGCAGTACCTGCAGCGGCTGCAGGCGCACACCGGCGTGCTGGGCGGCGTGCCCGGGCGCTGGACCAGCCTGAAACACTTCGCGCTGTTCGCCGACACCCTGCTGGACAAGCTGCTCGGCCTGGGCGGCCGCTACCCACCCAACCAGATCCGCCTGCAGCGCGACCTCATGCTGGAAAAGATCGCGCGCCGCGAGGGCGGGTTGATCCTCACCGCGCACATCGGCTGCCTGGAACTGTGCCAGGTGCTGGCCGAACAGGTGCCGGGTTTCCGCATTACCGTGCTGGTGCACACCGCGCACGCGCAACGCTTCAACCGGCTGATGCAGCGGCTGGACCCGTTGGCGTCGGTGGAGCTGATGCAGGTCACCGACATGGGCCCGGCCACCGCGGTGGAACTGCAGCGGCGGGTCAACGACGGCGGCTTCGTGGCCATCGTCGGCGACCGCGTGCCGCTGCGCGGCGGGCGCACCGTGCCGGCGCCGTTCCTGGGCCACGTGGCGCAGTTCCCGATCGGCGCCTACGTGCTGGCCTCGGCGCTGGCCTGCCCGGTGTACACCATGGCCTGCCTGCACGACGGCGACGGTTACCGCGTGCGGTTCGAACATTTCAGCGACCGCATCGTGCTGCCACGCGGCTCGCGTGACGCCGCGCTGACCGCGCAGGCCGAACATTTCGCCCGGTGGCTGGAAGTTCAGGTCACCCAGGCACCCTTGGACTGGTTCAATTTCTTCCCCTTCTGGGATCAGGCATCTCATGGCAAGTAAGTCACCCGATATCCGTTTCGGCGATGCGCCGCTGACCATCGAAGACGTGGTCGCGCTGTCGCAGCGCCAGGCCCAGGCCGTGGTCAGCGATGACCCGGCCTTCCAGGCGCGCATCCAGAAGGGGGCCGATTTCCTCGACCGCCTGCTGCGCGAGGACGGTGTCATCTACGGGGTGACCACCGGCTACGGCGACTCGTGCACGGTGAACATTCCGCCGGCGCTGGTGGCCGAACTGCCGCACCACCTGTTCACCTACCACGGCTGCGGCCTGGGCCGGTTCCTGGACCCGCAGGAGACCCGCGCGGTGATCGCCGCGCGCCTGGCTTCGCTGGTGCGCGGCATGTCCGGGGTCAGCCATCCGCTGCTGGACGGGCTGGCCACGCTGCTGCGCCATGACGTGCTGCCGCTGATCCCGGCCGAAGGCTCGGTCGGCGCCAGTGGCGACCTTACCCCGCTGTCCTACGTAGCCGCGGTGTTGTGTGGCGAGCGCGAGGTGATGTACCGGGGCGCGCGCCGCCCGGCCGCCGAGGTGCTGGCCGAGATCGGCATGACCCCGCTGCGACTGCGCCCCAAGGAAGGCCTGGCGATCATGAACGGTACCGCGGTGATGACCGCGCTGGCCTGCCTGGCCTATGACCGCGCCGACTACCTGACCCGGCTGGCCACCCGCCTGACCGCGTTCAACGTGCTGGCCAGCGACGGCAACGCGCACCATTTCGATGAAATGCTGTTCGCCGCCAAGCCGCACCCCGGCCAGATGCAGATCGCCGCGCGCCTGCGCCAGGACCTGCACAGCGACCGTCCGCCGCGCAACGAACAGCGCCTGCAGGACCGCTACTCGCTGCGCTGCGCCCCGCACGTGATCGGCGTGGTGCAGGACGCCCTGCCGTTGATGCGCCAGCTGATCGAAACCGAACTCAACAGCGCCAACGACAACCCGCTGATCGACGCCGACGGCGAGCGCATCCTGCATGGCGGCCACTTCTATGGCGGCCACATCGCCTTTGCGATGGACGCGCTGAAGAACACCATCGCCAACCTGGCCGACCTGCTCGATCGGCAGATGGCACTGGTGGTGGACGCGCGCTACAACCACGGCCTGCCGGCCAACCTGTCGGCGGCCACCGGTGAGCGCGCGGCGATCAACCACGGGCTGAAGGCGCTGCAGATCAGCGTGTCGGCGTGGACCGCCGAGGCGCTCAAGCAGACCATGCCGGCTTCGGTGTTCTCGCGTTCCACCGAGTGCCACAACCAGGACAAGGTCAGCATGGGCACCATCGCCGCGCGCGACTGCCTGCGCGTGATCGAACTGACCGAGCAGGTGGTTGCCGCGCTGCTGATCACCGCCCGCCAGGGCGTGGCGCTGCGCCAGCGGGTAGGCATGAAGGCGATCCTGCACGGCGAGCTGGACGCGATGTACCAGGACCTGTGCGCGCGCATCGCGCTGGTCGAGGAAGACCGCGCGCTGGACGGCGAGCTGCGCGCGCTGCTCGATGAAATCCGTGGCCAGCGCTGGAGCCTGTATGACCAGCCCTGACCTGAGCCTGGAGGTGCGCCTGTCGCCCACCTTCCACGACTGCGATCCGATGCACGTGGTGTGGCACGGCAACTACTTCAAGTACTTCGAAGTCGCCCGCTGTGCGCTGCTGCAGAAGTACGACTACGACTACCCGCAGATGCGTGAATCCGGCTACATCTGGCCGGTGGTGGACGCGCGGGTGAAGTACATCCGGCCGCTGCTGTACGGGCAGGCGCTGCGCGTGCGCGCCACCATCACCGAATGGGAAAACCGGCTGAAGATCGCCTACGAGATCCTCGATGCCGACAGTGGCCAGGTGCTGACCCGCGCCCACACCATCCAGGTGGCGGTCGACGCGGCCACCAATGAAATGCTGTACCTGTGCCCGCGCGTGCTGTGGGACCGTCTGGGAGTGGAAGTGCAATGAACGCTCTGCTGCGCACGCTGGTCGTGCTGGTGTTGTTGGTCGTGGCCGCGCCGGTGCTTGCCGCCCCCGCGGCCGATGTGGATCTGGTCAAGCAACGCGTGGCCAAGGTGGGCGTGCTGCGCGGGGAGTTCAGCCAGGAAAAGCAGGTGGCCGGTTTCAAGAACCCGCTGCGTTCGCAGGGGCGCTTCGTGCTGGCCCAGGACCACGGCGTGGTCTGGACCACGCTCAAGCCGTTCCCGTCCGAAGTGGTGGTCACCCGTGACCGCATCCTCAGCCGCCAGCGCGACGGCAGCAGCCGGGTCGAGCTGGACGGCCGCCAGCAGCCGGCGATGCGCTCGGTCAACGCGATCATGTTCGCGCTGATGAGCGGCGACGCACAGGCGTTGTCGGCCCAGTTCACGGTGAAGGTGGAGGCCCGGCCGAACAACGGCTGGAGCATGCAGCTGAGCCCGCGCTCGGCGATGCTGGGCAAGGTGTTCACCGGGCTGAAGCTGCAGGGCGACCGTTACGTGCGCGAGGTGGAGATCACCGAGGCCAACCAGGATGTCACCCGCATCCACTTCACCGGCATGAGCGAAACGCCGGCCGCGTTGAGTGCGGAAGAGGGCGGCAAGTTTGAATGACGCACTGAATTCGAACGGCCGCCTGCAGCGCATCTGGCGCTGGCTGGCCGTGCTGTGGCTGCTGGTGCTGCTTGGCCTGGGCGTGCAGCAGTGGCAGCTGTGGAAGAGCGAATCGCGGATCGATACCGACATCCTGGCGTTGTTGCCGCAGGACGCACACGATCGCCTGCTGTCCGACGTCACCCGGCGCATCGCCGACGCCAACGCGCGCCAGATCGTGGTGCTGCTGGGCAGCCGCGATGCCGCGCAGACCAAGGCAGCCGAAGCCGCCTTCCGCAGCGCGCTGCAGACGCCCGAAGGCAAGGCGCTGCTGCAGGAAAGCGGCTCCATCGAAGGCTGGTTCGAACAGGCGCGTGCGTTCTACGCGCCGTACCGCGACCGCCTGCTCACCAGTGAGCAACGCCAAAGGCTGCAGTCCGAGCCGGTGGATGGCCTGGCCGACGCCGCGCTGGCGGCCCTGTACGGCCCGATGGGCGCACCGCGGCTGACCGAATGGCGCCAGGACCCGCTGTCGCTGTGGCCGCAGTGGTGGCAGGAACGCGCGCTGGGCTCGGGCCTGCAGATGGGCGATGACGGTCTGCTCGAGGCCGACGGCAAGCACTGGTCGATCGTGCAGTACGACACCGTGGGTTCGGCGTTCCAGCTCGATGGCGAACGCCACATCGACGTGCTGCTGGACCAGGCCGCCGCGGTGGCCGGCACGCACGCGCCCGGCCTGGAGGTGCTGCGCGCCGGCGTACCGCTGCACGCCGAAGCGGCGGCGGTGCAGGCCAACTGGGAAATCAACACGATCGGCTGGGGCTCGCTGGCAGCGGTGCTGCTGCTGGTGTGGCTGGCGTTCCGTTCGCTGCGCCCGATCCTGCTGGTGGCGGCTTCGCTGCTGATCGGCTGCGGCGTGGCCCTGGCGGTCACGGTGCTGGTGTTCGGCAAGGTGCACGTGCTCACCCTGGTGTTCGGCGCGTCGCTGGTCGGCGTGGCCGAGGACTACGGTATCCACTGGTTCGCCTCGCGCCAGGCCGAGCCGGCCGACCGCCGCTGGCGCCTGCTGCGGCACCTGCTGCCCGGCCTGTGGCTGGCGCTGCTGACCAGCGCGCTGGCCTACCTGGCGTTGGGCCTGGCACCGTTCCCGGGGCTGCGCCAGATGGCGCTGTTCTCGGTGGTCGGCCTGGCCGCCGCCTTCCTCACCGTGATCTTCTGGTTCCCGTGGCTGGACGGCGGCGAGATCCGCACCACCGGTTTCTCGCGCTGGCTGGGCGGCACGCTGGAGCGCTGGCCGCGCCTGCACGGGCGCAAGGCCGCGATTTTCCTGGGCGTGGCGGCGCTGCTCTCGGCCGTGGGCATTGCCCGGCTGGACAGCAACGACGACCTGCGCAGCCTGCAGTCTTCGCCCAAGAGCCTGATCGACCAGCAGATCCGCATCAGCCAGATGCTGGGCATGCCCAGCCCGGCGCAGTTCTACCTGGTGCAGGGCGACACCGCCGAACAGGTGCTGCAACGCGAGGAGGCGCTGATCGACCGCCTGCGCGTGCTCGCGGCCAACAAGCAGATCGGCGGGTACCGCGCGATCAGCGAGTGGCTGCCCTCGGTGCAGCGCCAGCACGCCGATGCCGCGCTTACCGCCAAGGTCGAGCCGCAGGTGCTGGGCAAGGTCGGCCAGGCGGTGGGGGAGACCCTGTCACGCCCGGACTATGCCGGTCGCGACCTGGACGCCGATGCCTTCCTGGCCTCCCCGGCGGCGATGCCGTTCCACCACCTGTGGCTGGGCAAGGTCGGCGCGGGCCTGGCCACCGTGGTGATGGTCGATGACCTGTCGCGCGCCGATGCGTTGACCCTGCTCGAAACCCAGGCCAAGGGTATCGACGGCGTACGCTGGGTCGACCGCACCGCCGATTTCTCCTCGCTGCTCAAGCACTACCGCAAGTTGATGAGCGGGTTGCTGCTGGTGGGCATCGTGCTGGTGTTTGCCGTGCTGTACTGGCGCTACCGCGCGCAGGCCTGGCGCGTGTTTGCCCCGACCCTGGTGGCCGGCGCGCTGACCCTGGCCCTGCTGGGCCTGTTCGGCCAGCCGCTGCAGCTGTTCAACGTGCTGGCGCTGATGCTGCTGCTGGGCATGGGCATCGATTACGGCATCTTCCTGATCGAACACCGCGGCGATGCCAGTGCGTGGCTGGCGGTGTGCGTGGGCGCGGCCAGTACCTGGCTGTCGTTCGGCCTGCTGGGCCTGTCGGCCACGCCGGCGCTGCGTGCGTTCGGCCTGACCCTGCTGTTCGGCATCGGCCTGGTGTGGATCATCTCGCCGCTGTTCCGCCCACCACCGCACGACGCACCGCACTGAGCAACGCGCGTTTCCCGTCCGCCATTTTTCTTGATCAAGGATGTATCGATGAACCCGCAAGTGGAAACAACCGAGATCCTCGTGATCGGTGCCGGCCCGGCCGGCTCGGTCGCCGCGGCGATGCTGCGCAAGCAGGGCCGCCAGGTGCTGATGATCGAGCGCCAGCAGTTCCCGCGCTTCTCCATCGGCGAGAGCCTGCTGCCGCAGAGCATGGAATACATCGAAGCGGCGGGCCTGCTGCAGGACGTGGTGCAGGCCGGTTTCCAGTACAAGAACGGCGCGGCCTTCGTGCGCGGCGAGGCGAGCACCGAGTTCGACTTCCGTGACAAGTTCTCGCCCGGCTGGGGCACCACCTACCAGGTGCAGCGCGCCGACTTCGACAACGTGCTGGCCCGCGGTGCCGAGCGCATGGGCACCACGCTGCGGTTTGGCGATGAAGTGCTGTCGGTGCAGCCGGGTCGCCCGGCGCGGGTGCAGGTGCGTCGCCCCGACGGCAGCGAGTACACCATCGAAGCCGGCTTCATTCTCGACGCCAGCGGCTTCGCGCGGTTGTTGCCGCGCCTGTTGAACCTCGAATCGCCGTCGAACTTCCCGGTGCGCGGGGCGATCTTCTGCCACGTGCGCGACCATATCCCGGCCGACGCGGGCTTTGACCGCAACAAGATCCTGATCACCACCCATCCCGAGCACGTGGACGTGTGGTACTGGACCATCCCGTTCTCCAACGGCTGCTGCTCGCTGGGCGTGGTCGCCGAGCCCAGCTTCTTCGAGCAGTATCCCGGCAGCGACGAAGACAAGCTGCGCGCCATCGTCGGTGAAGACCCCAACCTGACCCGCCTGCTCGCCAACGCCGAGTGGGCCGTGCTGCCGGTGCGCACCATCACCGGCTACTCGGCCAACGTGTCCTCGTTGTGGGGCGACGGCTACGCGCTGCTGGGCAACGCCGGCGAGTTCCTCGACCCGGTGTTCTCCTCGGGCGTCACCATTGCCTTCAAATCGGCGGAGCTGGCCAGCGCGTGCATCGCCCGCGAGTACAACGGCCAGACCGTGGACTGGGAGAAGGACTTCTCCATTCCGCTGCGCGCCGGCGTCAAGACCTTCCGCCGTTTCGTCGAAGCCTGGTACGCCGGCGGCTTCCAGAAGATCATCTACCACCCCGAGCAGCAGCCCGACGTGCGCCGCATGATCTCCTCGATCCTGGCCGGCTACGCCTGGGACACCCACAACCCGTACGTGGCCGATGACAGCGGCCGCCGCCTGCGGGTGCTGGAGGAACTGTGCAGCGGCTGATCGTCCTGTTGCTTTCGTGCGTGCTGCTGGCGTCCTGCGCCAGCACCCGCATGCCCGCGCCGCTGGTGCAGCTGCCGACCCTGCAGCTGGCGCCGTCGGCGCTGCCGCAGCCGTTGCAGCTGCAGCAGCGCCTGCAGTTCCGCTTCGGCACCCACGAACGCGAACTGGATGCGTTGCTGGAAGCCGACGGCAGCCAAGTGCGGCTGGCGGTGCAGGCCATGGGCCAGACCGGCGTGCGCATGGTCTGGGACGGCACCACGCTGGAACAGACCCGCGCGCCGTGGCTGCCGCCGCAGGTGCGTGGCGAGCGCGTGCTGGACGACCTGCAGTTCGCGCTGTGGCCGGCGCAGGCCATCCGCGCCGCCCTGCCGGCCGGCTGGACCCTGGTCGAGGCCGGCCGCGAGCGCCGCCTGGAGCAGGCCGGCAAGGCGTGGCTGCTGCTGGAACCGCTGCCCGATGGCCGCGTGCGCCTGCGCAACCTGGCCGAAGGCTATGAACTGGTGATTGAATCGTTGGACATGGAACAGGCACCGCCGTGAGCAGTAGCAGCAGCGCGATCTATCTGAATGACCTGGGCGTGGTCTGCGCGCTCGGCGGCGACCGCGCGCAGGTGCGCGCCGGCCTGTTCGCCGACCAGCCCGGCGGGCTGCGCGACAACGACCAGATCATCGCCGGCCGCACCCTGGCCCTGGGCGAAGTGACCATCCCGCTGCCGGACCTGTCCGCGCTGCCGGTGGCGCTGCGCGGGCGCAACAACGCCCTGCTCGAAGCGGCGCTGGTGCAGATCCGCCCGGCCGTGGACGCGGCGATCGCACGCCACGGCGCCGATCGGGTGGCGGTGATCATCGGCACCAGTACCTCGGGCATCGGGGAATCGGAGAATGCGCTGCGCTGCCATCGCGAGAGCGGCCAGTGGCCGCCGGGGTTCGATTACGCACAGCAGGAAATGGGCACATCGGCGCGGTTCGTGCGCGAGCGCATCGGCAGCACCGGGCCGGCCTGGACCATCTCCACCGCCTGCTCGTCCAGCGCCAAGGCGCTGATGGCCGCCGCGCGCCTGCTGCGCGCCGGGGTGGTGGACGCGGTGGTGGCCGGCGGCGCCGACTCGATGTGCCGGTTCACCGTGGCCGGCTTCAGCGCGCTGGAGTCGGTTTCGGCGGCGCGCTGCAACCCGTTCTCGGCCAACCGCAACGGCATCAACATCGGCGAGGGCGCCGCGCTGTTCCTGATGACCGCCGCGCCCGGCCCGGTGTGCCTGGCCGGGTGGGGCGAGTCGTCCGACGCACACCACATGTCCGCTCCGGACCCGCAGGCACGCGGCGCGATCGACGCCATGCAGCAGGCGCTGGACCGGGCCGGCTGGGCGCCCTCGCAGGTGGATTACGTGAACCTGCACGGCACCGCCACCGGGCACAACGACGCGATGGAAAGCCAGGCCGTGGCGGCGGTGCTGGGCACCACGGTGCCGGCCAGCTCGACCAAGCCGCTGACCGGCCACACCCTGGGCGCGTCCGGCGCGATCGAGGCCGCCCTGTGCTGGATGGTGCTGGCCGACAATCCGCAGCAGCAGCTGCCCACCCACTGGTGGGACGGGCAGGGCGACGCCGCGTTGCCGGCGCTGGCGCTAGTGGCACCGGGCACCCACGCCGCACGGGCGCCGCAGCACGTGCTCAGCCACTCGTTCGCCTTTGGCGGCAGCAATGCCGTCCTGGCCCTGGCGAAGGGATAAGCATGCAGCTGCCGCTGAACATTGACGAGGTGCTGCCCCACCGCGACAGCATGCGCCTGATCGACCGCCTGCTGGACTGGCAGCCGGAGTCGATCGTGGTCGAGGTGGACGTTCCCCATCAGGGCCTGTTCAACCACGCCGAGGGCGTTCCGGCCTGGGTGGGCGTGGAATACATGGCCCAGGCGATCGCCGCGTGGGCAGGCTGCAAGGCCCGCCAGGCCGGGCGCGAGCCCTCGATCGGGTTCCTGCTGGGCACCCGCCGCTACACCGCGCACCAGCCGTACTTCGCCGCCGGCAGCTGCCTGCGTGTAGAGGCACAGTGCGAGCTGATGGGCGAAAATGGGCTGGGCATGTTCGCCTGCCGGATCCTGGCAGGCGCTACCGAATTGGCGGTTGCCAACGTATCGGTGTTCGAACCACGCGATGCGATGGCTTATCTGGAGAGTGGAGAGGCATGACAGGGAATCTCACAGTGCTGGTGACCGGCGCCAGCCGGGGCATCGGCCGCGCCATCGCGCTGCGCATCGCGCGCGACGGCTTCGACGTGGTGGTGCATTGCCGCAGCCGCATCGAGGAAGCACAGGACGTGGTGGCCCAGATCCAGGCCCTGGGCCGTCAGGCCCGCGTGCTGATGTTCGACGTGGCCGACCGCGACGCCGCGCGTACCGCGCTGGAGGCCGACGTGGAGGCGCACGGCGCCTATTACGGGGTGGTCTGCAACGCCGGCATCGCCCGCGACGGCGCGTTCCCGGCGATGCCCGCCGAAGACTGGGACGCGGTGGTGCACACCAACCTGGACAGCTTCTACAACGTGCTGCATCCGCTGGTGATGCCGATGGTGCGGCGGCGCAAGCCAGGCCGCATCGTCACCCTGTCCTCGGTGTCGGGGCTGGTCGGCAACCGCGGCCAGACCAACTACAGCGCGGCCAAGGCCGGCATCATCGGCGCCACCAAGGCGCTGGCGCTGGAACTGGCCAGCCGCGCGATCACCGTCAACTGCGTGGCCCCGGGCCTGATCGAGACCGACATGATCAACCAGGAAGTGCTGGACCACGCCCTCAAACTGATTCCCGCCGGGCGCATGGGCCAGCCGGACGAGGTCGCCCATGCGGTGTCCTTCCTGCTGTCCGAGTCGGCCGGCTACATCACCCGCCAGGTGATCTCGGTCAATGGAGGCATGGTCTGATGAGCCGAACCGAACGTCGCGTGGTAGTCACCGGTGCCGCCGCGCTCAGCCCGCTGGGCCACGACTGGCCGAGCATCCGCGAGCGCCTGCATGCGCGCGTCAACGCGGTGCGCTACATTCCCGAATGGGAAGTGTTCGACGGGCTCAACACGCGCCTGGCCGCGCCCGTGCAGGACTACGACCTGCCGGCGCACTACAACCGCAAGACCACCCGCAGCATGGGCAAGGTGGCGGTGATGTCGGTACGCGCCACCGAACTGGCGCTGGAATCGGCCGGCCTGCTCGGCCACCCGGTGCTGCGCAGTGGCCTGGCCGGCGTGGCGTATGGCTCGTCGTCGGGCAGCCACGAGGCCACCGCTGAATTTGGCCGCATGCTGCACGAACACACCACCGACGGCATCAGCGCCACCACCTACCTGAAGATGATGAGCCACACCTCGCCGGTCAATATCGGGGTGTTCTTCGGCTTGTCCGGCCGTGTCTACACCACGTCCAGCGCCTGTACGTCGGGCAGCCAGGGCGTGGGCGCCGGTTACGAGGCGATCCGCAGCGGCAAGCAGCGGGTGATGGTCACCGGGGGCGCCGAGCAGCTGGATGCCACGGCTGCAGCGGTGTTCGACACCCTGTTTGCCACCAGCGTGCGCAACGATGCGCCGCAGACCACGCCGAGCCCGTTCGACGCGCACCGCGACGGGCTGGTGCTGGGCGAGGGCGCCGGCACGCTGATCCTGGAAGACCTGGAACACGCGCAGGCGCGCGGGGCGACGATCCTGGCTGAAGTGGTCGGCTACGGCACCAACAGCGACGGCCAGCACGTCACCCAGCCCACCGCCGACACCATGGCCCAGGCCATGCGGCTGGCGCTGGACGATGCGGGCCTGGAGCCGTCCCGGATCGGGTACGTCAACGCACACGGCACCGCCACCGAGCATGGCGACATCGCCGAGACCCAGGCCACCGCGCAGGTATTCGGCCCGGACATGCCGATCAGTTCGCTGAAGAGCTACGTCGGCCACATGCTGGGCGCCTGCGGTGCGTTCGAGGCCTGGATGACCATCGAGATGATGCGGGAGGGCTGGTTCGCGCCGACCTTGAACCTGCACGAGGTGGACCCGCGCTGCGGCGCGCTGGACTACATCCAGGGCGAAGGCCGTGCGCTGCAGCCCGAGTACGTGATGAGCAACAACTTCGCCTTCGGTGGCATCAACACTTCGTTGATCTTCCGCCGCTGGCAGGCCTGATCCACCCGACCCGGGTCCGGGTCGGTTGTTTTCCGCACCACCCCGCGTCCTACCAACAAGGAGAAAGTTGAATGCGTCGTTTTGCCCTGATTGCCGCCACCGCGCTGCTCGCCGTCGCCAGCACCGCCCAGGCCCGTGACACCCGTGTTGAACAATCGCTGCGTGAGCTGGTGAGCTCGCAGGCCGCCCGTGATGCCGGCATCGACGGCAGCGTGCGCTTCTACCTGGCCGGTGAAAAGGTCAACGTGCAGCAGCGCCTGGGCGAAGACGTGACCAACAAGAAGACCAACGCGGCCAACAAGAGCGACGAGGAAGCCTGCCGCTGGGTCGCCCTGTCGGCGCTGCGCGCGCTGCAGGACGGCGCCAAGTCGCGCAACGCCAACGCGGTGGTGGACATCGTCAGCTACTACAAGAAAAACGAGTTCAAGAGCACCACCAACTACGAGTGCTACGCCGGCACCCTCATGGCCGGTGTCGCCCTCAAGGGCACCTACGCCAAGGTCAAGTAAGACCGCTCGCAGCCATCGCTCCGTCGGGGCGGTGGCTGCGGCTTGTTTCACGATCGACAGCTACAGCTACAGCTACAGCTACAGCAACGGCGATTTCTCGCCTGTGCCGGGGAGGGCAGGCCTGTGTGGGTTTCCGGGGCACGCCGTAAATCCGTCCCTGGAGGCTCGGTGTTGCCATCCATGGCAACACACGGCCCCGGCAACCCACACAGGCCTGCCCTAGGACAGTGTGTCGGTTCGCATGGAACGGCAAAGGCCAAGCGCCACCTCACCCAAGGCCGCGCGCAACCCGCGGTAGTGCCGAGCCACGCTCGGCAGCTCTTCCTCCCCCCAACGAAAACCGGTGCACCCGCTCCGGCTCCTGCTGTTGCCCTGCTCTCCAAAAGCACCAGAAATTTCTGGAAGCGTTGGGGACGGTGGGTATCCGGGGCCCTGAGCCGCATGGATGCGGCGACGGAGCTTACACGGACGTACTTGCAGCGTGCCCCGGATACCCACCGTCCCCAGCGCTCCCCCAAAAAGGACGGCACCGCTTTTGATCCAGCTTCTGCTCCAGTTCCAACGCTCTGGCTTCAAAAAAACCGGCCAAACCCACCTGAACAACCCCGCGACATTGATGAACCTGAATCTGCCGCGCGCCATCAAACCGTCAGTTAAGCCCGCTCGCGGCTTTCCCCCTTGCCTGCTTTACTCCACAATCATCGTATCTACTGCCAGGGCCAAGCCCCGCGGGCAATGCAAGCCTACGTCTACAAAAGCCAACGCAAGCAGGACACTTACGTCTACCTCGCCGTCCGTGATGACTTCAACGCCGTACCCGACGCGTTGAAGGCCAGCCTGGCGCCGTTCGCATTCGTCCTTGAAGTCGCCCTGACCCCCGACCGTCGCCTCGCCCTGGCCGACGCCGCGCAAGTGCGCGCCAACCTCGCCGAACGCGGCTTCCACCTGCAGATGCCCCCGCCGCTGGTCGCCCCCGTGCGCGTACCGCGCCGCGATGACTGACGCCCTGCGCAGCCGCGCCACCGCCATCGCCCTGGCCGCCGGCGTCCTCCTGGCCCTCGCCGCCGCACTCGGCGGCGTACCGGCCGCGCTCGGTGTCGCCCTCGCACAGCCAGCGTTCGCCCTCGGCATCTCCTGGTGGCGCCGCACCCGCCCCATCCACCCGCCGGCCCAGCTCCTGCGCCAGGAACTGCCCGCACTGCTGGCCCCCTGGGTCGCCGGGCCCGTCCTGCTGGCCGCACTGGTCGCCTGGCCGCTCGGCGCCCTGCATGACAGTGGCAGCCTCGCCGCCGTCCTCGGCCTCAGCGTCGCCGTCAGCGCCGCCCTCCTCGGCGTCTGGCGCACCTGGCCGCTGTGGAATGAAATCGAACGCACCGATGGCAGCCTCACCCACCACTGGCAGGCCCTGTCCGGCCGTGACCTGAGCGCCTGGCGTGGCCTGGCCGTCGCCGCCCTCGTCGTCGTGGTCTGCGCCCTGGTGGTACTGCCCGCCTGGCCGGGCCTGGTCTCCGATGCGCTGCGCTGGCCGCTCACCCTCGCCATCGTCGTCCTCTCACCGCTGGCGCACCTGCTGCTGCAGGCCATCACCCCCGCCGCCCCCCTGGCCGCGCGTGGCCAGGCCGACCTCGACAACGACGCGGCCCATGCCTTCGCCGCGCACGCCGCCGAACCCCAGCCACTGGAGCCGCTGGGCACGCACGAACACCTGCCTGCCTTGTACGATGCCGCCCGCAGCGGCCGCGTCGACCGCGCCCTCCAGCTGCTTGCCGCCGGTGCCGACCCGCACGGCCCGCCCGACCCGGCCTGGCGCGACCAACGCAACCTGCCCGTGCTCGCCGCCGTGCTGCCCGACCTGCGTCTGCTGCGCGAACTGATCGCGCGCGGCGTCGACGTCAACGCCCCGCATCGCGGCATGACCCCCTTGCTCGCCGCCACCCGCGACAGCTGGCACGGCCGCCCCGAAGCCGTCATGACCCTGCTGGCCAACGGCGCCGATTCGCGCGCCGTCGACAGCGACGGCAACACCCCGTTGCACCACGCCGCACGCAGTTCCGACCCGGGCGTGGCCGCGCTGCTGCGCGATGCCGCCGCCGAAGTGGATGCGCTCAACAACGACAGCTGGTCGCCGCTGGCCGTGGCCTGCCAGGTCGGCAACTGGCGCCTGGCGCGGTTCCTGCTCGAGCGCGGCGCCAAGACCGAACCAGCCGACGGCACGCCCGTCCTGCTGGCCGCCGCCGGCACCGAAGAAGACGATCCGGCCGGCGTGCAGCTGCTGCTCAAGCACAAGGCCCGCGCCGACGCGCGCGACCGCCAGCGCCGCAGCGCCCTGCACGAAGCCGCCCTGGCCGGCCATGTCGACATCATCGACGTCCTGCTGGCCGCTGGCGCCAATCTGGAATCGCGCGACGCCCTGTCGCGCACGCCGTGGCTGGAAGCCGCCCGCGGTGGCCGTGCCGCCGTGATCGAACACCTGCTGCCGCACAAGCCCGACCTCAACGCGGTCGACCTGGAAGGGCGCAACGCGGTACTGCTGGCCTGCATGGCCGACAGCGTGTCGCCGCTGCTGGTGCGTCGCCTGCTGGAACTGGGCATCGCCGCCGACGTGCCCGATCCGCAGGGCCGCCGCGCCGTCGACATCGCCGCCAGCGCCGGCCGCTGGACCATCGTCTCGCTGCTCGATCGCACGTACCCGTTGCCGGCCTCGGTCACCGACGGCCTGACCGCCGCCGAGGGCGACGCCGCCCTGGCCACCTCGACCCTGCCGGACCGCCCGCCGCTGGACCTGCTGCGCGAAGCGCTGGGATTCGGCAATTTCGAGGGCATGGTCGCGTTGGCCCGCCTGTGCGATCCGCAGGAACTGGGCGGCCTGTTGCACGACGCCGAACTGGCACTGGACCCGCAGGCCGTGGACTGGTTGCTGGCGCATGGCGCCGCACCGGAGGTGCTGGACGCCTGTGGCGATACGCCCATGTTTGCCTTGCTCGCGCGTGGCATCGATGCGGTGCCTGCCCTGCAGGTGCTGCTGCGGCGTGGCCTGTCACCGGCCGGTCGCGGTGGCCTGGCGCGCCTGCTCAGCGCCTGCGCCCAGCACGACCACGCCTCGCGGGGCCTGGAACAGCTGGCCCTGGAACTGCTGGAGCGCGGTGCCGATCCGTTTGCGCCCTCACCGGCGGGCGATCCGCCGCTGTCACTGGCCGTGCGGCTGGGCTGGTTGCGGCTGCAGCACGCGCTGCTGGTGCTGGGCGTGGACCGTGAGGCCCGCGACAGCCATGGCATGACCGCGCTGCACCTGGCCACGGCGTTGGCCCGCGAAGGCTCGCTGAAACTGCTGGTACAGCAGGGTGCCTCGCCGGAAGCGCGTGCGGCCGATGGCCAGACGCCGCTGGGCGTGGCGTTGTCGATCGGTCGCCGTGACCTGGCCGATTGGCTGGACTGGCGGGTGTGGCCCTTGCCGCGCCGTGTCCTGCGTGACGCCGACCTGCCGGCGGCGGCCATGTCCGGCGACGCCGATGCAGTGCGTCGCCTGATCGACCTGGGGTTTGCGGTGGATGTGGTGGACGCCCAAGGCTGTACCGCCCTGCTGCGTGCAGCCGGCGGTGGTCACCTCGCCGTGGTCGACCTGCTGCTGGCGCGCGGTGCCAACCCGCAGCACGCGGCGGCCAGTGGCGCCACGCCGTTGTCGGCAGCGGTCAGCATGCGCCAGATCGACATCGTGTCGGCGCTGCTCGACGCGGGTGCCGAACTGGAATATCGCCTGCCGGGCGGTGTCACCGTGCTGATGCTGGCCTCTGCGCTGGGCCTGCCCGACATCGTTGCGCGCCTGCTCACCGCCGGCGCCAACGTGCACGCCGGCGACGCGCAGCAGCTGGGCCCGCTGCATTGCGCGGCGCTGTACGGGTTCAGTGCGCGCGACCGCTCGCGCCTGCTCGCCCTGCTGGACACCCTGCTGCTGGCCGGTGCAGAACCGGACCAGGCCGCCGCAGGCTCGGTCACGCCGCTGCTGTTGCTGCTGGGCGCGCGTGCCGAACCGGGTACCGCCTGCGACGAACAGGTGGTGCTGGCGGCGGTGGAACGCCTGCTCGACGAGGACGTGTCGCTGGACGTGCGCGATCCGCGCGGGTTCGGTCCGCTGCACCTGGCGGCCCTGCACGGCCTGCCGTTGCTGGTGCAGCGCCTGATGCGTGCCGGTGCCGACCCGGACGTGCGCGATGCGCTCAACCGCAACCCGCGCGAAATTGCGGTCATGCGCGGCTTCATCGACGTGGCCGGCGAGTTCGCACCGCGCGTCCCCGGCGTGTCTTCGATGGCGCGGTTCCTGCGCGATAACGGCTGATCTGTCGACAACCCCTACGCGGTGCTGCGCGGCAACTGATGTGACCATCGGGCCACAAGCGATGGAAAGCGGTCATGCGTGCGGCACCACCTTGCGTCCCCGGGCGCGATCCATTCCATCAGTTGCATCATGTCCGCATGATGCTGCTGCAAGGGCCAGTGCAGGATCGGCTCGTGGTGCGCGATGCGGTTGCGAAGGTGTCGGATCCGCACCAGCGGCGTGGAAAACTGTTTGCGTCGAAGTCCACGCCCAACGGGGTCTGCCGAAATCCGGTGCAGTGTCTGCTGCCATAGCACCTCGTTTTCCTTGTTGAACATCATCGTCCAGAATCCAAAAGTCAGGTGCGAGATAGGGAGGCCGCACGGTCGCTGCATTGACCGGCCCAGGTCAGATAGCGACGCATGCGCTCGTCGGAATTCCATTCAGCGAGTCTTTCAACAGTCGCCGCGTTCATTCAGAAAATTTCTGGTGCGGCGCTTGATGCAGTGGCATCGCGACGCTAACCTTGCCCGGCTAACCCCGGTACCGTCTCTGCCATTGGCACGCGGCCGGGGTAAGTTCTTTCTGGGGCATGGACAGTGGCCTCGTGGCTGCCGGGCCCATGCAGCGTGATCCAACCGGTCCTGCCCAGAGAGCGGTGATCCGCCCGTCAGCGCCTCGGTACGTTCCGCAAAGGGCGGTGGGGTTTTCAGCCGCTGCACGCGGTTGCCGGGCAGAGCCCGGCGCTACGGAGGTGGCGTCAACCGCGCCGGTCGGATGCGTCCGTCTTTGCGTCGCGCTCGGCATCGGCCTCGAACAGATGCATCAGATCGGCCCGCGCATCGCGCGAGGTCTGGATCACCGCGGCCTCGTCGTCGTACACCAGGTACTGGTCGCGCAGCAGTTTCTCGTCGTGCTCGCGGAAGCGCTGCACGTGGCTGTGCGCGGTATCGGCCGGGATGCCCAGCGCGATCAGCATGCGCTCGCTCAGCTCCAGGCTGGTGCCGAACACTTCGCGGAACGGCTCGGCCGACATGTCCATCAAGCGCCACGCATGCTGGCGGTTGCGCGCCCGCACCAGCACCACCGCATCGGGGTACATGCGCCGGATCAGCCGCGTGGCGCGCATGTTGGCGTCCGGGTCGTCCAGCGTCACCACGTACACGCGGATGTGTTCGCCACCGGCGGCGCGCAGCATCTCCGGCCGGGTCGGGTCGCCGTAGTACAGCTTGTTGCCGAACCGGCGCAGGTCCGACACCGTGTCCGGGTTCGACTCCAGCGCCACGAACGGAATCTTCTGTGCGGTCAGCAGGCGCGCCACCACCTGGCCGAAGCGGCCCATGCCGGCGATCATCACCTGCGGCTGGGTGCCGCCGGTGTCGACGGTGTCGGCCGGCGGCGCGTTGCCCTTTGGCGCGTCCTCGTGGCCCAGCAGGCGCAGCAGCGCGATCATCAGCAGCGGGGTGATGGCCATCGACAGGCCCACGATCGCCACCAGCCGGTCGTGGTTGGCACTGCCCAGCAGGTGCGCGCGCTGCGCCTCGTTGAACACCACGAAGGCGAACTCGCCGCCCAGCCACAGCACGCTGCCCAGCATCACTGCATGTCGGGTGCGCAGCTTGGCGAGCTTGCCGATGCCGAACAGCAGGCCGAACTTCACCAGCAGCAGGATCGCCACGCCCGCGGCGATCATCGCCGGCTCGGCCACGATGCGGTCCAGGTCGATGCCCATGCCCACCGCGATGAAGAACAGCCCCAGCAGCAGCCCCTTGAACGGTTCGATCTGCGATTCCAGCTCGTGGCGGAATTCCGAATCGGACAGCAGCACGCCGGCCAGGAACGCGCCCAGGCTGGGGCTCAGCCCGGCCTCCTGCATGAACCACGCCGTGCCCAGCACCACCAGCAGCGCCATCGCGGTGAACACTTCCGGGCTGCGCGTGCGCGCGATGATGTTGAACAGCCGGCGCAGCACCGGCCGCCCGCACAGGATCACCACCGCCAGCGCGCCCAGCGCCACGGCCACGTCGCTCCATTGCAGGGTGTCGTTCTTGGCCCCGCCCAGCAGCGGAATCGCCGCCAGCAGGGGAATGGCGATCAGGTCCTGGAACAGCAGGATGGCAAAGCCCAGCCGGCCGTAGTCGCTGTTGATCGCCTTGTGCTCGGACAGCAGCTGCAGGCCCACCGCGGTGGACGACAGCGCAAGGGCAATGCCCACGATCAGCGCGCTCTTCCACTGGAAGTGGTCGAGCAGCAGCAGGCTGCCCAACACCAGTGCGCTCAGCGCCACCTGCAGCGCGCCGGCGCCAAACACCGAGCGCCGCATCACCTTCAGGCGCGCCGGGGACAGCTCCAGCCCGATCACGAACAGCAGCATCACCACGCCGATTTCGGCCGCGCCCAGGATGCGGTCGGCGTCCTGCACGAAGCCCAGCCCGTCCGGGCCCAGCACCACGCCTGCGGCCAGGTAGCCCAGCACCGCGCCGAAGCCCAGCTTCTTGAACACCGGCACGGCGATCACCGCTGCCAGCAGCAGCACCAGGGCCAGCTCAAGCGCGCCGCTATGCATGGAAGGACCTGCTCATGGGATCGTCGCCGGGCAACATCGAGGGAAAGGGCATCACGGCCCACGGCCGCCGCCCATTATGCGACGCGCACGTTGGCCCAACGTCAATCGCAGCCCAACGCGGCAGCGGCGCCCGGGTTGACCCGCCCGGCGCCCGGGTCCAGACTGCCCGCCGCTGCCGGCACGTCCGGCAGTACACCCTTGCGGAGTCCCCGAACCGATGTCCAGCGACAGTAGAAGTCGACCTTGCTCGACGCCAGTGATGGCCACCGCCTGACGAGGGACGGTTCGCCACCGCTGGCGTCGCGCATGGCGATCCCCACAGGCGAACCCGATGAACCAGAAAGACCTGCTGCGCCCGGTGGCCGATGCCGCCGCCCTGAGCGCACCCCTGGCCAGCTTCAACACCGCCGACGCGGTGGAATTCCTCAATACCCTGGAGCTGTCGCGCGCCGCCGACACCCTGGCGGCCTTGCCGTTGCCGCGCGCGGTGAAGATGCTCGAACAGCCCGAGCTCAACCGCAGTGGCGACCTGGTGGCGCTGCTGCCGGTGGCCCGTGCCGCCGCGCTGCTGGGCCTGATGGCCGACGACCGTGCCACCGACATCGTCCATGAGCTGGACGAGGACGACCGCGCGCGCCTGATCCCGCTGCTCAGCGCCGACGCCCGCCAGTCCATCCAGCAGTTGCTCAGCTACCCCGCGCACACCGCCGGTGCGCTGATGACCACCGAGTTCGTCAGCGTGCCGGCCAACTGGACCGTCGGCCGCACCCTGCAGCACATCCGCGAAGTCGAGCGCACCCGCGAAACCGTCTACGCCATCTACGTGCTCGACCCGCACACCCGCACCCTGGTGCAGGTGGTGACCATGCGCCGCCTGATCACCGGCCTGCCCGACGAGCCCATCCTCGACGTGGCCCAGACCAACCCGCCGGTCACCGTCGATGCCATGCTCGACCAGGAAGAAGTGGCCCAGCTTATCCGCCGCCACGACCTGCTCGCCATCCCCGTGGTGGACCCGGCCCAGCACGTGCTCGGCATCGTCACCGTGGACGACATCCTGGATGCCCTCATCGAGGAATCCACCGAAGACGCGCACAAGTTCGGCGGCATGGAAGCGCTGGAAAAGCCGTACATGCAGATCGGCTTCTTCGGCATGATCCGCAAGCGCGCCGGCTGGCTCAGCGTGTTGTTCCTGGGCGAAATGCTCACCGCCAGCGCCATGCAGCACTACGAGGACGAGCTGGCCCGCGCGGTCGTGCTCACCCTGTTCATCCCGCTGATCATGAGCTCGGGCGGCAACTCCGGCTCCCAGGCCACCTCCCTGCTGATCCGCAGCCTGGCCCTGCGCGAACTGCGCCTGCGCGACTGGTGGAAAGTGGCCCTGCGCGAAATCCCCACCGGCCTCACCCTCGGCGCCATCCTGGGCGTGCTGGCGATGATCCGCATCGTCTCCTGGCAGCTGCTCGGCCTGCACGATTACGGCCAGCACTGGCAGCTGCTCGCCCTCACCATCGGCGCGGCGCTGGTGGGCATCGTCACCTTCGGCTCGCTGTCCGGCTCGATGCTGCCCTTCATCCTCAAACGCCTCGGCTTCGACCCCGCCAGCGCCTCGGCCCCGTTCGTCGCCACCCTCGTGGACGTCACCGGCCTGGTCATCTACTTCAGCATCGCCGCGATGATCCTGCGCGGCACGTTGTTGTAGCCGATGCGGTGAGAGTCAGCCACGCATGGCGTGGCTCTACCGGGGATGGTTTCCGTGTGCGAGTCCCGACCGGGCAAAGGCTCTCGTGTCCGATGAAGCAACCCGTCCAGGTGTGAGGCGGCAGGCCCAACCGGAACCGTTGTACGGCATGGATGCCGTACACGAGCCCCCAGGGACGGGTTCACGGCGTGTTCCGGTTGGGCCTGCCGCCTCGCGCCCTACATGGAAAGCGAACAACGGTAGACCAGCTCTGGACTTGCTTTGGCCGTGCTCTGGACCTTGCGCCAGATCATCCCACCCACCACCGCACCCGTGTACCGTGTCATCCCATGTACCGGTGACTGATCGGCCCCATGAGCACCTACCACCTGCAATCCGTCTTCCGCCCGCAATCGGTTGCCGTCATCGGCGGCAGCCCGCGCGAACGCTCCGCCGGCCGCGCCGTCATGCGCAACCTGCGCAGCACCGGCTTCCCCGGCAAGGTGGCCTGGATCAACCCCCGCTACAGTGACATCGACGGCATCCGCACCGTCAAACGCCTCAAGGACCTCGACTGGGTCCCCGAACTGGTCGTCATCACCGCGCCGGCCAGCATCGTCCCCCAGGTCGTGGCCACCGCCGCCGAACGCGGCGTGGCCGCCGCCATCATCCTCACCGCCAACCTCGGCCAGGGCCCCGGCTCGCTTGCCGAGCAGGTGGAAACCGCCGCCCGCGCCAAAGGCCTGCGCATCCTCGGCCCGCACTGCCTGGGCGTCATCGCCCCGCACGCGCGCTTGAACGCCAGCATTGCCGCGCACTTCCCGCAGGCCGGCGACCTGGCACTGATCTCCGAATCCAGCGCCATCGCCGCCGCCCTGGTCGAATGGGGCGTCGCGCGCTCGGTCGGCTTCTCCGCGGTCGTCTCGCTCGGCGACACCCTCGACGTCGACTTCGGCGACCTGCTCGACTACTTCGCCACCGACTACCGCACCCGCGCCATCCTGCTCTACGTCGAACACATCGGCGACGCCCGCAAGTTCATGTCGGCCGCGCGTGCCGCCGCGCGCGCCAAGCCGGTGGTGGTGGTCAAATCCGGCCGCCACATCCGCATCAACCCCGATGCCGACACCCACGTGCAAGCGCTGGCCAGCGCCGACGCCGTGTACGGTGCCGCCTTCAACCGCGCCGGCCTGCTGCGCGTGGGGGCACTGGACGAACTGTTCACCGCCGCCGAAACCCTTGGCCGCCTCGGTACCTTCCCCGGCCGCCGACTGGCCATCCTCAGCAACGGCGGCGGGGTAGGGCGCCTGGCCGTGGACCAGCTGCTGGCCCTGCGCGGCAGCCTGGCCGAACTGTCGCCGGCCACCGTGGCGCAGCTGGACAGCGTGCTGCCGCAGGGCTGGTCGCGCAGCAACCCGGTCGACATCGTGGTCGACGCCGATGGCGAACGCTATGCCGCCGCCATCGACGCGTTGATGTCCGACAGCGAAAACGATGCGGTGCTGGTGGTCAACGTGCCCACCGCGTTCACCTCCTCGGCCGACGCCGCCCAGGCACTCACCCGCACCCTCGGCCTGCGCCCGCGCCACCACCGCGACAAACCCGTGTTCGCGGTCTGGCTCGGCAACGACGACCGCGCCACCGCCACGCTCAACGCCGCGCGCGTGCCCACCTATCCCACCGAAGCCGAGGCCGTGCGCGGCTTCCAGCACCTGGTGCGTTACCGCGACGCGCAGGCCGCGCTGATGGAAACCCCACCCAGCCTGCCCGAAGATTTCGTCGTCGATACCACCACCGCACGCGCGCTGGTCGAAACTGCGCTGGCGGCCGGCCAGCAGTGGCTCGACCCGATCGCCACCCACCAGCTGCTCACCGCCTATGGCATTCCGTCGGCGCCGGTGATGCAGGCACGCGACGCGCGCGAGGCCATGGAACTGGCGCAGCCGCTACTGGAGCAGGGCGCCACCGTGGCGGTGAAGGTGTTTTCCGCCGACATCCCGCACAAGTCCGACGTGGACGGCGTGCGCCTCAACCTCGGCTCGCTGCAGGCGGTGCATGCGGCGGCCACCTCGATCATCGCGCGCGCGCATGAGAAGCGCCCGGACGCGCGCATCGACGGGGTGCTGGTGCAGCCCACCATCGTGCGCCCCAAGGCGCGCGAGCTGATCGCCGGCATCGCCGACGACCCGACCTTCGGCCCGGTGATCGTGTTCGGCCGCGGCGGTACTGCTGTCGAAGTGATCGACGACAAGGCGCTTGCACTGCCCCCGCTGGACCTGCGCCTGTCGCACGAGCTGATCGGCCGCACCCGCGTCTCGCGCATCCTCAAGGCCTACCGCGACGTGCCGGCCGCCGACGAGCGCGCGGTGGCGCTGATCCTGGTCAAGCTGGCGCAGCTGGCCGCCGACATTCCCGAGATCCGCAGCCTGGACATCAACCCGCTGCTTGCCGACCGTGACGGGGTGATCGCGCTCGATGCACGCGTGGCCATCGCGCCCTCGCGCAAACTGCACAAGGGCCGCGGCCATCCGCGCTTTGCGGTGTTCCCGTATCCCAAGGAATGGGAGCGCACCATCACCCTGTCCGACGGTGCGCCGGCCTTCGTGCGCCCGGTACGGCCGGAAGACGACGCGCTGTTCCGCGCGTTCTTCGCCCGCGTCACCGACGACGACCTGCGCCTGCGCTTCTTCCAGTCGGTGAAGCACTTCAGCCACGAATTCATTGCGCGACTGACCCAGCTCGACTACGCCCGTTCGATTGCGCTGGTGGCCATCGACCCGCGCAGCGGCGACATGCTCGGCGCGGTGCGCCTGCACGCCGACGCCGACTACGACCGCGGCGAGTACGGCATCCTGATCCGCTCGGACCTGAAGGGTCACGGCATCGGCTGGCGGCTGATGGCCATCATGATCGAGTACGCCAAGTGGCTGGGCCTGAACATCGTCGAAGGCCAGGTGCTGCGCGAGAACAGCACCATGCTGGCGATGTGCCAGAGCCTGGGCTTCAAGACCAGGCTGGACCCGGACGACTCCACGGTGATGGTGGTGACGCTGCCGGTGCAGGAGGTGAAGGTGCCGGACGCGCCAGATACCGCAACGCACTGAGCCGTTGGCGGCACGGACCGTGCACGCTGGCGCGGCGACAATAGGCGCATGACCGACCGCCTTCCCCTGTTGCTGCTCCCCGGCCTGCTCAACGACGCTGAACTCTGGCGCGCGCAGGTCGCCGACCTGTCCGATATCGCCGACTGCACCGTGGGCGACCAGACCCGTGGCGAGACGATGCAGGCCGTGGTCGACGACGTGCTGGCGCAGGCACCGGCACGTTTCGCGCTGGCCGGCTTCTCGCTTGGCGGCTTCGTCGCCCAGCAGATTCTGCGCACCGCACCGGAGCGGGTGCTGCGGCTCGCATTGATCGACACTTCGATCCACGCCGACTCGCCCGAGCGTGCCGCCCAGCGCCAGTCGCAGCGCGCCAGCGTGCGCCTGCCCGGCACCTTCCACGGCTTTGGCGACAAACTGATGCGCAGTTACATCGACGCCTCGCGGCTGGATGACTACGTGCTGGTGCAGCGCGTGCGCGACATGACCGCGCGGCTGGGTGCCGAGGTATTCCTGCGCCAGAGCGCGCTGGAACGCGGCGACGGCCGCGACGTGCTGGCCGGCTACCGCGATCCGCTGTTGATTGTGTGCGGTGCCAACGACCGCATTACCCCGCTGCCGATCAGCGAGGAAATGCATGCGCTGGTGCCGGGTTCAACGCTGGTGGTGCTGCCCGATTGCGGGCACCTGGCACCGATGGAGAAACCGGACGAGGTGAGCGCGGCGATGCGCGCGTGGTTGCAGGCCTGATCCGCCACTGTCGCCGCGCCCGCTGCTCCCGGTAGGGTCGCATCCGGATCGACTGCCGTGAAACGCGCCACGTTCGGTATTGGCATGACCCGCATCTAGGTACGTGCTTCGGCCAGGGTCATGCGTTCGCCGCGCTGATCCACACGGTCGGCGGTCGATCGGGATCCGACCCTACCGCCGGTTACATCCGGAGGACGGTCAGAAGGTGCGGATGAGCAACACCGGGAAAGCGACCCCGGTAGGGTCGCATCCCGATCGACTGCCG
>NZ_JBEPSF010000026.1:0-36951 GCF_040548725.1 Stenotrophomonas sp. 2619 | reverse complement strand
CCTCCCCGCTCGTTTTTCTGCGTCTCCACCACCTCCGGGGCCCCCCCCCCCCCCCCCGGCGGCGGGGGGGGGGGCCCCCCCCCCCCCCCCCCCCCCCCGGCGGGCCCCCCCCCCCCCCCCGCCACTACCGGTCCTGGGCTAACGGTCGGGAATTACAGCCGCACCAGCAGGTGCTTGGCCATCATCCCGTGCAGGTGGCCGATGCCGCGTGCCAGGTGCAGGGTGACGAACAGCAGCAGCACCCCGGCCACCGCCAGCAGCGGCGTGGCCCACATCGACAGCATCTGCTCGCCTTCGATGTAGATGCCCGGGATCTCGCCGGTGAACAAGGCCGCGACCGGCGCCCAGATGAAGGTCAGCGAAATCGAGAGCAGGGTCACCGCGATGGTGAAGTACACGATGCCCAGCGGCAGCATCAGCACGAAGTACAGCAGCGTCAGCCAGGTGCGGCCATCGGTGAACATGTCGCCCACCCGCTGCAGCCAGCTGCGGCTGCGATCGGAATAGGTGGGCCGGCGTGGCATGCGTTCGCCCAGCAGCGCTTCCACCAGCCGCCCTTCCAGCAGCGACAGACCGCGAACCGAACCGAAGAACAGCACGGTGATCGGAATGCCGATGATCAGCACCATCAGCCCCAGCGACAGCGACAGCCCGGTCACCACCCAGGTGAAGAAGAACGTGCCGGTGGCCAGCGACAGCAGCATGTAGAACAGCGCTCCGTAGGTGCGGGCTTCCAGCGCCACGCCGAAGAACCGGGCCAGCGCCGAGCGCGGCTTGGGCGTGGCCGGCGGCGGGGTGCCGATGCTCGCCGCGGCCGCCACCCCACCCACCGTACCAGCGGCCACCACGGCCCGGCGCAGCGGCGCTGCCCCCGCGCTGGGCGTACGCAGCGCGCGGTTCACGGTGATTTCGGTTTCGCGGTAGATATCGGCCACTTCTTCCGGCGCACCGTAGCTGCTGGCGACGTCGGCGATCACCTCGGCCTCGCTGCGGCCGGGCTGGGCCGCCAGTTCGGAGCGCAGATACTCTTCGGCGTCGTACAGCGCGTCCTGCACCATCGCCGGATCGGCGTCATGCAGGGCGGCACGCAGCTGCGCCAGGTATTCGGGAATGATGGTCGGCAAGGCCCGACCGGCCACGGACGCAATGTTCATTCACTTACCCCTTCCAGGACGGAATCGACGGAATCACGGGTGGCGCGCCACGCGGCGGTCCATTGCCGAAGCACCTCACGGCCCGTGTCATTGATGCGGTAGTAGCGTCGCGGCGGACCGGCCATCGACGGTTCAACATGGCTTTCCAGCAACCCGGCCCCTTCCAGGTTGCGCAGCACCGGGTACAGCGCGCTCTGCTTGCCGCTCAGCACCCCCTCGCCGACCCGCTCCAGCTCCTTGGCAATCAGGTAGCCGTACAGCGGCTCGCCGGCCTTGGCCAGCACCGCCAGCAGGCCCAGCGAGACCGTGCCGGCGCTGAGCTCTTTCTGGAACTTCTTCAGGTGGGCGTCGTAGTCGCTCATCGCGTTCTCCAACTAGCGTGGAGTCAACACTAGTGTGAAGTCCGGTATAGCGAATGTGCCCTTAGTCACCGTGCCGGTTGGGAGTCCGTCGGCCACCTGCCTGCCCGGGATAGCTCTCCGCCAACCGGCTTGCCTCTCTGGAAAGCGAATCCCTCTCCTGTCTGCCCTCGCCCACCTCGCTGTTGCTCTGGGAGTTCAGCGCTGCCTTCGTCAGCAACAGCGAGCGGGTTTCAAGTCTGGCGTATTGCAGCGAGCACCTGCGCGGCGGCCGGATCCGCCAGGGCGTGCCTGCCCTCTTCAAGGCGGCTGACCAACGCCTGCCGACGAGCGGCCCCCAGCGGCGAGTAGCGCCGGCTCACCCGAAGCCAGTTTTCCACCAGTTGCAGGTGCCAGGCACGCTCATCGGGGCGCTGCGGTACTGCGTCCAGCAGCAGATCGAGGTGCTGCCACAAGGGCAGCATCGGCAACTGTCCGAGCAGGCCAGACTGCGCCACGGGCGAAGGACCGTCGTGACAGAACGCCAGGAGCCGCGCCGGATCCAACTCGGTGGCCCACAGTGCTGTCGCGCCCGCCAACAGCTGGTTCACCGTCCGTCCTGGCGCTTCCAGCGCCACACGCAAGAACGCGAGACTGGCGCCACCCTCGGCCCGTAGCCAGCCGCGCAGACAGTTGCGTTGATGACGCGCCGACACCTGGGGCAGCAGGGTGCGCAATTCATGCACATCGCCAGCCTCGGCATGATCGCCAAGAGCCTCCAATGCCTCGCGCCAGCGCCCGCGTGTACGGTGCTTGAGCTCGTCGCGCCACAATTGGATTGCAGGGGTAGCCTGACGCTGTTGAAGCAACCACGCCGCCAACCTGCGCACACTGCGCGAACCGTCGAACACAGCAGCGTCGATGTACGCATCGAGGCCAGGCGCTTCGCGTTCGACCAGCGCGCGCAGTGCCGCGCCACGCACCCTGCTCGAGGGGGCGGACAATGCGAGGACGCATTGCGCTTCGACCTGTGCGGGCTCGCCGTGTTTCAGAAGATGTTCAAGCGCCAGATGCGAGACATGTGGATCACTGTCCAGTAGCGCGTGTGCGCGCAGTTTCGCCTGGTCCGGATGGATCTCCAGAGCGATGGCGTAGGCCGCCAGCCGGGTTCGTGCATCGGTATGGCCCAAGAGCCCTTCCAGTACGACCTGAGCAGAGGGCGATGACAGCCAGGCGAACAGGGTTCCCTCAAGCCAGTCCCGCTGCACGCGCTGCGCATCCCGCAAGCGGACTGCAATCGGCCAGGCCGCCAGCACGTGCTGCACCGAGCACTTCCCGAGGAGACTCATCACCACCTCCTGTGCCACGACACGCACCTCGACCACCCAGTCATTGCAGCGGAGCAAGGCACAGGACAGGGTCAGATGGCCGGGCACCGAACGCATCTTCCGGAGCGCAGCCTCTCGCGTGTGACCATTGCCATCGGAGCCCGCCAGGAACAGTGCCACCGCCTGTACTTCAACCGGCGCATCCGGACAAGCCTGCAGGCAAGCGAGCAGTCCATCATCGTTGGGGGCCCACCAACTGCGTCGACGCTCATCAAGATCGAACAGGCCCCGTGGCGGCAACGCCTGCAGCCAGCACACGCGGTCTGCACCTTCTTCGACGACCGCCTTCAGGATCGGGTCGATCATCACGCGCAGTGCGGCTTCGGGCGCTTCCAGGTGCGACATCACATCGCGTGCTTCCATGGGGAGGATGACCATCGTGCCGCATACGCATCGATCGGGCCAGCACGCCACCGTGGCGCAGGCGCGCACTCTCGCGCAGAATCAGGACCTCGTTCATGTTCCGGGGATCCCATGCCACAGCATCGCCGCCTTGCCCTGACCGCCCTCGCCCTCGCCTGCCTGCTGCCCGCAGTGGCCAGCGCGGCCACGCCCTACCGCAGCCCCCAGCAGATCCTGGATGCCTCCCCGGCCAGCGATTGGCGCACGCCGGACCCGGCCAACGTGCTGTACATGACCCTGCCGACCGGGCGGGTGACGATCGAGCTGGCCCCGGCGTTCGCGCCGCAGCACGTGGCCAACATCCAGACGCTGGCACACGAGCACTTCTGGGATGGCGAGAGCATCTACCGGGCCCAAGACAACTTCGTGGTGCAGTTCGGCGACGCCGATGCCGACGATGCGGCCAAGGCCAAGCCGCTCGGCAGTGCCAAGCGCAAGCTCCCGGCCGAGTTCCAGCGCGACAGCAAGGGGCTGAAAGTGAGCGTGCTGCCCGACCGTGACGGCTGGGCCGACCAGACCGGCTTCGTCGATGGTTTCCCGGTGGGCCAGGACAGGCAGGACGGGAAGACATGGCTGGCGCACTGCTACGGCACGCTGGGTGCGGGCCGCAGCAACGAGGAAGACAGCAGCATCGGGGCGGAGCTGTACGTGGTGACGGGGCAGTCGCCGCGCCAGCTGGACCGCAACATCACGGTGGTGGGGCGGGTGCTGCAAGGGATGGAGCTGCTGAGCGCGCTGCCGCGTGGGCCGGCGCCGATGGGCTTCTACGCCGACGCTGCGCAGCGCACGGCGATCCAGTCGATCCAGCGCGCCAGCGACGTGCCGGCGGCGCAGCGGCCAAAGCTTGAAGTGCTGCGCACCGAATCGAAGACGTTTGCCGATGTGGTGGAGGCACGCCGCAACCGGGTGGATGATTTCTACAAGCGCCCGGCGGGACATATCGACCTGTGCAACATCGCGGTGCCGGTGAGATAACGGCACACGCACGGCCTACCGCTTCTGCGACGCAGCCACGCTACCCAGGATCAACGCGCCGGCGACCACCATCGCCCAGGTCACCGCTTCGCCCAGGAACAGCCACGCAAACAGCGCGCCGAACATCGGGACCAGGTAGGTAACGGTGGAGGCGCGGGCCGGGCCGATGCGGGCGATGAGGCGGTAGAACATCAGGAATGCCAGGCCGGTGCAGACCACGCCCAGGGCGATGGCGCAGACCCAGGACACGGTCGGGATCGGGGCGGCCGGCCAGTGGGTAAGCGCCATCGGCAGCAGCGCGATGGCGGCGCACCCGAGCGTGGCGCCGGCCGATGCGGCCGGCGGCAAGCCGCTCATGTGCCGCTTCACCAGATTCACCCCCAAGCCGTACAGCAATGCAGCCAACGCGCCGGCGATGACCGCCGCGCCGATGCTCAGCCCCGACACCTTGGCGGTGGCCAGCACCACCACGCCGGCGAAGCCGACCAGCAGCGCGATGGCGCGGCGCATGCCGATCTTTTCGCCGAAGAACAGGAAGGCAATCAGCGCGGCAAACAACACGGTCATGGCGTTGCAGATCGCGCCGATCGCGGCCGGGGCGCGTTGTGCGGCCCAGGCGAACAGCACGAACGGAATGGCCGAGTTGATCACCCCGATGGGCGCCAACCACAACCAGCGCCGCGCCGGGAACTGCGCGCGGGCCTGCCACAGGAACGGCAACAGCACCAACGCACCGAGCAGCAGGCGCACTTCCACCAGCGCGTAGGGCCCGAAGCTGGGCACCGCCACGCGCATGAACAGGAACGAGCAGCCCCAGATCGCGCCGAGCACGGTCAGTTCAAGCGGGGTGCGCCAGTCGCGTTCGACCACGGCGCTCGCCAGCGGTGCGCCGCTCATGGACGCACCCCGGACAACAGGCAGATGCGTGGCTGAATGGCGGTCGCGGACGGCAACATGGGGGCGGCTCCAGGGGACAGGGACACAGCATCCGCCTACCGGCATGGGCCCACAAGCGCGTAGTATCCGGGCAAGCCACAAATTTCATTTGGGTCTCATCCATGATCCTGCGCCCCGCCCTGCTGCCCGCGCTGGGGGTGTTCGCGGTTGCCGCGCGCCACCAGAATTTCGCGCATGCCGCCGAGGAGCTGCACCTCACCGCCAGTGCGGTCAGCCACCATGTGCGCAAGCTGGAAGTGCTGCTGGGCACGGTGCTGTTCCAGCGCCACGCGCGCGGGGTACGGTTGACTGCGGAGGGGCGCCAGCTGGCCGACGCCGCGGCTGCGGCCTTGAGCGATCTCAACGCGGTGGCCGGCAACCTGCATCCCCAGGCCGACATCGTGCCGCTGCGGGTGACCACCATCCGCTCGCTGTCGTACTGCTGGCTGGTACCACGCTTGGCCCGCTTCACCGCCCAGTACCCACAGGTGCGCATCGAACTGCAGACCAGCACCGAACTGGTGCGCTTCGACGACACCGGACCGGAACTGGGCATCCGCTACGGGCTGGGCCAATGGCCTGGCCTGCGCGCACATCACCTGATGGACGACGAACTGTGCCCGGTCGCGTCGCCCGCGTTGGCTGGCGTGGCGGCCCTGCGCGAACCGGCGCAGATCGCGGCGTTGCCCCTGATCAGCGACATGTCACCGCAGGGCTGGCGCGACTGGTTCCGCGCTGCGGGAGTACGCGGTCTGGAACTGCCGTCGGTGCATTCCTTCAGCGACAGCACCGACGCGATGCGCGCGGCGGTGTACGGCATCGGCGCGGTGCTGGCGCGCAAGCACATCGCCCAACCGTATCTGCAACGCTATGAACTGGTGCGGTTGCCCGGCCCGGCACTGAAGGCGCGGTATGCCTATTACGTGGTGCATGCCGAGCACCGCCCACTCAGCCCTACCGCCGTGGCCTTCATGGACTGGCTCAAACGCGAAGCGCTGGATGAGCGCACGCCGATCCCGGCGCTGCCGGACGAACTGCTGGGACGGCCCGCACTGTCCGGTGCGCGGTAGCGCCCATCCTCACCCGGCCTTGTCCACGCGCTGGCTAGGCTGGGGTTCCTTTCCCCCAAGGCGTGTTCCATGGCCCTGTTGCGACTCAGAATTACCGGCAGCGATGACGACGCGCGTGCCATCACCGACCTGTTGCAGAGCATCGAAGGCATCGAGCATGTTGAGGAAACCGACGACCTGATGCCGCACATGGACGATGACGATTCCAGCTCGGCCGGCTTGTCCGACGACATCGGCCCGGGCATCCACGAGCTGGAAGTGGAGGTGGGCAACCCGCTTGCCGCCCAGCGCGTGCGCGATGCCGTGCAGGAACTGGCCCTGGAGCTGGACGTGTTCGTGGAATACGAGCACGACGAAGGCTGATGGCTGCGCGGTGCCGGCCTTGACCGGCACCGCGCCTATCCGGCTCAGCTGGCCTGCGCGGCCAGACGGCGTTTGCGACGACGCCACAGCCGGGCGCCGATCCAGGCGAACACCCAGCCCACCAGTGCCCACGGCAGCAGTGCCGACAGCGCGCGGATCAGGAAGGCTACGCTGGTGGTCAGCACGGCGCCGGATTCGCTGAGCGCTTCGCCGATTTCGCTGCGGCTGCGCTGCCCCGACGGCGTGTGGAACTGCATCGACACCAACTGGGTATCGATGCGGCGGTGCTGCTGCGCCGCGTCCTTGTTGGCCTGCTCCACCCCGGCCTCGATTTCCGACAGGCGCTGGGTGATGGTGAGCAGGTCGGCCAGCTTGATGTCCTTGCTGTCCTGGTAGGCCAGCAGCCGCTCGTGTTCCTTCTGCAGGCGGGCCTTGGTCAGCGCGGTATCGGCCACCTGCTGGGCGAGGTCTTCGGCGTGGGTGTTGCGCGAGGCCACCTCACCGCCCTGCCCGGCCAGGCCGATCAGCGGCTCCACCCCCTTGGGCGCGATCCGTACCTTTACCGACCCGCTGGGGTATTCGCCGCCCTGCTGGCCCACCTGCAGCACCGCGCAGTCACCGAAGCGCGCGGACTGGCAGGCCTCGGCGATCTGCTTCACGCGCGGGGCGATGCCGGCGGCGTCCAGGGTAATGTCCAGATCGTGCTCGTAGGCCAGCATCGCCCCTTCCGGCGAGGCCAGTGCACCGGCGCTGCCCGCAGCGGCCGCCGCTTCGCCGTGATTCTGGGCCGCGCACCCGGCCAGCCCAAGCACCAGCATCCCTGCCCACGCACCCTTGGGGTGCCACAGCGTCCCTTTCATTATTTGCTTGCTCCGTCGTAGCGATTGATCGTGAGCCCGTCCAGGTCCACCCCGGGCAGGCACCGCACGTTGACCGCCACCATCCTGCTGCCACTGCGGGGGTCCACGCCCTCGCTGAACGGGGCGGTGCCACAGGTGCGGCAGTGGTGGTGTTCCAGGTGGTGCTGGTTGAACTGGTAGGTGGCCACGTCGGCCGGATCGGTCGTCAGCAGCAGCGCCTCGCGCGGGCCGAACCAGAGCAGGCCACCACGGCGACGGCACAGCGAACAGTTGCAGTCCAGGGCCTCGGTGATCGGCTCGGCCGCCTCGACCACGAACGCGATCTGCCCGCAATGGCAGCTCCCTTCGTACTGCATGGCGCACCCTCCGGCTGGGAAAGGACCATGGTAATCCAATGGCACGGGCGCGGCCGGGCGCGGGGGCCTATGCTCGGCGATTGACCACAGCACAGGATCGCCGATGCGCCAGCATCTTCTCGCCCTCGCCCTGATCGCCGCCCTTGGCGGCTGCCAGCAGGCCGACGCCCCGACCGCCGCCCCCGGTACGCCGGCCGCCGCTGCCCCCGCCGGCGATGCCGCCGTGGACGCCGCCTTCGCCGACCTGTCCAAGCGCGCGCTGGATACCTGGATGCAGCTGTCGCCGATCAGCGCCACCCAGATCGGCGACCACCGTTACGATGCGGAGATCGACGACCTCAGCGCCGCCGGCCAGCAGAAGATGTTGACGGCCTACAAGGGCCTTGTCGCCGACCTGGACCGCATCGACGTCAGCAAGCTCTCGCGCGAGAACCAGGTGGACGCGGCGATCCTGCGCAACCAGCTGCAGTCGGAAATCTGGAGCGCCGAGGTGCTGCAGTCGTCCAAGTGGGATCCGCAGATCTACAACGGCGTTGCCGGCAGCGCGATCTACGGCCTGATGGCACGCGAGTTCGCACCGCTGCCCGAGCGCCTGAAGTCGGCGACCGCGCGCATGGAGAAGCTGCCGCAGATCTTCGCCCAGGCCCGCGAGAACCTGGACCCGGCCCGCGTGCCGAAGATCCACGCCGAGACCGTGGCCAAGCAGAACCGCGGCATCCTGAGCATCGTCGATACCTTCATCACCCCGCACATCGGCGAGCTGCCGGCCGAAGACGGCAAGCGCCTGCAGGCCGCCATCGATGGCCTGAAGAAGGCCGTCGAAGAGCAGCAGACCTGGCTGGACAAGACCCTGGTGCCGAACGCCAAGGGCGACTTCCGCATCGGTGCGGAGCTGTACGACCAGAAGCTGAAGTTCGCCTTGAACTCCTCGCTGTCGCGCGCCGAGATCGGCGAGCGTGCACGCGCCGAACTCAAGCGCGTGCGTCAGGACATGTACGGCATCGCGCAGACCGTGCTCAAGGACAAGCCCGGTGCCCCGGCACTGCCGGCCAACCCGAGCGACGAACAGCAGCAGGCGGCGATCGAAGCGGCACTGGAACTGGCCTATGCTGACAAGCCGGCCCGCGACAAGGTGGTCGACGATGCCAAGGCCGCGCTGGCGCAGTCCACCGAGTTCGTGCGCAAGCATGACCTGATGACCCTGCCCGATTCGCCGGTGGACATCATCCTGATGCCCGAATTCCAGCGCGGCGTGGCCGTGGCCTACTGCGATTCGCCGGGTCCGCTGGACAAGAACCTGAAGACCTTCTACGCGGTCTCGCCGATTCCCGACGACTGGAACGACAAGCAGGTCGACTCGTTCCTGCGCGAATACAACAGCCGCATGATCCACCTGCTGAGCATCCACGAAGGCACGCCGGGCCATTACCTGGAAGGCTGGCATTCGGGCAAGTTCCCGTCCACGCTGCGCGCGGTGCTGCGTTCGGGCCTGTTCGCCGAAGGCTGGGCGGTGTACACCGAGCGGATGATGCAGGAGCAGGGCTACCTGGACAACGATCCGCTGTTCCACCTGGTGCAGCTGAAGTTCTACCTGCGCACCATTTCCAACGCGATCCTCGACCAGGGCGTGCACGTGGACAACTGGACGCGTGAGCAGGCGATGCACCTGATGACCCACGACGCCTTCCAGCAGGAAAGCGAAGCGTCGGGCAAGTGGGTGCGTGCGCAGCTGACCTCGGCCCAGCTGCCGACCTACTTCGTCGGTGCGCAGGAGCACTTCGACACCCGCAAGGCCGTGCAGGACAAGCAGGGCGCGAAGTTCAACCTGAAGGCCTACCACGACCAGATGCTGTCCTACGGCGCCCCGCCGGTGCGCTTCGCGCGCCAGCTGATGCTGGACCAGCCGATCGAGTAAGCACTGCCGGGTTCCTCGTCGGACAGGCAAACGGCCCGGTGCGAACCGGGTCGTTTTTTTGTGGTGTTACGGGCGGTGCAGCCGACCGACACGGTCGGCATCCATCACGCGTCGGCGGCGACAAAGCCTCCGGTCTGCCGCGCCCACAACCGCGCGTACAACCCGCCGGCAGCGATCAGCTCGGCGTGCGTACCGGTTTCCACGATCCGCCCCTGGTCCATCACCACCAGCCGGTCCATGCGCGCGATGGTGGACAGCCGGTGCGCGATGGCAATCACCGTCTTGCCCGCCATCAACTCGTCCAGATTGTCCTGGATGGCCGCTTCCACTTCCGAGTCCAGCGCCGAGGTCGCCTCGTCCAGTACCAGGATCGGCGCGTCCTTGAGCAGCACCCGCGCGATGGCGATGCGCTGGCGCTGGCCGCCGGACAGCTTCACCCCGCGCTCGCCCACGTGTGCGTCGTAGCCCTGGCGGCCTTCGCCATCACGCAGGGTGTCGATGAAGGCCTCCGCGCGCGCCTTGGCCACGGCCGCGCGCAGCTGCGCGTCGGTGGCGTCGGGGCGGCCGTACAGCAGGTTGTCGCGGATGGAACGATGCAGCAGCGACGTGTCCTGGGTCACCACGCCGATCTGCCGACGCAGGCTTTCCTGGGTGACGCTGGCGATGTCCTGACCGTCGATGCGGATCTGCCCGCTTTCCAGGTCATACAGCCGCAGCAGCACGTTCACCAACGTCGACTTGCCGGCACCCGACGGGCCGACCAGGCCGATCTTCTCGCCCGGCTTCACCACCAGGTCCAGCCCGGCAATCACCCCGCCCGTCTTGCCGTAGTGGAAATGGATGTGGTCGAAATGCACGCCGCCCTGGGTTACCTGCAGCGCGGTTGCGTCGTCGCGGTCCTGCACGGTCAACGGCTGGGAAATGGTGGTGATGCCATCCTGCACCGTGCCGATGTCCTCGAAGATCCCGTTGATGGTCCACATGATCCAGCCGGACATGTTGTGGATGCGGATCACCAGCCCCGTGGCCAGGGTAATGGCGCCCACGCTGATGTGTCCGCTGTTCCACAGCCACAGCGCCAGGCCGCAGGTACCGGCGATCAGGAAGCCGTTGACGATGGCGATGGTCAGGTCCATGCCGGTGGTCACCCGGGTCTGGCGACGGTGCTTGGCCGCCAGCTCGTCGATCGCCTCGGCCACATAGGCCTGCTCGCGCCCGCCGTGGGCGAACAGCTTCAACGTCGGAATGTTGGTGTAGCCGTCCACGATGCGGCCCATCGCCTTGGAACGCGCTTCGGAAGCGATCCAGGCACGCTCCTTCGCACGTGGCACGAAGTACCACATGATCACCACGTAGGCGGCCATCCACAGCAGCAACGGAATCATCAGCCGCCAGTCGGCCTGCGCGAACAGGTACAGCGCGGTGCCGGTGTAGACCACGATGTACCAGAGCGAATCGACCATCTGCACGGCCGATTCGCGCAGCGAGGTCCCGGTCTGCATCACCCGGTTGGCCATGCTGCCGGCGAAATCGTTCTGGAAGAAGCTCAGGCTTTGCCGCACCACGTAGTTGTGCATCAGCCAGCGCGAGCGGTTGCTCAGCCCGGGCACGATCGCCTGGTTGACCAGCAGGTTGTGCAGGCCCACCAGCACCGGGCGCAGCAGCACGGTGATGACCACCATCCACACCAGGTCATTGGCATGGCGCTGGAAGAACCCCGCACCGGGCTGTTCGGCCACCATGTCCACGATGCGGCCGAGGAAGTCGAACATCGCCACTTCCACCAGCGCCAGCAGCAGCCCGGCGATCAGCGTGGCCAGCAGCACCGGCCACACCGGGCGCAGGTAGTGGATGTAGAACGGCACGACCTTGCGCGGTGGCATGCGCCCGTCGATGGGCGGAAAAACCGGAATCAGCGACTCGAACCAGCGGAACATTCCCTTACCCCGAAGCAAAGCAGGCCGCGATTATCCCACCGCGGCCTGCTGCATGCCTTTACCTGCGGCTCACGCCGCGCGTGCGGTTCAGCCCTTGGCGTCGGCCTTGATCGGCACCAGCAGCAGATCCTGGAAATCAAAGCTGAAATCGGTCAACGACGAGATCGCCTGCATGCGCACGTCGCGGACCTTGCCGTCCGGGTCCAGGCTGAAGGTGACGAAGGCATCGGCGTTGAGCGAGCGGTCGTCCCAGCGCACGATGAAGGTGTCGTGCTGCCAGTGGTCCAGCCTGCCCACCAGCTGCGCGGTCTTGCCGAAGCGCAGCCGCAGTTTGCCGGCGCTCTGCTCGACGAAGACGTCGCCATACCACGCGTCCCGGTAGCCGCCCGCGTAGCCACCGAGCGGCAGCGAGGGCGTGGACTTCGCGTCGCGTGCGGCCTGGTGGTTGGCCCAGCCCTCGTCGGCCTTGTCCTGCGCCTTGGCCACCGCGGCGGCATAGGCCGCCACCCAATCGGTCTGCGGTGCATTCAGGTAGGCGTCCAGCACATCCATGGTGATCGCGTTGAAGGCCGCGCCCACTTCCTGGTTGGTCAGCACCACGATGCCCAGCTTCTGTTCGGGCACCAGCGTCACGCGCGACACCATGCCCGGCCAGCCGCCGGTATGCCAGACCAGTTTCTGGCCCCGGTAGTCGCTCAGGCTCCAGCCTTCGCCATAGCCAGCGAAGTTCGGACGCGCGGCCGCCAGCTGCGGCACGCTCGGTTCGGGCACCACCTGCGGGGTGATCATCTGCCACATACCCTGCTGGCTTTTGGCGCTGAACAACGCCGTGCCGTTTTCCAGCGTGCCGTGTGCCAGCTGCACGTTCATCCAGCGCGCCATGTCATGCACGCTGGAATAGATGCCGCCCGCACCGGCGTTGTTGGACCAGGTCAGCGGCGCCACCGTGCGCAGGGCCTTGAAGTCGTACTTGGCATGGCCAACGGCCGCGCTGTCCCCGGGCTGCAGGTGATCGGCGTTGTAGCGGGTGCCGGTCATGCCGACCGGGGTGAAGATGTGCTGCTGCAGGAAGTCGGCGTAGGACTGCCCGGACACCTGCTCGATCACCTGCTGGGCCACCGCATACAGGATGTTGTCGTAGGCGTAGCGGTCACGGAAACCGGCCTTCAGCGGCACCTTGGCCAGGCGAGCGACCACCTCCTGGTTGCTGTAGGTCGTGGTTGGCCAGAACAGCAGGTCGCCTGCGCCCAGGCTGAGGCCGCTGCGGTGCGAGAGCAGGTCGCGGATGCGCATCTCGCCGGTGACGTAGGCGTCGGACATGCGGAACCCGGGCAGGTGGTCGATCACCCGGTCGTCCATCTTCAGCTTGCCCTGCTCGGCCAGCAGGTTCAGCGCCGTGGCGGTGAAGGCCTTGGTGTTGGAGGCGATGGCGAACAGGGTATCGGCCTGTACCGGCGCCGGCTTGCCCAGCTCGCGCACGCCGTAGCCGCGTTCGAACACCACCTGGCCGTCCTTGACCACCGCCACCGCGATGCCGGGGACGTCGAATGTGCTGCGCGCACGCTCCACCGTGGCGTCCAGCCGCTGCAGTTCGGCCGGCACCGCCGCCGATGCCAAAGGTGCGCATGCGAGCAGCACGACGCCTCCGATCCAGGATGTGTTCAAGCAGTGTCTCCAGTTGCGTGTCGCGGGGGCGTTGAGGCGCGCAGGCGCGCCAGGGCCGGGTTTCGCACGATGGTAACGCGCGGGCGCTCAGGCTCGCCTGTGCCAGAAGGCGGACCGCCCCGGAGCCCTGTATGACCGCGCCTGCCGATACCGTATCCACCGTCATCCCCTGTCTGCGCTACCGCGATGCGCATGCGGCCATTGCATGGCTGCAGCGCGCGTTCGGCTTCGAGCCGCAGGCGGTGTATGCCGACGGCGAGGTCGTTCACCATGCGCAGCTGATCTACGGCCACGGCATGATCATGCTCGGCTCGGTCGATAACGCCAGCGAATGGGGCCGCTACAGCGTGCACCCGGACGAGGTGGATGGCCGCCAGACCCAGAGCGCATGCGTGATCGTGGCCGATCCGGATGCGCACTACGCGCGCGCCGTGGCCGCCGGCGCGCAGGTGGTGATGGACATCGCCGACCAGGGCTACGGCGGCCGCGGTTACGCGTGCCGTGACCTGGAAGGCTACCTGTGGTGGTTCGGCAGTTACGACCCGTGGCGCGCCCACGCGGACGGCGCATGACGACAGCAGGACGCATCCGTACCGGCATCGGCGGCTGGGTATTTCCGGGGTGGCGCGGCGGCACCTTCTACCCGGCCGGGCTGCCGCAACGCGAAGAGCTGGCGCACGCCAGCCGGGCGTTGGGCTGCATCGAGATCAACAGCACCTTCTACCGGGCGCAGAAGCCGGCCATCTACACGCAGTGGCGCGAGCAGACCCCGCCCGGGTTCCTTTTTTCGGCCAAGGCACCCCGCACCGTCACCCAGACCCATGACCTGACGACGGTGGGCGCGCGTGCGGAGGCCTTCATCGATGGCATCGTCGCGCTGGGTGATCGGCTGGGACCGCTGGTGTGGCAGTTCGGCGACACCCATCCGGCGGGCGCGCAGGAGTTCGACCGGTTCCTGGATCAACTGCCGCGCAAGGCCGACGGGCGCGCGTTGCAGCACGCGCTGGAGGTGCGCAACCCGGCCGCCTGGAGCGCGGACCTGGTGGCGGTGGCGCGCGCGCACAACGCCGCGCTGGTCTTCAGTGGCTCCAACGACTACCCCAGCTTTGCCGACCCCACTGCGGACTTCGTCTACGTGCGCCTGATGCACGCCCGCGCCAACCTGCGCGCCGGCTACCCCGAGCGCGCACTCGAACAATGGTGCCTGCGTGCGATGCGCTGGGCCCGCGGCGAGGACAATCCGGACCTGCCGCATGTGGCCCCCGAAGCACCGACGTCGGGCCCACGCGAGGTGTACATGCTGTTCATTGGTGCGGCCAAGCAGCGCAACCCAGGCGCGGCGCTGGCGCTGCGCGACCAGCTGGCCCGCGTAGGCGCCACGTAGAGCCGGGCTCTGCCCGGCTGCTTTGGCTTGCCCACGCGTAGAGCCGGGCTCGGCCCGGCTGCTTTGGCTTGCCCACGCGTAGAGCCGGGCTCGGCCCGGCTGCCTTGGCTTGCGCACGTAAAGCCGACCGTTGGTCGTCTGCCGTTGCGGCCTGCGTCAAACCCGTAACCACCAACGGTCGATACCTACCCCACGGTGCGCGATCGCGCGCCCATCCGCATGTCGATCCGCCACAGCAGCGCGGCCAGTGCCACGAAGGCCAACCCCACCACGGCCGCGTTGCGTGCCACGCCCATGCCGCCCAGCGCCGCCAGATCAAGGAACGGATACGGATATTGCCCGCTCCATCGCCCCACCAGCAGCGCCCAGCCCAGGTAGAGCGCCGGGAACAGCAGCACGCCGCCCAGCTGGCGCCAGCGCAGCTGCCCGTGCGGGCCGGCCAGCCAGCCCAGCAGGTACAACACCGGAACCACGTAGTGCAGGCCGGTGTCGGCCCACCAGTGCAGACCCTGCGGGTGCCACAGCGTGCGCAGCACCAGCACGTAGACCAGGCCAGTGATGCCGATATACACCGCCACCGCGGCGCTGGGTGCAGGGGCGGCCATGCCGCCGGTGCGTCCCCGCAGGCGCGCCAGACAGACGGCGGCCACGCCGATGTTGCTGAGGATGGTGAAGTAGCCCAGCAGCCGCAGCAGCGCCTGCCCGGTGCCGCCAGTGTCCCCCACCGAGGCCAGCAGCACCGCGTACTGCAGCGTGATCGAGGCGACGGCGATGACGGCGGTCAGGCCGGCCCAGGCGCGCGCCCGGGCGGAGGGCACGGCAGGGGCGGCGGCGGGCGGATGCGGGGAGTGGGCACGGGGCTGCATGTGCGCAGGATGCCATGACAGCTGCCGCGGCGTTGTCGCGGTCGGCCGCCGCTTGCCGCACAATATCGCGATGCCGATGACCGATACCCGCCGCGCGCTGCTGCAAATCCATTTCTGTGTGCTGCTGTGGGGCATTACCGCCATCCTCGGCAAGCTGATCACCCTGCCCGCACTGCCCCTGGTGTGGTGGCGCATGCTGCTGGTGGTGGCGATGCTGGCGGTGCTGCCACGGGTCTGGCGCGGCCTGCGCCAGTTGTCGCCGGCGCTGTTTGCCGGCTACTGCGGAGTCGGCGCGCTGGTCGCGCTGCACTGGCTTACCTTCTATGGCGCGGTGAAGCTGGCCAATGCATCGGTGGCCGCCACCTGCATCGCGCTGGCCCCGGTGTTCACCGCGGTGATCGAACCCTGGGTGGCCAAGCGACCGTTCCGGCTGCGCGAACTGGCCTTCGGCATCGCGGTGTTGCCGGGCGTGGCGCTGGTGGTGGGCGGCGTGCCGCATGGCATGCGCCTGGGGGTGCTGATCGGGGCGCTGTCGGCGCTGCTGGTGGCGGTGTTCGGGTCGCTCAACAAGCGCCTGGTGAGCCATGCCGACCCGCTCACGGTGACGGCGCTGGAACTGGGTGCCGGTACCGTCACCCTGACCGTGCTGGCACCGCTGCTGCCGTTCCTGCTGCCGCCGCTGGCCGGCCCGTTGTGGGTGGTGCCCAGCCTGCACGACGGCGTGCTGCTGCTGGTGCTGGCCGGGGTCTGCACCCTGCTGCCGTTTGCGCTGGCCCTGGTCGCGCTGCGCCACATCAGTGCCTACACCTCGCAGCTGGTCACCAACCTGGAGCCGGTGTACGCGATCCTGCTGGCGATGGTGCTGCTCAGCGAACAGCGTGAGCTGACCCCGGTGTTCTACGTCGGCGTGGCCATCATCGTCGGCGCGGTGTTCCTGCACCCGTTGTTGAACCGGCGCAAGCGGGTGCAGCACCCGGAGATCCTGGGCACGTCCGAGGCGCACAACGTCGCCGATTGAACGCCGCGCCGTACCGATCGACGCTGGGCACCTAGCGCGACGGCCAGTGCCAGGCAGGTGCGTCCAGTAGCCCCTGCCCCATCACCTCGGTTCGGCTGAAGGGCTTGTGCAGCCCGATGGTGTGACAGGCCGGTGCGGCCTGCAGTGCCGCGATCAGCCGGCTGGCGTGCGACACCACCCACAGCTGGCTGCGTGCACTGGTCGCGATGATCAGCCGCGCCAGCGCAGGCAACAGGTCCGGGTGCAGGCTGGTTTCCGGTTCGTTGAGCACCATCAGCGGCGGCGGTCGCGGTGTATGCAACGCGGCGACCAGCAGCAGGTAGCGCAGCGTGCCATCGGACAGTTCCGTCGCCGCCAGTGGCCGCAACAGGCCCGGTTGCGAGAACTTCAGTGCCAGGCGTCCCTCGTGTGCGTCGATGTGTACCTGTGCGCCCGGGAAGGCATCGTCCACCGCGCGGACCAGCGCAGGCGCATCGCCGATTTCCAGGATCGTCTGCCAGGCCGCCGCCAGGTCGTGGCCATCGTGGCTGAGCACCGGGGTGCGGATCGCCAGCGTGGGCTGCCGTGCCGGCGCGCCACTGTCGGTGCGGAAATGGTCGTGGAAGCGCCACCGCCGGATGTACTCGCGCAACTGCATCACTTCCGGCATGCGCTGGGGATCGGCCAGCTGGGTGAACACGCTGTCGAAGGCCGACAGCGGTTCGTCCAGGCCTTCCCAGCCCTGCCCGCTGCGGCGCCGCACGCGCGCGCCACGGCGCTCCACCAGCAGCGCGCTGCTGCGCAGGAACGGCCCGGCCCAGATGCACTCGGACTTGATCTGCGGCTCCAGATCGAACATCGACCGGCTGGGCACGGGCAGCCCCAGGTCGATGGCATATCCGAAGGTCTCGGCGGCGAAGCCCAGCCGCAGCGACACCGGCTGGGCGCGGGCCGTGCCCTGCACCGGGATCTCGCCCTGGCGCATGCGCCGGTCGATCTGTTCGGGACCGGCCCAGAGCGCCGAGCCCAGGCCGCCCTCGCCGGCCAGGGCCGCCGCGACGCTGCCCTGCGCGGTTTCGGCCAACAGCCGCAGCGCGCGGTACAGGCTGGACTTGCCGCTGCCGTTGTCGCCGGTGACCAGGTTCAGGCGCTCCATCGGCACCACCAGATGGTGCAGTGAGCGGTAGTTGGCAATGGCAAGGGTCTGCAGCATGCGCAAGGCTCGGCGTGGAAGGCCCGTCAGTCTGCGGCAGCGCGTTCGCAGGGGGTGCGACGCGGCTCAGTCCGCGCGCACCACCCGGTTGCGGCCTTCATGCTTGGCCCGGTACAGCGCCGCGTCGGCACGTGCCAGGGTCTGGTCCACGCCGTCGCCATGGCGATGGGCGGCCACCCCGATGCTGATCGTCAACGGAATGCCCAGCGGCAGGTCGGCCACGGCCATGCGCAGGAAGTCGCACTGCAGCTCGGCGGTGCCCAGCGGGGTGTCGGGCATCAGCACCACGAACTCTTCGCCGCCGTACCGTGCCGCCAGTCCCTGCCCGGCGAAATGCGCACGGAGCAGGCGCGACAGCTCAGCCAGCACGTGGTCGCCGGTGGCGTGGCCGTACAGGTCGTTGACGTTCTTGAAATGGTCGATGTCCAGCAGGGCCACGGCGGTCTGCCGTGGTTGTCCGTCGGCATCGGTGACCGCTGCTTCCAGCGCCAGGCTCATCGCCCGCCGGTTGGGCAGCCCGGTCAGTGGGTCGGTGCGGCTCTGCTCGGCCAGGTCGGCGTTCTGCTGTTCAAGCAGGGCGTTGTATTCGGACAGGCGCTGTTCGTACCAGGCGCGGTCGCGCATGTGCTGCTGGATCTCATACGCGTAGCGGCGCAGCTCCATCACCAGCGACACCTGCCGCGACAATGCCGCCAGCGCCTGGGCCTGGTCCGGCCGCAGGTGCCCGGGGTTGGCGTCGAACACGCACAGCGTGCCCAGCGGCAGGCCATCGAAACTGAGCAGCGGCGCGCCGGCATAGAAGCGGATATGCGGGTCGTCGACCACCACCGGGTTGTCGAAGAAGCGCGGGTCCTGCAACGCGTCTTCCACCACCATGACCTGGTCGGGCTGCAGGATGGCGTGCCCGCAGAAGGAGATGTCGCGCGAGGTCTCCGTGGCATCCAGCGCCTGGCGCGCTTTGAACCACTGGCGGTCGCGGTCGACCAGGGTCACCGCCCCCATGCGGGTGCCACACAATGCCGTGGCAATGGTCACCAGATCCTCGAAGGATCGCTCCTTGGCGGTGTCCAGGATCTGGTAGCGCTGCAGCGCCTGCAGGCGCTGCTCTTCGTTGTCCGGCAGGGACGGCTTGATCATCGGCGGCAGGCAGGCTCGTTGTGCCTGCGCAGTCTAGCCGGAGTGCCGGCTCACCGCGTGACGCGCGCCCTTACCATTCCAGCTGCTTGGGCAGCAGGCCCTTGAGCTCGGCGTCGGTCAGGTTGCGCCACTGGCCCGGCTTGAGCGCGCCCAGCTTGATGTTGTCGATGCGCACGCGGCGCAGCTGGGTGACGCGGAAACCGAACGCCGCGGCCATCAGGCGGATCTGCCGGTTCAGGCCCTGCTGCAGGGTGATCCGGAAGCCGAACTTGGCCAGCTTGCTGGTGCGGCACGGCAGCGTGGTTTCATCGTGGATGCGGACGCCGCGGGCCATGCCGCGCAGGAACTCGTCGGTGACCGGCTTGTTGACCGCCACCATGTATTCCTTCTGGTGCCCGTTCTCGGCACGCAGGATCTGGTTGACGATGTTGCCGTTGCTGGTCAGCAGGATCAGGCCTTCGGAATCCTTGTCCAGGCGGCCGATCGGGAAAATCCGCTGCTCGTGGCCGACGAACTCGACGATGTTGCCCTTGACCGTGCTTTCGGTGGTGCAGGTGATGCCGACCGGCTTGTTCAGCGCGATGTAGACGTGTTTGCGGCCGCCGGCCTTCTTGGCTTCACGGGCACGCAGCGGCTGGCCGTCGACCAGCACCACGTCACCCTCGCCAACCACCGCACCGGTACCGGCCGGGTGGCCATTGACGGTGACGCGGCGTTCGCCGATGAGGCGGTCGGCTTCACGCCGGGAACAGAAGCCGGTTTCGGCGATGTGTTTGTTGAGTCGGATTGTCATCGCCCCATTATCCGGCAAACCCGGCCCGCGCAGGGCGCCGGCTGTTCACACACGCAATGCCTCGTCGGCCGGAACGGCCTGATCGGCGTCGAATACCTGGTTGCGACCGGCCCGCTTGGCGCAGTACATGGCGTGGTCGGCGCGGCGCAGCAGCGAGGCCAGGTCGTCGCCGTCCCCGCGCAATACGGCCAGGCCAATGCTGCCCGACACCTCCAGCCCCGGGATGGCCAGCACCCGGGTCACCGCCTGCACCTGCTGGCGCACGGTTTCCAGGCGGGCGAAGGCGCTGGCACGGTTGGCGCCCGGCAGCAGCACCAGGAACTCTTCGCCGCCCATGCGGATCACATCGTCGTGGTTGCGCACCGAATCGCGCAGCTGGCGCGCCACCGCCACCAGCACCTGGTCGCCCACGGCGTGGCCGAACTGGTCGTTGATGTCCTTGAACAGATCGATGTCCAGGAACCCGATCGCCAGCGGCTGTTCGTCCTGAACGGCACGTTCAAGGTAGTGGGCCAGCTTGCGCAGGCCGGCGCGTCGATTGGGCAGACCGGTCAGGGCATCGGTATCGGCCAGCTGGCGCAGTTCGTCGCGCTGCCGGCGCAGCCGCCCCAGGCGCAGGTTGAGCGCGTAGGCGGCCATCATCAGGAACCAGGTGGTCGCCAGCTGCAGCGACTCGATCCGGTAGGCCACCAGCCACTGCGCGTGCAGCCCATCGGCAATGATCATGATCCACCACGGCGCCAGCGCGCTCAGCCCGGCCAGCGCATAGCGGTCGCGGTGCAGCACGCCCCAGCTGCCGGCCGCCAGGCAGGCCACGCACCCCAGCACGAACAGCCCTTCCAGCCCCGCGGCCACAACCGGCAACATCGCAAAGTGCATCCAGGGCACGCCCAGGCCCAGCGCGAACAAGCCCCACAGCAGCACATGCTGGGCCGGCCGTGACCCGGGCCAGCGACGGTCGCCGCCACACAGGCGCCACAGCACAGGCAGCAGCACTGCCTCGGTGAACGCGGTCAACGACACCAGCCACCACGAGGCGCGGTTCTCGACCGGCAACCACGGCTCGGGGTACCCGCTCAGCCCACCCAGCACGGCCTGCCACAGCACCAGCAACAGGCAGATGGCCACGTAGATCAGGAACGAGCGGTCCTTGGCGGTCACATAGCCCATCAGCGCCGACAGCGCCAAGGCAATGGCCACGGCCACACAGGCCGCGCGCACCAGCAGCCGGGCGGTATCGTCCTGCTGGACCGGGCTGGGCGCGCCCAGCTGCACGGTGGGAATCCAGCGCGGCTTGATCGGCGCGGCCCAGGACACCACGATCGGTTCGTGATCGCCGGCCGTGGGGACCACCACCATGCCCACCCCGGCCCGGAAGCGGGAATCGCGGGTGCGCGCGTCATGCATGCTGCCGCAGATCTGGCGGTCACCGTGGCTGATCCGTACCTCGCCGGCCAGCACCCCGAACACGTCCACCGCCTGCGGCTCGCCGGACCAGCCGCCCGCGGGCGCGGGCACGTGCAGCACCTGCTGGTGGCGGGCCAGCACCTCGGCAGTGCAGGCGCGCTGGGGCGTGCGTTCGGCAGTACCGGCGCCCAGCAGCAGCACGTCGGTGCCCACCCGGGTGGTGGCGGCGGACACACTGTCGGCGGCCGCCCAGGCGGGCAGCAACAGCAGGGCCAGCAGTACCTGCACTGCGCCCCATCCCATCCACCTGCCGCGCCATCCCCTCACACCCTGCCCCACCTTCGATGCCGCCACGCAGGTCGCGTGCCGCCCCTGGCCGGGATTATCGCCCGAACCAGGCGCCTTCACGCGGCACACCGGCGCCGGCGGTGCGGGCCATGGGTCTCATGTCAGGCCCGGCCGGCCCTCCGAGGGCAGCGCACTGCGCCCCGGCCACAGCGCCGGCTGGGTCATCCGCTCCAGTGCCATCGGGCGCTCGATCGCATACCCCTGCAGTCCGTCCACCCCCAGCACCTGCAACTGTTCGGCCACCTCGGGCGATTCCACCCATTCGGCAATCACGGTCATGTGCAGCTCGCGGCCGATCTCGGTGATCGCGCGCACCGCCGCGCGGCTGACCGGATCGATGTCCATGTCGCGCACGAACACGCCGTCGATCTTGAGCATGTCCGCCGGCAGCTGGCGCAGGTAGCCGAACGAGGACAGCCCCGAGCCGAAATCGTCCAGCGCCACCTGGCAGCCGCGCGCCTTGACCGCTTCGATGAAGCTGCGCGCCTGGGCCAGGCTGCTGATCGCCGCGGTCTCGGTGACCTCGAAGCAGAGCTTGCGCGCCAACCCGCGGTTGCGTTCCAGCAGGTCGCAGACGAAGGCCAGGAAACTCGGCTCGGCAATCGACTGCGCCGACACGTTGACGTTGCACAACCCCAGCCGCTGCACGTGCGCCGGGCACACCTGCAGGTGGCGGAACAGCAGCCCCAGCACATGCCGGTCCAGTGCCATGCCCATGCCGTAACGCTCCACGGCCGGCATGAATTCACCGGGCCCCTGCAGCACGCCGTCGGGGTTGCGCATGCGGACCAGCACTTCGTAATGCAGGAAACCCGGATCGCCCACGCGCTCGATGCGCTGCGCATACAACAGCATGCGGTTCTCGGCGATGGCACTGGTCACCCGTGCCAGGCGCTCGGCTTCCTGCCGGCGCTCGTCCAGCGCCATGCGGCTTTCGTTGTAGCAGTGCACGCGGTTGCGTCCGGCTTCCTTGGCGGCATAGCAGGCGCTGTCGGCCGCACTCATCAGCCAGTTCACATCCACCGCCTCGCGGGTCACCTCCACCACGCCGATGCTGCAGCTCACCCGCAGGCTGCCGTCGCCATGCTGGAAGTTGGCCTGGCCCAGCGAACGCACGATCCGCTGCAGCACCTGCTTGGCCTCGTCCTGGGCCGCATTGGCCAGGAACAGCGCGAACTCGTCGCCGCCCAGGCGCCCTACCCAGTCACCTTCGCGTACCGCCCCCACCAGGTAGTCGGCGAAGTTGCGCAGCAACTGGTCGCCCGCCGCGTGGCCCAGCCCGTCGTTGACCAGCTTGAAGTAATCCAGGTCGATGTAGCACAGGCTGTGCACGCCGCCGTGGTTGCGCACATCGAGCAGGGACTGCTCCAGCAGGCGTTCGATCTCTCGCCGGTTGATCAGCCCGGTCAGCGGATCGTGGCTGGCGTGGTGCTGCACCTCGCGGGCCAGCGCGTGGTTCTGCGACACGTCCTCCACGATGGCGAACACCGACACCTCGCGGCCGGCCGTGCGCACCAGCGTGCCGCTCCAGCGCCCCCACATCAGCCCACCATCGGCGCGCCGGAAACGCAGTTCGGCCGGGCGCAGCTGGCGGCCCCAGTCGATGCGGCCCGCGTCGTCGAGCACCAGTTCACCCTCGGCCACCAGGTTCTGGATGGACAGCCCGAGCAGGGCATCGCGCGAGTAGCCCAGAATATCGGCCATGGCCTGGTTGACCTCAAGGATGGCGCCTGTGTGGTCGAATTTGGCCATGCCCACCGTGGCCTGGTAGAACGCCGCACGGAAGCGGCTTTCCTGCTCCAGCAGGTCGCGCCGCACGCGTCGCGACAGCATCACGGCCACGACGGTGATCAACAGCACCGACAACCCGCCCACCAGCAAGGTGGTGATGCGTACGATCGAGGCCGTGCGCTGCAGTGACATCGAAAACGCCTTGGCACGCGCCTGCAGGTCACGGTCCAAGGTCTGCAGTTGGTCCTGCAGGAGCGCCTGGGTCACCGGTTCAACATCGCGGCGGGTATGCAGGGCCTGCGCCGCGCCGAGCAAACCGGCCAGCTGCAGCAGCGGCGCGTCGGTCTGTCGCCACAACCGCACCGCATCCTTGAAGTAGCCCAGGTGGCCCAGGTAGCGGAACGACAGGATCAGGCGGTTGATGTCACCTGGCGCATTGCCGCCGGCCAGGAACCCGCGCCGCGCCCGGGCCAGGTCGGCGTCGTCCTGCTCCAGCGCGCGGCGCGCGTCCAGATCGCCCAACGGCACGGTCAGGGCCTGGCGCGCCTCGGCCAGGTCGCGCGGCCGACCATGGGTGATGTAGCGGCTGAGTGCGAAGCTGGCCTGCTGCTGGCTGCGCGACCAGTGGCTCTGGCCGACGATCCACGCGGTGGACGCGGCCTGCAGCTCCTGGATCAGCGCGGAAATGCCCACCAGGCCAATGGCCATGCCGGTCAGCAGGACAAAGCGCAGGGTCAAGCCCCGCGTGAGATACGGTACGGCTGTTGCAGCAACATCCCTGCCAGTTGCCAGCATCGCGGATCCCCCCGGAGCCGTGGAGTGGGTGGTGTATCGATCCCATCAACCTGCAGGCTAGAGCGGCGGATGTTGACACCGTGCGAAGTCGGTCGACAGCCGCCCGGGGCGTTTTGCGCCCCCCGGAAACGACAACGCCAGCCCGAAGGCTGGCGTTGTCTGGATCGCGTGGGCGATCAGCCGTTGCGCGGACCGCGCGGCTTGAAGCCGTCACGGCGCGGCGGGCGATCGTTGCCACCCGGGCCGCCTGGACCGCCACGATGGCCACCCGGACCACCCGGACCGCGCGGCTTGCCGCCGAACTTCGGCTTGAACGCCGGACGCGGCGACGGGGTCAGGTCTTCACCCGGCTCGACCTTGCGCATCTGAAGCTGCTGGCCCGACACCCACACCTTCTTGAGGTGGGTCAGCAGGTCCTGCGGCATTTCGGCCGGCAGGTCCAGCACCGAGAAGTCGTCGTGGATGTCGATGCGGCCGATGAAGCGGCTTTCCAGCCCGGCTTCGTTGGCGATCGCGCCGACGATGTTGCCCGGCTTCACGCCGTGCACGTGGCCCACTTCGATGCGGAAGGTTTCCATGCCCGGCTCGGCGGCACCGCGCGGGGCGATGTCACGGCGCGGGGCGCGTTCGAAGCCAGCGTCGTTGCTGCCGAAGTCGCCCTCGGCACGCGGCGGACGCGGGCCACGGTCGTCTTCACGACGCGGACCACGTTCGAAGCGCGGCTCGAAACGGGCCGGACGCTCGCCACGGTCGTTGCTGCGCTCGTTGCGCTGGTGCGGAGCACGCTCCTGATGGGCACCACGCACCGGCGGGGTCAGCAGGAACGGCGAATCGCCCTGCAGCAGCTTGGCCAGCGCGGCGGCGATGTCGATGGCCGGCACGTTCTTCTCGCCTTCCAGGCGCTGCAGCAGGTCGCGGTAGAACTCGGTGCCGCCGGCATCGAGCGCATCGCTGATGCGGCTCATGAACTTGGTGATGCGGGTGTCGTTGACCGCGTCCACGCTCGGCAGCTGCATCTCTTCGATGGGCTGGCGGGTGGCGCGCTCGATGGCACGCAGCATGCCCTTTTCACGCGGGGTGGCGAACAGGATCGCGTCGCCGGTGCGGCCGGCACGACCGGTACGGCCAATGCGGTGCACGTAGCTTTCGGTGTCGTACGGGATGTCGTAGTTCAGCACGTGGCTGATGCGCTCCACGTCCAGGCCACGGGCGGCCACGTCGGTGGCCACCAGGATGTCCAGCTTGCCTTCCTTGAGCATGCCGATGGTGCGCTCGCGCTGGGCCTGCTGCATGTCGCCGTTGATGGCGGCCGCGGCCAGGCCACGCGCCTGCAGCTTCTCGGCCAGCTCTTCGGTGGCCGCCTTGGTGCGCGAGAAGATGATCATCGCATCGAACGGTTCCACTTCCAGGATGCGGGTCAGCGCGTCCAGCTTGTGCATGCCGCTCACCCACCAGTAACGCTGGCGGATGTTGGCCGAGGTCGTCGTCTTGCTGACGATGGTGACTTCGGCCGGGTTCTTCAGGTAGGTCTGCGCGATGCGGCGGATCTGCGACGGCATGGTGGCCGAGAACAGGGCGACCTGGCGGGTCTCCGGCAGCTTCTTCAGCACCGCTTCGACGTCGTCGATGAAGCCCATGCGCAGCATTTCATCGGCTTCGTCCAGCACCAGCGTCTTCAGCTCGGACAGGTCCAGGGTGCCGCGCTCGAGGTGATCGATCACCCGGCCCGGGGTGCCGACGATGACGTGCACGCCACGGCGCAGGGCCTGCAGCTGCTGGCCGTAGGGCTGGCCGCCGTACACCGGCAACACGCGGAAGCCGGGAATGCCCGACGAATAAGTCTGGAACGCCTCGGCGACCTGGATGGCCAGTTCGCGGGTGGGCGCCAGCACCAGCACCTGCGGCTTGGTCTGGTTGAAATCGAGGTTGGACAGCACCGGCAGCGCGAAGGCGGCGGTCTTGCCGGTACCGGTCTGGGCCTGGCCGAGCACGTCGCGGCCTTCCAGCATCGCCGGGATCGTGGCAGCCTGGATGGGCGACGGGGTCTCGTAGCCGACGGTGGCGACGGCCTGCATCACAGCTTCGGACAGGCCGAGGTCTGCGAACAGCAGCGGCGCGGAGGATTCTTGGGACATGGGGAACTCCAAAGCACTGCCGTTGAGGAGGCAGTGAGATAAAAAAGGGGATGGTCCGCGCTTTGGGCGCCCTTTCTTATCGCGTGCCCTGGCGCTGCTCGGTCGGAGGAGAATTCACTCACTCAGGGGGCGATGATACCGCATCGCACCTGAACAACGTGTACAGCTTCCCATCTGCATGCCGTTCTGCCGCCCGCTGGCGCACAATACGCGCCCTTTCCCGGCCCGGCCACCTGTCCGCGCCCCTTCCCAGGATACCCGCTCCATGCAGACCCTCGAATTTGAACTGGACCGCGACTACGTCGAGCTCAAGCAGCTGCTCAAGCTGGCCGACCTGGTCACCAGTGGCGGCGAGGCCAAGACCGTGATCGGCGACGGCCAGGTCCTGGTCGATGGCGAGGTCGAACTGCGCAAGGCCTGCAAGATCCGCGGCGGCCAGGTGGTGCAGTTCGGCGACACCACCATCAACGTGCTGGCCGACAGCGACGCCCCCTGACCCGCCTCAGACCCGCGCCTCGCGCTGGGTCAGGTGGGCGGCGATCAACTGGCGGAACGGGGTCACCCCGTGCGCCAGGCGCAATCCGGCCCGGCGCAGCATCCGCGCGGGCAGGCGGTCATCGGTGTAGAGCGTGGCAATGGCATTGGTGGCCTCGTACAAGGGGCGCGAGGCCAGCCGGTGGCTGCGCTCAAAGCTGGCCAAGCCGGCCGGTGCGCCGATGTCGCCGCCGCGGGCCGCCGCTTGGTTGAGCACGTTGGCCAGCCGGTGCGCGCCGGCCAGGCCCAGGTTGAACCCGTGCGCGGTGACCGGATGCATGCCCACGGCCGCATCGCCGATCAACGCGCAGCGATCGCCCACGAACGCATTGGCATACACCCCTACCAGCGGATAGGCCACCGGTGCCGCGCTGGGGACCATCGCCCCCAGCCGCTGTTCGAACAGGTCGGTGATGCTCTGCCCGAAGCGGGCCGGGTCCTGCGCCATCAAGGCCTCGATCTGGCGCGGCGGCAGGGTGATCACGGCCGAGGCCTGGTCGCCGTTGAGCGGCAGCAGCGCCATCGTGCGGCCATACCCGAACCACTCCCACGCGGTGTGCTGGTGCGGCACCTCGATCTGCATCCGGCAGACCAGCATCGACTTGCCGAAGTCGCGCATCCGCGCGCCGATGCCCAGCATGCGCCGGGTGCTGGAAAAGCGGCTGTCGGCGGCCACCACCAGGCGTGCGGCCAGGCGGCGTCCATCGGCCAGGGTGACCACGCTGCGCCCTGCGCCCGGCAGGACGCCGGCCACGCGCGTCTCATCCAGCAGCTGCAGGCCCGGCTGGTCCTGCACGCTGGCCCAGGCGGCGCGGCGGATCAGATGGTTGGGGACCAGCCAGCCCAGGTCCTGCGTATCGCGCTGGGTCGCGGCAAAGGTCAGGGCGAACGGCGAACTGCCGTCCATCACCTTCGCATCGCGCAGCGGGGAGATCTCGGCCGGGTCCAACCGCTGCCAGATGCCCAGCGCCTCCAGGATCTGCCGCGAGGCATGGGTCAGCGCAATCTCGCGGCCGTCGAAGGCCGCGTCCGCCAGTGCCGCGCGTGGCTGCTGTTCCACCAGCGCCACCTGCAGGCCGCTGCCGGCCAGCGCGCGGGCGAAGCACAGCCCGGCTGGGCCGGCGCCCACCACCACCACGTCCACCGGCTGCTCCGGCATGCACTGCTCCTGCGGGGGTTGGTCCGACATGTCCGATCCTGCGCTAACGGGTCCATGCCAGCTTAGCGCCGAACCCGCGCGCCCCGCCTTGATCTGGATCAGCGGCGGCAGCTGCCGTTCACTGGCCTGTTACAGCAACGCCCACAGCAACAGCACGATGCCCACCAGCGACACCAGCCACACCAGGCTGCGCACGTACGGTACGCCGGCGGCGTACAGCGGCAGATACACCAGCCGCGCCCAGAAATACAACTGCGCGGCCAGCGCGGTCAGCCCATCCTGGCGCTGGGTCAGCACCACCGCCAGGATCGCCGCCGCGAAGAACGGGAAGGTCTCCATGAAATTGGACTGGGCACGCTGCAGGCGCCCGGTCAGCGGCCGCACCGGCGGAGTCTGGCCATCGCGGGCCGAGGCGTTCCACTGCAGCCCGCGTTCGCGGGTGACGGCAGTGGAGGCGGCGAACAGGTGCACGATGCCCAGCAGCATCGACCACACCAGCATCTGGATCTCGATACTCATGCTGCACTCCTCAGGAAATGACGGCGTCGATCAGGGCGTGGCGGCGCGCACGCTATAGCCGGCCAGACGCCAGACCCGGTCTTCGTCCAGCCGGAACGAGACCAGCTCGCGCACCGGCTGGGCACTGTTGGCAAACCGGGTGGGGAAGCTGACGTTGATGTACAGCCCTTCAGGCACGGTTGCACCGGCGGCGTACTTGACCCGGGTCACCACCGGCTGGCCGCGCGCAGCCAGCGCGCCCAGGCGCTTGCGGTCAGCGCTGAGCTGGCTCACGAAGGCCTGCTCGGTGACCGATTTCTTCGCCACGGCCGAGGCCCCTTTCCATGCCTCGGCGGCGCGGTTGGTGTCCACCAGCTGCGCCACCTGCAACGCGGCCGCACTCATTTCCGCATCCTGCTTGTGCACCTGCGCCTGCTGCGCCGGGGTCAGCGCCGGGCGTGCCGCGGGTGCGGCAGCCGGTGCCGGGCGCGCCGGGGCCGGCGCGGGGGTGGCCGGCGGCGGGGTCTGGGCCTGGGCAACAGCAGCAAGCAGGAACGAAGACAGCAGAAGCGGAACACGCATCAGGACACCGTTGGCTGGAAGGATCCAGGCCAGTCTACGGGAACCCCGTGAGCGGTTCGTCAGTTGCGCTCGGCGGTTTCCGGCGCGGGCTGGCCGACGTCGCTGGCGGTACGCTCGGCCGGCGCGTCACGGACCGGTGCAACGCTGGACGGCAGCAACGTGGAGACGTCGATCTCCGATAGCGGGCTCTCGTCCGGGCAGGTGGCATCGGGGAATCCGTAGCGCTGTTTGAGCGTCTGCCCACAGCTGTTGACGGTCTCCAGTTCGGCGCCTTCGCGCTTGCAGGTCTGGTCGAATGCGATCAGGAACGCGTCCTTGCGCCGCACGAAATCATCGCCGCATTTGCGCATCTGCTTGATCCGCTCCAGGTCGTCCTGCACTGCGTTGGTGCCATCCAGCCCGAACTGGCGCAGTTCGTCGCTGGTCAGCAGGCGCAGGCTGCGGTTGGGCACGGTCATCATCAGGTCGGCCACGCCCACCGCCACGCCGTTGCGCTGCAGGTAGTCCTTGACGTTGTCGTAGACCTCATGGAGCTCGCGGTTGAGTTCGGCGCGCGAGGTCGCCTTGGAACTGATCCGCATCATCCGATGGATGCCAACCTTGCCGGCCACCAGGCGGTTGTCGCCGGCGGCCAGCACGAACACGCAGGCGCTGTGGCAGACCGAGCCTTCGCGGATCCAGATGGTCCAGTTGGATTCGCCGATGCGGTCGCCGGCCACGATCGCCGCTTCCACCTGGCCGCCGCTGGAATCCAGGTCCAGCACGCGTTTGGAGATGCGTTGCGCGTCGGCCACCATCGCCAACCGCGCCACCAGCTCGGAGAAGCCGGGGTTGATCTTGCCCACGTAGCGCACCCGCACCAGCCCGCGCTCCACGCACGGTGCCAGCGCGGTGTCGATGCTGGCGCGATCCAGGCTTTCCAGCGCGATGCCATCGCCGCCTTCGCCGGCGTAATCGGTGTCGCAGCTCACCCACGCCTTGCCGTTCTCCAGCACCGCCTCGCCCCAGCCCTGGTCGCCGCGCTTGGGTGGCAACGGTGCCGGCGCGGGCGCATCGGCGGCATTGAACGACACCATGTGGTCGCCATCGGCGGTCTGCGCGCGCACCGCCTTGTCGGCGGCGGTGACGTTGCCGGGATTCTCCAGCTGGCTGCAACCGGCCAGACCCAGGCACAACAGGGGCAACCACCACGACTTGAGCAACATGAACGACCCGGTATCCGTACGAAGGAGCGCGCGCAGCGGCGCGTGAACACACAGTCTAGTGCGCGCGACCGTCGGCGCGGGAACCTGCCCTGAACCAGAGCGGCCGGCCTGCGCATTGCTGTCCGAAAATGGCGAGCCGAGCGCGGCGGCCGGGCATAGACTGGCCCCCATGGACACCGCCCTGCCCCTGGACTACGCCGCCTGCGAAAGCGCCCGCCTCGCCCGCGATGCGCGCTTTGACGGGGTCTTCTTCACCGCCGTGCGCAGCACCGGCATCTACTGCCGGCCGGTATGCCCGGCGCCCCCGCCGAAGCCGCGCAACGTGGACTACTACCCCACCGCTGCAGCGGCGGCGGCTGCCGGTTTCCGCCCGTGCCTGCGCTGCCGCCCGGAACTGGCGCCGGAGGCCCAGGACGCGCTCAGCAACGAAACGCTGCAGCGCGCGCTGGCCCTGATCCACGACGGCTACCTGCAGGACGCCGCGGTGCCGGCGCTGGCCACCCGGCTGGGCCTGAGCGCGCGCCAGCTGCAGCGCCTGTTCGTGGCGCGCCTGGGCGCAGCGCCGGCGCAGATCCATGCCACCCGCCGCCTGTTGCTGGCCAAACAGCTGCTCACCGAAACGGCGCTGCCGGTGACCGACGTGGCGATGGCCGCCGGTTACAACAGCCTGCGCCGCTTCAACGCCGCGTTCGTGGACGGCTGTGGCATGCCACCCACCGCGATCCGCCGCCAGCGCGGGGCCCTCGATGACGGCGCGCTGACCCTGCGCCTGGGCTATCGGCCGCCGCTGGATTTCGACGCGATGCTGGATTTCCTGCGCCGCCGCTCGATTCCCGGCATCGAATGCATCGACGCGGACAGCTACCAGCGCGTCATCGGCCCGCCCGAACGGCCCAGCGTGCTGCGGGTCACCGCCGACCCCAAGCGCGGCGAGCTGCGCCTGCAACTGGGCCAGGTGGACCCGCGTGCCATCCCCGGGATCGTGCGCCGGGTGCGGCGGATCTTCGACCTCGATGCCGACCTGCGCATCGTGCACGCCACCCTGGCGCAGGACCCGCTGCTTGCGCGCGGCATCGCCCTGCGCCCGGGGCTGCGCGTGCCCGGTGGCTGGGATGGGTTCGAGGTGGCGGTGCGCGCGGTACTCGGCCAGCAGGTCAGCGTGGCTGCCGCCACCACCCTGGCGCGTCGCGTGGTGGATCGGTTCGGGCACGCGTTGGCGGGCATGCCGGTCGGACTGGACCGCCAGTTCCCCACCCCGCAGGCGCTGGCCGAGGCGCCGTTGGAGAGCATCGGGCTGCCGAAAACCCGCGCCGCCACCGTGCGGGCCGTGGCCCTGGCAGTGGCCGAAGACCGCCTGGATTTCAGCGCCGGCCAACGCCTGGAAAGTTTCGTCGAACGGTGCGTGGCCTTGCCCGGGATCGGGCCGTGGACCGCGCATTACATGGCATTGCGCGCACTGGCGCTTCCCGATGCCTTCCCCGCTGGCGACCTGGTGCTGCAGCAGGTTCTCGGCGAAGGAACACGCCTGAGCGAACGCGCCACCGAAGCGCGTTCGCAGGCCTGGCGACCGTGGCGCGCCTATGCCGTGCTGCACCTGTGGCACCTGTCCACCCCCACCTCCGGAGTGAGCCCATGACCCTGTTCTACGACACTTTCGACAGCCCCATCGGCGCATTGACCGTGGCCGGTGACGCCCAGGGCATCCACCACATCCTGTTCGAAAACAACCGCTACGACGCCAAAGGCCGTGCGCAGTGGCAGCGCGACGCCGATGCACTGCGCGATGCACGCACACAACTGCTGCAGTACCTGCAGGGCGAGCGCCAGCGTTTCGAATTGCCGCTGGCACCGCATGGCACCGATTTCCAGCTGCGCGTGTGGAAGGCGCTGGCCGACATTCCGTTTGGCCAGACCTGGAGCTACGTGGAGCTGGCCCGCCACATCGGCCACCCGACGGCCAGCCGCGCGGTGGGTGCCGCCAATGGCCGCAACCCGCTGCCAATCGTGCTGCCCTGCCACCGGGTTATCGGCAGCAGCGGCGCCCTCACCGGCTTCGGCGGCGGGCTGCCGACCAAAGCTGCGCTGCTGCAGCTGGAAGCGCAGACCGGCGCGCTATTCGCCTGATCGCGCACGCGGCGCACACCGCGCACGCGCTCTGACCGTGCCATCGGTTGTCTTCGCCGCGTCACCCCGCCGGACTATCATGGCCGGATGACTTCCGTCCGCCTTTCGTTGGCGCTTGCCGCCACCCTCGCGTTGACCAGCTGTGCCAGCGTTCCTTTCGACTCCCCGACGGCCGGCAGCGCGCCGATCGCCACGCCCGCCGCCGCGCCGAAGCTGCTGCTGGTGTCCATCGACGGCCTGCGTGCGGACATGCTCGACCGCGGCATCACCCCCAACCTGTCGCGCCTTGTCGACGGGGGCGTGCGTGCGCGCTGGATGACACCGTCCTATCCGTCCCTGACCTTTCCCAACCACTACACCCTGGTCACCGGGCTGCGTCCGGACCATCACGGCATCATCCACAACAGCATGCACGAGGATGCGCTGGGCAGTTTCCGTCTGAGCAAGCGCGAAGCGGTCACCGATGCCCGCTGGTGGGGCGGCGAACCGATCTGGGTGGGCGCGGAAAAAGCCGGTGTTCGCACCGCGACGTGGTCCTGGCCCGGCAGCGAAGCCGCCATCCAGGGCGTACGCCCCAGTCAGTGGCGCACCTACGATGCCAGCGTGCCGTTGCCCGACCGGGTGGACCAGGTGCTGGGCTGGGTTGGCCAGACCGACGCCGATGCACCGCGGTTGGTCACGCTGTACATGGAACAGGTCGACCACGCCGGACACGACTATGGCCCCGATTCGCCCGAATACGCCGCGGCGATCGGCGAAGTCGACGTCGCCATCGGCCGGCTGCTGGACGGCCTGCACTCGCGCGGGCTGGACGCCAGCACCAACGTGATCGTGGTGTCCGACCACGGCATGGCCAGCGTGCCCGACGGCCAGACCATCGCGATTGAAGACATGGTCGACCCGACGATTGCCACCGATGTGTCGATGGGGCAGTCGGTGGGGTTTGCGCCTTTGCCGGGCAAGCGCCGCGAAGCCGAAAAGGTACTGTTGGGTGCACATGCGCAGTACGACTGCTGGACCCGGCAAACGCTGCCGGCGCGCTGGCACTACGGGTCCAACCCGCGCATTCCCCCGATCGTGTGCCAGATGCACGAGGGCTGGAACGCGCTCAGCCGCGCCAGCGTGGCCGCCCGAACGCCGGGCACCCGCGGTTCGCACGGATACGACAACGCCCTGCCCTCGATGCGCGCGGTGTTCATCGCACGCGGTCCGTCGTTCAACCAGGGCCAGACCATCGCAGGCTTCGACAACGTCGATGTGTATCCACTGCTGGCGCGCCTGCTGGGCATTCCAGCGGCGCCCAACGATGGGGATGCGGAGCGGTTGCTGCCGGCGCTGCGCTGACCCGGACACCGCGCGTAAGCCGAGGTGTTTGTTTGACGCATAAAAAAAACGCGGCGCAAGCGCCGCGTTTTCTTCGACCCGCCAGGCGGGATCAACCGGCCTTGGCGACAGCCTTCTTGGCCACGGCCTTCTTGGCCGGTGCCTTGGCAACGGTCTTCTTGGCGACCGGCGCAGCTGCACCCACGGCCACCTTGCTCACCACGTGCGAGCGCGAATTGCCGTAGCTGGCGTTGAAACGCTTGCCCTTGGCGGTCTTGCGGTCACCCTTACCCATGTCGTCAACTCCTTAGTCTGAAACCTGATTCTGATTACCCCGCACTGACACGGGTTCGGCGGGGCCGCCCTCTCAGGCGCCCCCGCGCACGATCTGGAAGCCTACCATGCGCGCTCTCAATGAGCACAGCTGGCGTCGTGGACGTGGCCGTGGTTCAGGCGCAGGTTGACCAGATGGGCCACGCCGACCAGCACGCCGCCCAGGGTCATCACCACCGCATGCGGCACGGCTGAATGGTGCAGCGGTGCATACAGCAGGCCGGCCCAGAGGGCGGTCAGCCCGGGCAGCAGGAAGCCCAATGCGCGCAGCGCGCCATGGCGGCGGTAACCCCAGACCAGACTGAACAGACCCAACAGGGTCACAAAGCAGACCAGGGCCAGTTCCACGCCGTCGCTCATCCAGACCGACAGGCCCAGCGACGGTGCAGCGGCCAGCAGAATCGGCAGCACTGCGCAGTGCACGGCGCACAGCAGGGAACCGGTGGCACCGAAGCGATCCAGCAGATGACGGACTCGAGCGAACAGGGGCATGACTTCCAGCAGGGTCGGCGAAGCGTTATGGAATAATATAACATCAATCCCGACGCGCACTCCCGTCCCTCCGCTCCTCCCCCTGAAACGCCCCGTTCCACCGTTCCCCGGGTTTCGCGCGCCCCACCATTGATACATTATAACAATTGACCGACGGACCCTTGCCCATGCGCTCTTCCCGCTCCCTTCAGCCGCACGCCCTGTCCCTGGCGCTCGCCGCGGCGCTGATTCCCTCGCTGGCGCTGGCCGCCGACGAGGCTGGCCAGCGTGACCACCACCTGACCGAACTGTCGACCGTGAAGGTGACGGCGTCCCCGCTGCAGGGCGATGCCGAGTCGCTCGCACGGCCGGTGGACGTGCTCGCCGGTGAGCGCCTGGACGAGCAGAAGGCCGGCACCCTGGGCGATACCGTGGCCAAGCTGCCCGGTGTGCAGAGCACCTTCTTCGGCCCCGGCGTGGGCCGCCCGATCATCCGTGGGCAGGAAGGTCCGCGGGTGGCGGTGCTGTCCAATGGCATGGGCAACATGGATGCCTCCACGGTCAGCGCCGATCACGCCACCAGCATCGAGCCATTCCTGGCCGACCAGATCGAAGTGCTGAAGGGCCCGGCCACGCTGCTGTTTGGCAGTGGCGCGATCGGTGGCGCGGTGAACGTGGTGGACGGCCGGATCGCCCGCGACCTGCCGGACCGCCCGCTCAGCGGTCGCGCCGAACTGCGCGGCAATTCGGTCAATGACGAGCGCAGCGGTATGTTCCGCCTGGATGGTGTGAGCGGCAACGTGGTGCTGCATGTGGATGGTCTGGTACGCAACGGCGACGATTTCCGCATCCCGGGCTACGCGGTGATCGATGGCCTGGAGGACCACAGCGGGCACGACCACGAGGACGGTGACAGCGACGAGCCGCGTCGGGGCCGGCTGGACAACAGTTCGATCCGCACCCGTGCCGGTGGCGTCGGCGCGACGTGGCTGGGGGAAGGCGGCTATCTGGGCGCCTCGGCCAGCACCTACCGCACCAACTACGGCATTCCCAACGGTGCGCACGTGCATGCCGACGATGACCATGGTCACGACCACGATCACGACCACGACCATGGCGACGAGGAAGAAGGCGACGAGCATGACGTTCGCATCGACATGGTGCAGAACCGGTTCGAGGCCAAGGGCGGGATCTACAACCCGGTATCGTTCCTGAAGAACATCAACCTGCGCACGGCCTATACCGATTACGAGCATGTGGAGCTGGAGGCCGGCACGCCGTCCACGCGCTTCACCAACCGCGGGATCGAGGGCCGGCTGGAAGCCGTGCAGCAGCAGATGGGCGGCTGGGACGGCGCCTTCGGGCTGCAGTTCGGCAACAGCGACTTCGGCGCGAAGGGCGAGGAAGCGTTCGTGCCGGATACGGGGACGAAGAACATCGGTCTGTTCGTGCTGCAGGAGAAGCAGTTCGGTCCGTTCAAGCTGGAACTGGGCGGTCGCCATGACCAGGTGAAGCTGGACCCGACCGGCGACTACCGCGCGCGCAAATTCGATGCGACGAACCTGTCCGCGGCCGGCATCTGGACGCTCAACGATGCCGTGGATCTGCGCTTCGGCATCGACAGCTCCGAGCGCGCGCCGACCAACGAAGAGCTGTATGCGGCCGGTGCGCACATCGCGACGCGTTCGCTGGAGATCGGCGATGCGAACCTGAAGACCGAACGTGGGCAGCGGGTCGAGCTGGGCATCCATACCCACAGCGACCGCGTCGACTTCTCCGCCTCGATCTACCAGACCAGGTTCAAGGACTTCATCTATCTGGCGGAGACGGGGGTGGTGGAATCGCTGCCGGTGCGTCTGTGGACGCAGCAGGACGCAACGTTCAAGGGCGCCGAGGCCGAAGCGCTGTTCCATCTGTTCGAGGGCAACGCAGGCGACTGGGATCTGCGGGTGTTCGGCGACTATGTGAAGGCGGAGCTGGACGGCAGTGGCAGCCGCAACGTGGACATCGCCGTGCCGCACGGCGACCACAACCACAATTACAGCGTGGAGTTGGCCAACACCGGTTACCTGCCGCGGATCGCGCCGGGCCGGGTGGGCGCGGACCTGCGCTGGTCGCGTGATGGCTGGCGGGCATCGGTGGGCGCGGTGCGTTACAGCAGCCAGAAGGATGTGGCGCAGAACGAGGATCCGAGCAAGGGCTACACGCTGGTGGACGCACACCTGGCCTACCGCTGGGACCGCAACGACAGCAACAGTTACGAGATCTTCCTGGACGGCAGCAACCTGACCAACCAGGAAGTGCGTCCGCACACCTCGCTGCTGCGCGACTACTCCCCCCTGCCGGGCCGCGGCGTCGCCTTCGGCATCCGCGCCTTCTTCTAAACCACACGCTTTGCGACTGGGGTCGTTTGATCACCCTGAGGGGGCCGAAAGGCCCCCTTTTTTTTAAGCCAAGAGCGCTGTTTCCGTTTGCTACCAAGCTGGGCGGGGGGGGGGGGGGGGGGGCGGCCCCCCCCCCCCCCCAACCCCCCCAACCCAACCCCCCCCCCCAGGGG
>NZ_JBEPSF010000025.1:0-60798 GCF_040548725.1 Stenotrophomonas sp. 2619 | reverse complement strand
GGTGCGGCCCGGCCCGCCCCGCGGCCCCCCCCTCCGTGCGGGGGTTGGGTGGGCGGCGGGCCGGCCCCGGGCCCGCCCCCACCCCGGGGGGGGGGGGGGGGGGGGCGCCGGCCAGCGGCCGGCACTACCCGGAGCGCGGATCGCGCTCCGTTTGCCGCATAATTGCCGCATGACAGACGACCGCATCATCGGTGCCGGTGCCACCCGCGAAGACGAGGGCACCGACGCCAGCATCCGCCCCAAGCGCATGGCCGACTACCTGGGCCAGGCGCCGGTGCGCGAGCAGCTGTCGATCTACATCGAGGCGACCAAGGCCCGGGGCGACGCGCTCGACCACGTGCTGATCTTCGGCCCGCCCGGGCTGGGCAAGACCACCCTGAGCCACGTGATCGCCAATGAGCTGGGCGTGGCACTGCGGGTCACCTCCGGCCCGGTGATCGAAAAGGCCGGCGACCTGGCCGCGCTGCTGACCAACCTGCAGCCGCACGACGTGCTGTTCATCGACGAAATCCACCGCCTCTCGCCCGTGGTCGAGGAAGTGCTGTACCCGGCGATGGAAGATTTCCAGATCGACATCATGATCGGCGAGGGCCCGGCGGCCCGCTCGATCAAGATCGACCTGCCGCCGTTCACCCTGATCGGGGCCACCACCCGGGCCGGGCTGCTGACCGCGCCGCTGCGCGACCGCTTCGGCATCGTGCACCGGCTCGAGTTCTACACCCCGGAAGAACTGACGAAAATCGTCCGTCGCTCGGCCGCCATCCTCAACATCGACTGCACCGCCGAAGGCGCGGCCGAAATCGCGCGGCGCTCGCGCGGCACCCCGCGTATCGCCAACCGCCTGCTGCGCCGCGTGCGCGACTACGCCCAGGTCAAGGCCGCCGGCCATATCGACCAGGACGTGGCGCAGGCGGCCATGCAGATGCTCAAGGTGGACCCGGAAGGCTTCGACGAGCTCGACCGGCGCATGCTGCGGACCATGGTCGACTACTTCGACGGCGGCCCGGTGGGCATCGAATCGCTGGCTGCGGCCCTGTCCGAAGAGCGCGGCACGCTGGAAGACGTGGTCGAGCCGTACCTGATCCAGCAGGGCTTCCTGATCCGCACCGCGCGCGGCCGCATGTGCACGCACAAGGCGTACCGGCACATGGGCCTGAAGCCGAAGAATCCCCCCGCGGACCTGTTTGCCGAGGCCATTGATGGAAATTGAGCCCCGGTTCAGTTGGCCGACACGCATTTACTGGGAAGATACCGACGCTGGCGGCGTGGTCTATCACGCACGCTATGTGGCCTTCATGGAGCGGGCACGGACCGAATGGATGCGGGCATTGGGCTTTGGCCAGGAGCGCACGCGCACCGACCATGGCCTGGTATTCGCGGTCCGCGCGATGACCATGGACTTTCTCAAGCCGGCGCGGCTGGACGATGCGCTGGCGGTGACCGCCACGCTGGTGCAGTGCAAGCGCGCCAGCATGGTGTTCGACCAGCGCGTGTGTCGCGGCGATGAAACGCTGCTGACCGCCCAGGTCAGGATTGCGGCATTGGATGCCTCCACCTTCAAACCGCGTGGCATGGACGATGTCCTCCTTGCCGCGTTGAAACCCTACGAACTTCAAGTATCCGCACAGTGAGGAACAACGGATGATCGCAATGCTCCTGGCCCTGCAGGCCACGGTGACCGAGGCGCTGCCGCAGGAAGTGACCAGTGCTGCGGCGCAGACGGTTGCGCAGGCCGCGCATGGCGGTGGCATCAACTACCTGGACCTGATGGTCAAGGCCAGCCTGCCGGTGAAGATCATCGTGCTGCTGCTGCTGGCCGGTTCGTTCATCAGCTGGGTGATCATCTTCCGCAAGGCGCGCGTGTTCAACGCCGCCAACCGCGAAGCGGACGAGTTCGAAAGCCGCTTCTGGTCCGGCGCCGACCTGGGCAAGCTGTACAGCTCGGCCACCGACCGCAACCGCAAGGTGGGCGGCCTGGAAGCGATCTTCGAAGCCGGCTTCCGCGAATTCACCCGCCTGCGCGACAAGCGTCGGCTGGACGGTCGCGCGCAGCTGGAAGGCGCCCAGCGCGCCATGCGCACCACCTACACCCGCGAAGTGGACCAGATGGAACGCAGCCTGGAGCTGCTGGCCAACATCGGTTCGACCGCCCCGTACGTGGGCCTGGTCGGCACCGTGTTCGGCATCATGGTGACCATGCACGACATGATCAACAGCGGTGAGCAGGCCGGTATCGCCTCGGTCGCCCCGGGCATCTCCGAAGCCCTGTTCGCCACCGCCATCGGCCTGTTCGTGGCCATCCCGGCGGTGTGGGCCTACAACCGCTTCACCACCCGCGTGGAGCGCATGTCGGTCCGTTTTGAAACCTTCGCAGAAGAGTTCAGCTCGATCCTGCAGCGCCAGAGCGCCGGCGACGAGTAAGCGCCCCGCACCAAGGACCCTGCCATGACTGCTGCCATCGGCCGCCGCAAGCGCCGCAAGCTCAAATCCGAAATCAACGTCGTGCCGTACATCGACGTCATGCTGGTGCTGCTGATCATCTTCATGGTCACCGCGCCGCTGCTGACGCTGAGCTTCGAAGTCGACCTGCCCAGCTCCCAGGCCAAGGCCCTGGAAAGCAAGCAGGACCCGGTGATCGTGTCGGTGCGCCTGGACGGCCAGCTCAGCCTGAAGCTGCCCGAGGCCAAGGACCCGACCCCGATGGATCCGGGCCAGCTGCAGGCGCAGCTGGGCGCGTTGGCCGCCCAGGACAAGAACCTGCGCGTGATCGTGGCGGCCGACAAGGCCGTGGCCTATGAAAAGGTGGTCGCGGCGATGGACGTGATCAAGCGCGCCAACGTGGAAAAGGTGGGCCTGGCGACCGATGCACGCTGAAGCCCTGCCACCGCAGCGCCAGCCGGAAGACAAGTGGGGTCTGCCGATCGCGCTGGCGCTTGGCGTGCACCTGCTGCTCGCGCTGGTGTTCATCGGCGCCTGGCTGTGGTCGCCGCAACGCACCACCGAGGCCGCCGCCGGCGACCCGGCGATCGAGGCCAGCCTGCAGTTGTCGGCCTCCGAGGCCGCCGCCGCGCGCCAGGCGCTGCGTGCCTCGGAAAAGCTGCCCGACCTGCCCGAACCGGTCGCCCAGCCCGAGCCCATTCCCGAAGACACCGTGCCGCCCCCGCAGCCGATCGAGGAGCCGCGCCCGCAGGACGCGCCCACCCCGCAGCAGCAACAGGCGCAGGAACGCGTGGCCCAGCCCGACAAGATTGACCAGGACGCGGTCAGCGCACTGGCAATCTCGGCCGAGAAGGCCAAGCAGGAGCAGGAGGCCAAGCGCCGCCAGGAACAGATCGACCTGACCGAGCGCAAGCGCCAGGAACAGGCCGAGCAGAAGCTGCGCCTGGCCAAGCAGCAGGAAGAGGCCGAGCAGAAGAAGCTGGCCGAGCAGCAGCAGAAGGCCAACGACACCAAGGCCGAAGCCGAACGCCAGCAGAAGATCGCCGAGATCCGGCGCAAGCGCGAGCAGGCCGAGAAGGAAGCCAAGCTGGCCGAGCAGAAGCTGCGCCAGGTGGCAGCCGCGCGCGCGGCCAGCGGCACGGCGGCCACCACCGGCGCCACCGGCGCTGCCAAGCCGGCGGCCGGTGCCGGCGGTACCAGCGACGACCTGCAGGCCAAGTACGCCGCCGCGATCCAGCAGAAGGTGCTGGCCTCGTGGACCCGGCCGGACAACGTGCCGTTCGGCCAGCGCTGCAAGATCGTCATCCAGCAGCTGCCCGGTGGCACCGTGAACAGCGCCAAGGTCAGCCCGGACTGCCCGTTCGACGAGGCCGGCCGCCGCTCCATCGAAGCGGCCGTGCTCAATGCCCAGCCGCTGCCATACCGGGGCTTTGAGACGGTCTTCCAGCGCACCATCAACTTCACCTTCACCGCGCAGGACTGAGCCCGGGCCGTTGGCCTTGGGTCCTGCCTGCGCAGAGCCCCGCACGATGAAGCTGTTTCCCCCGATTGCCATGGCCCTGTTGCTGTCCCTGCTGCTGCCTGCACTGGCACACGCTGCGCCGGTGGCGGCTCAGGTCAGCCTGCGCACCGCTTATGCGGTGGCGATCCGGGACCGGATCATTGCGTCGTGGTTGCCCCCGGCGTCGATGGCGTCAGGCCAGCACTGCCGGGTGGCCATCACCCAGCTGCCGGGCGGAACGATCGTGAGCGTCAAGCTTGATGCGGCGTGCCAGTTCGATGCGGCCGGCAAGGCGGCGCTGGAGCGCGCGGTATTGCGCGCCCAACCGCTGCCTTACAAGGGCTTCGAGGCCGTGTTCGACCGCAACCTCAACATCGGTTTTACCTCGCCCTGAGCGTGCAGGGGCGCTGGCAGGGATGCCAATCGTTAACACACTGTGAGTTTCGTGCTGCGGTGACTCTGCTTTCACGTCCCTTTGGTTCATGATTGCGAAACGGTTCACCGCCGTCCTGCTATCCCTCGTTCCGGTTTTCCTTCCCTTGAGTGGTCCATGAAGAAAATGCCTCGTTGGCTTGCCGTTGTTGCGGCCCTGTTGTTGCCCTTTGCTGCCCTGGCGCAGCAGAAGGGGCTGGATATCGACATCATCGGCGGCAATGCGTCCGCAACCCCGATCACCGTGGTCCCGATGCCCTACCAGGGCTCGGCGGGTGCACCGCAGACCGACGTCGCCGCCGTGGTACGCGCCGACCTGGAGCGCTCCGGCCAGTTCCGCACCCTGCCGGAAGCGCAGATCGTCGAAAAGCCGACCCGGGGCAGCGAGATCCAGTTCGCCACCTGGCGTGCGCTGAAGCAGAACTACATCGTGGTCGGCCGCGTCATGGACGCCGGTGCCGGCGCCTACCGCGTCGAATACGAACTGTATGACGTGCCCAAGGGCGAGCGCCTGCTGGGCCTGGCGATGACCGCCCGCGGCAATGCCATGCGCGACGTCGCCCACCAGATGGCCGACGCCATCTACGAGAAGATCACCGGCGTCCGCGGCGCGTTCTGGACCCGCATCGCCTATGTCACCGCCAGCGGCAAGGGCGACGCCATGCGCTATGCGCTGATGGTGGCCGATTCGGACGGCTTCAACCCACAGACCATCGTCCGTTCGGCCGAGCCGCTGCTGTCGCCGTCGTGGAGCCCGGATGGCAACCGCCTGGCCTACGTCAGCTTCGAGCGGGGCAATTCCGCCATCTACATCCAGAACATCTCCACCGGCGCCCGCGAACTGGTCACCAGCTTCCGCGGCATCAACAGCGCCCCGTCGTTCTCCCCGGACGGCCGCCGCCTGGCCCTGTCGCTGTCGCGCAGCGGCAACCCGGAGATCTACGTGATGGACCTGGGCAGCAAGCAGCTGACCCAGCTGACCAACCACTTCGCCATCGACACCGAGCCGACCTGGAGCGCCGACGGGTCCAGCGTCTACTTCACCTCCGACCGTGGCGGCCGCCCGCAGATCTACCAGGTGCCCTCCAGTGGCGGCAGCGCCTCGCGCGTGACCTTCCAGGGCAACTACAACGCCACCCCGAGCCTGTCCTTCGACGGCAAGAAGCTGGTGGTGGCCCAGGGCAGCGGCAATACCTACAAGATCGCGATGATGGACAGCAGCCTGGGTTCGGCGCGCTGGAGCACGCTGTCGCCGGGTTCGCTGGACGAATCGCCGAGCTTTGCGCCCAACGCGAGCATGGTGTTGTACGCCGCCCGTGAGGGTGGTCGCGGCGTCTTGTACGCCGTCTCAGCCGATGCGCGCGTGCGCCAGCGGCTGGTTTTGGCCGACGGTGACGTACGTGAGCCTTCTTGGTCGCCTTACCGTACAAAGCGCTAACAGAGTGTTAAGATTTCCACCGTATTCATCCCACATCCGGCTTTAGGAGCCTCAAAGGTATCGCCATGAACAAGACCACCCGCGTTCTGCTTGTCTCCCTGTTGTCCGTGGCCGCCCTGGCCGGTTGCTCGAAGAAGGTGAAGGAACAGCCGGCAGCCCCGGTTGACACCGGCTCCTCGACCACCACCCCGAGCGGTCCGTCGACCTCCGGCCTGTACGGCCCGGGCGACCTGGACACCGATTCCTGCCTGCGCCAGCGCGTGGTGTACTTCGACCTGGACAAGGAAGAAGTGAAGCCGGAATTCCAGGCCATCATGGCCTGCCACGCCAAGTACCTGCGTGACCGTCCGTCCTCGCGCATCACCCTGCAGGGCCACACCGACGAGCGCGGTTCGCGCGCGTACAACCAGGCCCTGGGCGAGCGTCGTGGCAATGGCGTCAACTCCGCCCTGCAGGCCAACGGTGGCTCGGCTTCGCAGCTGACCGTCGTGTCCTACGGCGAAGAGCGTCCGGTCTGCACCGAGTCGGGCGAGTCCTGCTGGTCGCAGAACCGTCGCGTCGAGATCGTGTACACGGCTCAGTAATAGATGCGCTTTCGATTTCTATCGATGATCGTTGCGGCAGCCCTCGTGGCTGCCGCACCGGCCAATGCGCAGCGCCAGAGCCTGGCCGACCGCGTTGGCGCGCTTGAGCAGCAGGCCCAGAACAACCAGTCCAACATGGACATGCTCAACCAGCTCACCCAGCTTCGCACCCAGGTGCAGGCCCTGCAGTCGCAGGTGGAGCAGTTGCAGCATGACAACGAGCAGCTCAAGCAGACCGCCAAGGACCAGTACCTGGACCTGGACAGCCGCTTGAACCGACTGGAAGGTGGCGCCCCGCTGCTGCCTGCCGCACCCGCTGCGAGCGCACCTGCGCCCGCCGCTGCAGCACCGAAACCGGCAACGGCCGCTTCCGAGCGGCCGCCCTCCGTGCATGGCGATGCCGGCAGCCTGGCTGCCAGTGGTGAGGAGCGTACGGCTTACAACGTCGCCTTCAATTCGCTCAAGGCCGGCAAGTACGACGACTCCGCGCAGCTGTTCCTGAGCTTCCTCGAGTTGTACCCCAACGGCGTCTACGCCCCCAATGCGCTGTACTGGCTGGGCGAGAGTTACTACGCCACCCGAAATTTCCCGCTGGCTGAGGCGCAGTTCCGCGACCTCATCTCGCGCTACCCGACCCACGACAAGGCGTCGGGCGGCCTGCTCAAGATCGGCCTGTCGCAGTATGGCGAAGGCAAGGTCGACCAGGCCCAGGCTACCTTGGAACAGGTGGTCTCCACCTATCCCGGCAGCGACGCCGCGCGCACCGCGCAGGACCGCCTGCAGTCGATCCGGCTGGGCCAGCAGATCCGCTGAACCGCCGCCCGGGCACCGCCAAGCCCGCCCCGGTATAATCACCGTTCGTAGAGCCGGGCTCTGCCCGGCTGCATCGTGTGCCGGGATCTGCCCCGCTGCATCAACCGCCGGGCACGCCCGGCTGTTGTCGTTTCCGATGCCGCATTCCCAAGAATCACCGTCATGACCGTTTCCCTGTCCGCCGCCGCCGCGCTCCCCAGCGAGATCGTGCAGTCGCCCCTCCCGCGCCTGAAGATCACCGAGATCTTCACCTCGCTGCAGGGCGAAGCCGATACCGCCGGCTGGCCGACCGTGTTCGTGCGCCTGACCGGCTGCCCGCTGCGCTGCACCTATTGCGACACTGCCTACGCCTTCCACGGCGGCACCTGGTGGGATATCGATGCGATCGTGGCCGAGGTGCTGGCCCAGGGCGTCCACCACGTCTGCGTGACCGGCGGCGAACCGCTGGCGCAGAAGCGCTGCCTGGTGCTGCTGGAGAAGCTGTGCGACGCAGGGCTGGACGTGTCGCTGGAAACCTCCGGCGCGCTGGACGTCAGCGCGGTCGATCCCCGCGTTTCGCGGGTGGTGGACCTGAAGACCCCCGGGTCCGGCGAAATGGCCCGCAACCGGCTGGAGAACCTGCCATTGCTGACCCGCCGCGACCAGATCAAGTTCGTGCTGTGCAGCCGCGAGGACTACGAGTGGGCACGCGGCATGGTCGCCGAGCACCGCCTCAACGAGCGCAGCATGGTGCTGTTTTCGCCCAGCAAGGACCAGGTGAGCCCGCGCCAGCTGGCCGACTGGATCGTCGAAGACCGCCTGCCGGTGCGCTTCCAGATGCAGCTGCACAAGCTGCTCTGGAACGACGAACCCGGCCGCTGAGGTCGGCTGGCGAGCGCGCGACGACCGCTCGCCACGCCTCATTTTCCAGTTTTCATCCCGGCGCGGGACAGCGTGCTGGCTCCCGCAACCCACCGGAAACACCCCCTCATGAAAAAAGCAGTCGTCCTCCTGTCCGGCGGCATGGACTCCGCCGCCGTCATCGCCATCGCCCAGGAACAGGGCTTCGCCGTACATGCGCTCAGCGTGCGCTATGGCCAGCGCCACACCTCGGAGCTGGATGCGGCCGCCGCCGTCGCCCAGGCGCAGGGCGTGGTGGCGCACAAGACCGTCAACGTGGACCTGCGCAGCATCGGCGGCTCGGCCCTGACCGATGACATCGAGGTACCCGAAGCGGGCGGGGAGGGCATTCCGGTCACCTACGTGCCGGCGCGCAACACCATCATGCTGTCGGTCGCGCTGGGCTGGGCCGAAGTGCTGGGCGCCAGCGACATCTTCTGCGGCGTCAACGCCGTGGACTACTCCGGCTACCCCGATTGCCGCCCCGAGTTCATCGCCGCCTTCCAGGCCCTGGCCAACCTGGCTACCAAGGCCGGCGTCGAAGGCGCGGGCATCCAGGTGCACGCGCCGCTGCAGTTCCTGAGCAAGGCGGACATCGTGCGTGAAGGCGTGCGCCTGGGCGTGGACTTCGGCCTGACCGTGTCCTGCTACAACGCCGACGCCACCGGCGCGGCCTGCGGCCACTGCGATGCTTGCCGCCTGCGCGCGCAGGGCTTCACCGATGCCGGCGTGGCCGACCCGACCCGTTACGCCTGAGCGATAGATGGTTTCGCCTGAGCGCCTTGTGGGTTAGAATGCGCACCCCCGGTAGCGATGCCGGGGCATGCAATGGGCCGTTAGCTCAGTTGGTAGAGCAGAAGACTTTTAATCTTTTGGTCGATGGTTCGAATCCATCACGGCCCACCATTGCAGCGACGAATCAGGCGCCCACCGGGCGCCTTTTTTGTGGTCAGGCCCCATCACTGCGGGTACGGCAACACCGCCGCGCGACGGCACGGCCAGAGCTGAAAGGTGTGCCACTGCAGCGCAACGCCTCTCTACCAGCCGGACGGCGCGCCATCCTCATCGTCCACCGACATCCCGGTACAGCTGCGGACCCAGCCAAACAGCTGTGCAAGGTCCGCTTCGATGCTGGCGGGGTGAGCACTGATCTCCAGAAACACACGGTCGTCTTCCAGGAACAGGCGTACGTCGTAGCACCACGCGTCCGGGCCCCTCGGCTCGGTGCCCACCAGGCGGAACTCATGCGCGCCAACACCGCTGGAAAACGTCTCAAGCCGGGTTATCTGCCGCTTCAGCGCGTCCGGATGGGTCGCATACCAGCCCCTGTCGTCAAACGACAGCACGAACTCCGCTGACATCCCCATCATCTTCCTGCTGTGATGCACCCCGCTGGGAGTACGTCGCGGCCCGCCGCAGCGCTACGCCGCCCCTTCCTGCGTCGCCTGATGGGCGCCGAGCACGCGTGGACGCAGGTCCTCCACCAGCCGCTTCCTGCTGCTGCGCGCGTATTCGGCGGGCGAGAAAGGCATGGCGGCGTCGGCGTAATCATCGATCAACGCCAGCAGCTCGCCAGCCGCGATGGCGGGCGGGGCAGGGTTGCTGCCGTTGCAGGTCAACGCGATCAGGGTTTCCTGCAGCACCTCTTTTCGCGCAATGCCCTTGCCACTGGACGGGTCGGCCACGCACAGGCCGAATGTGCCGTTGAAGAAGTGGGGAAGCAGCGCGTCCACCTTTGCGTCCACCAAGCGCGCGTCGTCGCCGCAGGTGTGCAGATACGCCGCCAGTTCGCCCGCCAACGTCGAAAGCACGGCCGCGCGCTCCTCACCCGCGGCGGCGTCTGCGGCGATGCGAACCCAGCGGGTGCATTCGGGGCGGAAGAACTCGCCGGATAGCAGCGAATCGGTGTCGATCGCTCCGAACGCGGCCGAGTGGATCGCCCCCGCGTTGCAGCGGTACGTAGGCGCCGGAATGGCCTCGGCCGCGATCAGCGCATCCAGACGTTGCACGGTGATGCCTGCCAGCGCTGCGCAGGTGGGTTTGTCGACAAAGTGATCGCGGAGATACGCATCCAGCAGCATGGGACGTCCATCAGGAAAAGTCTGCACCGGCACGCAGGGTAGCCGAACGCCCGCAGGCGCACGCGTTGCTGGTGGCTTTCCGCGGGTCGACGGTCACGCATGAACACTGCGGGCTACCGTAAGGTGCCCGATACTGCTTCCAGCTTGAACGCACCCTGCAGCGCTTCCTCGCCGCGCGCAGGGACACGAACACCCTGCCCAGGACGACGCAATGACCCCTCTGCATGTTTCCCTGCTGTTGATCGGTGTGCTGGTGCCGGGCCTGGCCAGTTGCGCCTCGCCCGCCGGCCGCTATCAGCAGGCGCTGGTCAAGGAACGGGAGGGCGTTCCCTGTTTCGGCGTGCCCGCCGCCCGCGACGGCGACGCACCCGCGACGATAACCGGGGTGTCGGTGATGGAGGTCGGTTCGGGCGGTGCGGCGATCTGGGAACGTCATTTCCTGCGCGATGGCCAGGCCGAACCCACACTGGCCCCGGATCAATGCCTGCGCTACGGCGACGGTGGCACGTCACCACCGCCGCGCCTGCAGCCCGGCAAGCGCTACCAGGTGGAGCTGTGGAGCAGTGCGCCGGCCACGCGCGGGGCACCGCAATCGCGCTGGTTCAACGGGTACTTCTGCGTGGTGGATTCAGACGGTGCGCCGACGGTCAACGCCGTCCTGCAGGGCGAGGACGGCACGCTGCGCTGGGACGCCTGCGGTCCCGCTGAACAGCCGGCGGACACGGCCGGGCGCTGAGCGCGCGCAGAAGGCACACCGATTCCGACGTCCGGCAGGCTGCAACGCTGGACGCCCCGGCGCCGACTCTGGCTACAATCAAGTCATCCCGGTAGCTCCCGGGCGCTGACCAAGTGCCACACAGTGAAGATTCTCCTGACAGGAAGTTCAGGCCGGGTGGGGCGCGCGATCTTCGGCGCGCTGTCCGCACGGCACGAGGTGGTCGGGGTTGACCGCAGCCCCTTCAACACCACCCGGCACGTGGCCGATATCACCGATATGCGGACGCTGCGCACGGCGCTGATGGGTGTGGATGCCGTGATCCATTGCGCGGCGCTGCACGCCCCGCATGTGGGGCTGATGCCCGACACCGAATTCCATCGCATCAATGTGGAAGGCACCCGTACCCTGGCGATGCTGGCCCGCGATGCCGGGGTATCGCGCTTCGTATTCACCAGCACTACCGCGCTGTACGGCCATGCGATCGTGCCGGGGCGCTGCACGTGGATCGATGAGCGCACCGTGCCGCAACCGCGCACGGTCTACCACCGCTCCAAGCTGGCGGCCGAGCACTGGCTGGAGGAGGCGGCCAGCCCCGGGTTCCAGGTGCGGGTGATCCGGATGTCGCGGTGCTTCCCTGAAACCGCCCAGCGCATGCTGCTGTATCGCCTGCATCGCGGCATCGACGTGCGCGACGTGGCCGATGCGCATGCGGCGGCCCTGCGCAACACCGGACCCATGTTCCAGCGCTACATCGCCAGCGGCGCCACGCCGTTCGGCCCGGAAGACTGCGAACGGCTGGTCAGTGAACCGCGCGCGGTCCTGGCGCGGCGCTGCCCGCAGTGGCTGGCCGAGTACGACCGGCGCGGCTGGGCGCTACCGGTGATCGACCGCATCCACGACGCTGGCGCGGCCAGCATCGGTCTGGGCTGGCGCAGCCAGCGTGGCCCGGAAGCGGTGCTGGCGCAGCTGGACGAGCACTCCATCGAAGTGCTGCCGCATCCGATGCGCGACGCGGATTGCACAGTGGATTGACCGCCGCGGGTCAGTGCCGGTCCAGGTCCGCGCCTACCGCCTCCAGCACCTGCTGCGCGCGGGCGCGGGCCGGTGCGTTGGCGGTCATGTCGATGGGCAGGTCCGGTGAGATGCCGGCCACTTCGTCGCTGCCATCGGCGCGCAGGCGCACGCAGTTCGGGATGCGCATGCGCAGCTGCGAGTGCGGCAAAACGCGCGGTGGCGGCGGACTCATGAAGCCGCAGCCGTAGCCGCCGGTCGTGGTTCCGACCACGCGTGCGATCCGGTTGTCCTGCAGCCGTGCGGCGAACATTTCCGCCGAGGAGGCGGTCTTCGCATCGCTGAGCACATACACCGGCCCCTGCCAGGCCGCCCAGTGCCGGCGCAGGTCCTGCGCCCAGTCGAGCCGATGGGCAATCAGGAAATCGTCGATCGCGTCCACCGCCGGGGTGGGCAGCGGGCCGCCCGAACTGCCGGCGGCGACCAGCTGCCGACAGGGCAGCGTCGGCCAGTCGCGCGGTGCCTGCCACACCCAGGTCATGTCGCAGGCCGGCGCCTGGGTGGCGCGCAGCGACGCGGCAAAGCGGTCGCGTTGCTGGACCAGCAGCGGGCGCGCGGTAGCGTCGGGATGGTGGTGGCGCAGGGCATCGTCGATGCGCTCGTACTGCTCCTGCAGGTAGTCGCGACCGGCCGCCGACTGGCTGACCCACAGCGATGCCGACTGCACCGGCGCGGCACTGAACAGGCGGGCGAGCGTGTCGCCGCTGTCGTCGCCGCCGGGGTTGGTGCCCACGTCCACCAGCACCGCATCCACGCCCTGCTGCTGGAAGCGCCGCAACGTCGCAGCGATCTCGGCCACCCAGGCGTCGTTCAACGTGGCCCGCATGTCGTTCACCGCGTCGGCGTGCCGCAGTTGGCCCCACAGGCGGTGGCACAGGCCGGGGTAACGCAGCGCATCGAATTCATGCAGGCGCAGCAGGCCCAGGCGGTGGCCATCGGCCAGCGCGATCACCCCGCTGCGCAGTGCCGGGTCGGCCCCACCGGCGGTGGCGTGGTAGCCGGGCAGGGCCTGCAGCGGCACGCTGTAGTCGTGCCGACCCTCATCCAGAACGCCCAGTGCCGCGCAGCCCGTGGACGCATCCAGCGTGCGCGGATCCACCGCGGCGGGGGCGGGGACGGGCGCGGCGGCTGTCTGCCGATCGAGCAGCTTCAGGTGGCCATCGTGAAACCCGGCCAGGAACGTGCGCAGGGCCTGTTCCGCCTGGTCATCGCTGCCGGCCATGGCGATGGCCTGCTGCGCATCGCGATCGAGCGCGGGCAGGTCAACGCCGCTCTGCGTGGAGGCCACCCAGGCCAGGTGCGCATAGTCATCCTGCAGGGTCTGCTTCAGTACCGCCAGGTCGCCGCGCCAGGCCTCGCGATCAATGCCGGGCGTCGCTGCGTGGCTGGCAAAGGCCATCGACAGCGCCAGTGCCACCAGCGCCCCTGTGTTCAGTGCATGTCCTGCCGACATCGCCGTGCTCCCTGCCAGGGCGCTGCCTGCGCCTGCGAATCCCGATCCTAGCCAACCCGGCGCGGTGGCGAAAGCGCTCAGGGGCGCGGGATAACACCGGCCTCACATCACCGTTCCACTGCCGGGCGCAGGTTGGAGGCGATGGAAAAGCTGGGGCTGCACTCCAGCGGAGCCATGTGATGTCCCTGCACACCGTGAGCCGCCAACACTACGTCCGCCTGCTCAACCGGATCATCGCGGTGGCGCACGACGGCCATGCCCTGCATGCCCGCGCGGTGGCCAGAACCCAGGGCGACGATGCCGCGCTTTGCGCGGTGATGATGCGCATGGCCGGCTCGAGCGCCGCCATCATCGACACCCTCGGCAGGCGCGTGCGTCAGGCTGGCGGGCGACCCGCACGGCATGGCACCGTGCTCGGTGCAGTGCGGGCAGGCTTCGGCTGGCTGGGCACGGTGTTGGGAGATGCCGGGATTCAATACGTCAGCCAGGCGCAGGCGTCGCGCGCCCGGCTTATCCATGCGCTGCAGTCGGCGTTGCAGGATGCGGCGTTGCCGGAGGATGCACGGCCGATGCTGGACGAGATGATGCGCCACGCGCAGCACGACTGGCAGCACCTGCATGGTCGGCTGGACGGTCTTCGCGCGCGCGAGGTGTAGTGCTGTTCACACCAGAGGGGGCCGGGAGGAAATCACCGGCGGCATGAGGCTGCGCTTAGCGCGCAGCCCCACTGTCTGCGTCGCAGTTACTTCTGCTGCGGGTTCTTCGGTGCGTCCTTGTTGTCCTGTTCCTGCTTCTGCTGCTTGGCCAATGTGTCCTTGCGCTCCTGCTCCTTCTGCTGGTCGGTCTGCGCGGCGGCATTTTTCTGGACGTTGTTTTCGTTGTTCTGCATGGTGGACATTGCGGTACTCCAGGACGACGTGATGTCGTGCGATCCACACTGGACCCGGTGCTGTTACGCAGCGGTCGCACTGGCATGAGGGCGGGGTCAGGGTGGCCGTGAGCATGGTCTGGCGTTCATGCGCGGCGCCGTGTTCATAATGCGCGCGGGCCGATGGGGCCTTCGATGACGGACGACAACGCATGGCAGCACTTCCGGACAGGCAGCAGGGGCGCACGTGGCGGCGGGCAGGGTTTCGCGGGGCGCTGGTATGCGTGGCGATGCTGCTGGTGTCGGTGGTGGGTGCGGCGAACGCGCGCGCCGGGACACCAGTGTCCGCAGACGACACAACGCCGTTGGTGATCGGCGATACCTTCGTGCTGGTGTCGCAGGCGGTGGGGGAAACCCGACGCATCAACGTCTACCGGCCCTCGGCCTGGAACGTGCCGGCCGACCAGCCGCTGCCGGTGTTGTATATGCCCGACGGTGGCATCGGCGAGGATTTTCTGCACGTGGCTGGCCTGGTCCAGGTACTGGTAGCCAACGGCAGCATGCGCCCGTTCCTGCTGGTCGGCATCGAGAATACCGAGCGTCGCCGCGACATGACCGGCCCCACCTCCGATCCGGACGACCGCCGGATCGCGCCGCGGGTGGGCGGATCGGCCGCGTTCCGCCGCTTTCTGCGCGACGAGTTGATGCCGCAGGTGCGGCGGCGGTACGCGACCACGCCGGAAACGGCGATTATTGGTGAATCGCTGGCCGGCCTGTTCGTGGTGGAAACGCTGCTTCGCGACCCCGCGCTGTTCGATACCTACATCGCGCTGGATCCCAGCCTGTGGTGGAACCGGGGCGGGCTGGTTGATGAAACCGAGGCGCTGTTAGCCCTCCACGCGCCACAGGGCAAGACCGTGTTCGTGGCCACCAGTGCCGAGCGCGGCATCGCCGTGCCCAGCGCCCGCTTCATGGAGGTGCTGACGGCGCATGCCCCAGGGGTCAAGCGCCGTTACGTGGCGCTGCCCGATGAAAGCCACCAGACGCTCTACCACCCGGCCGCGCTGCTGGCGCTGCGCACCCTGTTCACCCCGGTGGCCGCCACGCCCTGAGCGATCTGTTTGTGCACACCCAACACGCGGCGGCGGGCGCACAATAGCGCGTCTTTTGCTGACTGTTGTTGGAGGTGCCATGAACCGATTCGTCCTGCTGGGTGTGGGGGCGCTTGCGCTCGCGGCCTGTTCCAAACCGGCCCCGTCCGATACCGCCGCGCCGGCGCAACCGCCCGCCACCACGACGCCTGCCCCGGCACCAGGCGCGCCAGCCGCCGCGACCGATGCCACCTTGCAGCCGCCGTCGTTCGACTGCGCCAAGGCGCAGTCCGAGTCGGAGAAACTGGTCTGCGGCGACGCCCGCCTGGCCGCGCTCGACCGCCAGCTGGCCGCGCTCTACAAGCGCGTGCAGACCAGCCCGGATGAACTGGATATCGCCGCCGAGCAACGGGGCTGGGTCAAGGGCCGTGATGCCTGCTGGCAGGCGGTCGACCGCCACCGGTGCCTGATCGAGTCCTACCAGACCCGCATCGTCGAACTGAACATCGGCAGTGGCGGCGTGCCCGCGCCCACGCCGGTGCACTACCAGTGCGACGACGCCAGCAAGCCGGTCAGCGTGGTGTTCTACAACGAACTGGACCCGCAGGCCGCAGTGGTCAGCCTGGGCAAGGACCAGGCCATCGTGTTCCCGGCCCAGGCCGCAAGCGGCAGCCGCTACACCCGTGAAGGCGTGGAGTTCTGGGAACACCAGGGCGAGGCCACGCTGGACTTCTACGGCACCACGCTGAGCTGCAAGGCCGCCGGGTGACGCCGGTGCGCTACCGCACCCGGCGGTAGCGCACTTCGTTCTGGCGATCGCCCACTTCGGTGGTGACGAAGCCGTCCCGGCTCTGGTTGATGTCGAACACGCTGCCGCCCACGTTGAGCTGGCCGCCGTTGACCCAGCCGCTCAGGTTCTGCCCGCGTGCCTGGGCGGACATGCGTCCGTCGCTGTCGATGCGCATGCGGATGTCGGCACCGTAGATGGGGTTGTAGCCCTCGAACTCGCCTACCATCCAGCCCGGCACGTAGGAGCTGTGGCGCGGCCCCTGGTAGTTGTCGTCGTCGTAGCGGTCGTCCTGCTTGTTGGCGTTGTGCACCAGCGCGCCCAGGATGGCCGCCCCGATCAGCACGCCGGCGGCGACCTTGGCGTCGTGGTTGTCGCCGTGGTCGTCGTCGCGCGAGCCACCGTCGTGTACGCGGAAGGTGGCGCGGCAGCCGTCATCCACCCACACCTGGCGGCGGTCATAGTCCCAGCTTCGGCCTTGCCGGCAGTCCGCCCCGGACAAGGTGCGCTCCAGGCTGACGTAGCCGGCGCGGGGCAGGTCGCACGACTGGTAGCGGTTGTTGCGGCTTTCGCAGGTCACCAGGTCATCGGCGCGCGCGTCGGCGATCGACGCGGCAAACAACAGCGGAGCGGTCAGCAACAGGCGGATCTGCATGGTGGCGGTTCCGGTGGCAGGGAAGCGTTGCACCGCTGGCCCGGGCGGGCGCGACAGCGGGCCGTCGAACCGGACGATGACAGTTGCCGATGAAAACCGGATGAAGACCGCCGATCAGGCGGCCTGGCCGACGTCCTGCTGCTGGAAGCACGCACGGATGGCGTCCAGCAGTTCGCTCATCGAGTAGGGCTTGGGCAGGAAGTGGATGCCCGGGCGCAGCTGCGGCAGCACGTCGGCCGGCTCCAGCCCGGAGGTCACCAGTACCGGCAGGCTGGGCTGGTACTGCTTGATGCGGTGCGCCGCTTCAATGCCGCTGACCCCGCCCAGGCAGACGTCGGTGAACACCAGGTCGAACCGTTCGCCGGCCTGCAGCAGGCCGAGCGCGGCCTCGGCCGAACTCACGGCGGCAACATCACAGGCCTGGCTTTCCAGCACCATGCGGCTGAGTTCGCGGGTTTCTTCAGTGTCTTCAATCAACAGCACGCGCGGTGCAACGTGGCGCTTGGACAGCAACATGACGCAGTGTTCCCTGGCAGTGGTTCGGAATGGCGCGCAAGTATGCGGCGGCACCGGGTGAGGGGATCGTGCACGTCAGGCGGGGCCGTATGCCGTGCGCCACAGCAGCGCATACCTGCCCGGCGCGGCCAGCCCTGTGACAGAGCGCGCGGGCCGTTGCCATGGGGGCGCATGGGTCAAGGGCTCCCGGTCATGCGCACGTTGCGCGGCGCTCAGGCGCGGCAGGGTAGAGTCGGGGTTTGATCCATGGAGCCACGACGATGCAATGCCCCGTATGCAAGACCCAGGCGCTGGTGATGTCCGAGCGCCAGGGCATCGAGATTGACTACTGCCCGCAGTGCCGCGGCGTGTGGCTGGACCGCGGCGAACTGGACAAGATCATCGAGCGCTCCACCGATGCGGCCGCCCCGGTGCGCGCCGCCACGCCGCCGCCGCCGCCGCAGGCCGTGCAGCACCGTGATACCCGCCACCTGGGCCAGCAGCAGTACGGCGACCAGCACGGCTACCGCAAGAAGAAGAAAGAAGGCTTCCTGTCGGACCTGTTCGATTTCTGAGCCAGGTGCCGGCCCTGTCTGATCAGGGCCGGCGCAGGATGAACTCCAGGTCGCGACTGTCGCCCACCACGAAGTGGTAGGTGCCAACCTGCACGCAGCCGTAGCGCGCATAGAAGCGCTGCGCGCCGAAGTTTTCCGACCACACGCCCACCCACAGGGTGCGGCGTGCCGGGTGATCCAGCCAGTGCAGGAACGCCTCCATCAGGCGTGCGCCGTGGCCCCCGGACTGGTGGCTGGCCAGCACATACAGACGCTTGAGTTCGACATCGCCGTCGACAGCATCGGCGTGCGCCAGGGTATTCGGGCCGGCGGCCAGATAGCCCACCGCGCGCCCGTCATCTTCCAGCAGCCATACCGCACTGTGCGGGTCCTCCAGTTCGCGCCGCTGCGGCGCCGGGCTGTAATGCTCGTCCAGGAAGGCGTGCAGGTCCTGCGGCGGGTAGGAATCGCCGAAGGTCTCGGTGTAGGTGGCGATGGCGATCGCCGACACAGCCTGTGCATCGACCGGGGTGGCGCGACGGATCTGCAGGGACATGGCAGGGGGGACACGGAAGGGGGTGGCAGCGTACGCCATCCCGGCGGCCGACAAAAACCGGGCGCCGATGGCGGAACCCTGGTCCCGGCGCATCACATCATCATCCGGGAGCGCCGCTGAGCACGGCACCCGGGTGTCGGGCAGGGCGCGCCGCGTTACGCGCGCGTCCTGTGACGCCCCGTTCGGGCCCGTCGGATCCGGCTTGCATCATCCCTGCTGTGTTGTCCCGGGCGCATGCCGCGCCCGGGACTTTTTTACACCGTCGCCGGCCTCAGAACCAGACGCGCACGCCGGCCACCCAGCGGGTATCACGCGCACGCTCGCCGGCCGCCTGGTGGTAATCGGCGGTATCGCCGAACAGGCGTTCATGGCTGATGCCGATGTACGGCGCGAAACGCCGGTTGAACTCGTAGCGCAGCCGCAGCCCGGCTTCGACCTTGTTCAAGCCGCTGCCCGTGCCATGGCGCGGATCGTCCTTGGCCGCGAGCGTGGCTTCCAGCAACGGCTGCAGGATCAGGCGGTTGGTCAACAGCAGTTCGTACTCGATCTCGGCCGTAGCCATCACCTGCCCCCCTTCGCCCACGTAGGCGGTGGCCGAGGTCTCGAACTTGTAGGGTGCCAGGCCCTGGATGCCCAGCGCCGCCCAGGTGCGCGAATCGCCGGGGCCCAGGTCCTGTTTGACGCCCACCAGCACATCCCACCACGGTGACACGCTGCGGCCGTACAGCACTTCGACATCGGCCGCTTCGGTACGTCCGCCGCTGCGTTCGCCTTCGCTGCGCACCCAGAGGCGGTGGATGTTGCCGCCGACCCAGCCGCTGGCTTCCCATGCCTGGCCGTTGCCGTGCTGGCCATCCCACTGCTCCAGCCGGTTGACCAGCAGCATGCTGTGGATCTCCGGCGCGTGTTCCATCGCACCGTGCTCGATGGGCGGGAACGCGGCGAGACGGTCGGCGGCGGTGACGACGGGAATCGGCTCGCGCGGTTCGCTGGGCGCGGCCGTCTTGTGCGCGGCGTGGTCCGTTGTCGAATGGTCCATCTGGCCGTGGTCCATGCTGCCGTGGTCCATTGTCGAATGGTCCATCTGGCTGTGGTCCATGTTGCCGTGGTCCATCTTCGAATGGTCCATCTGGCTGTGACCCATGCTGCCGTGGTTGGCCTGGGGATCAACCGGCGCTTCTTTCGTAGCCGCTGGTGCTGTAGTGGTGCCGTGCGCATGCGACTGCGCCCAGGCCGGAGTGGCCAGCGCGACCAGCAGCGCGGCGGTGAGCAGAGGGCGGGCGGGAGCTGGGAAGCGGCTCATTCTTCGATCCTCACTTCGCGCATCATGCCCGCTTCCATGTGGTACAGCAGGTGGCAGTGGTAGGCCCAGCGGCCCAGCGCGTCGGCGCGCACGCGGTAGGTGCGGCGGGTGCCCGGGGGCATGTCGATGGTGTGCTTGCGCAGGTGGAACTGGCCGTCGGCATTCTCCAGGTCGCTCCACACCCCGTGCAGGTGGATGGGGTGCTGCATCATGGTGTCGTTGACCAGCACGATGCGCATGCGCTCGCCGTAGTTCAGGCGCAGCGGTTCGGCGCTGGCAAACGGGATGCCGTCGAACGACCAGCTGAATTTCTCCATGTGGCCGGTGAGGTGCAGCTCGACCTCGCGGCTGGGTTCGCGGCCATCCGGGTCGTCGAACAGGCTGCGCATCGCGCCGTAGGTCAGCACGGTGCGGCCGTTGTCGCGCAGGCCGATGCCAGGGTCATCCAGCTTGGGCGCGGTGCCCATGCTCTGCATGTCGATCAGCGGGTTGCCTTTCTCGCTGGCCGGATGGCGCGGTGCCTTGTCATTGCTGCCGTGCGCGCCGTGACCCATGCTGGCGCCGCAGCCACCTTCCATGCCCTTCATGTCGTGGCCCATGCCGGCCATGTCATGGCCCATGCTGCCCATGTCGTGGCCCATGTCGCCCATGGTCAGCAGCGGTCGCGGATCGCGCGCGGGAATTGGCGCCTGCAGGCCGTGCCGCACTGCCAGGGTGCCGGCGGCAAAGCCGGTCCGGCCCATGTCCTGGCAGAAGATGGTGAACGCGTCCTGGCCGGTGGGCTCCACGATCACGTCGAAGGTTTCGGCGGGCGCGATGCGGAATTCATCGATGCTGACCGGATGGATGTACTGCCCATCGGCGGCCACCACGGTCATCTTCAGGCCGGGGATGCGCACGTCGAAGTAGGTCATCGAGCCGCCGTTGATGAAGCGCAGCAGCACCTTTTCACCGCTGCGGAACAGCCCGGTCCAGTTGCCGGCGGGCGCGGTGCCGTTGAGCAGGTAGGTGTAGGTGTGCGCGTTGATGTCGGAGATGTCGGTGGGGGTCATCCGCATGCGGCCCCACATGCCGCGGTCGGCGGTGGCGGCGGACCAGCCGTCGCGGCGCACGTCGCGCAGGAAGTCGGGCAGGGTGCGCTTGTAGTAGTTGTCGAACTCGGCCAGCTTCTTCATGCGCCGGAACAGGGCGCCCGGGTCCATGTCGGTCCAGTCGGACAGCATGATCACGTGCTCGCGGTCGAAGCGGTACGGCGCCGGCTGCAGCGGGTCGATGATCAGCGCCCCGTACAGGCCGGCCTGTTCCTGGAACATCGAATGGCTGTGGTACCAGTACGTGCCCGACTGCTTGAGGGTGAAGCGGTACTGGTAGGCCTCGCCCGGGGCGATGCCGTTGAAGCTCAGGCCGGGCACGCCGTCCATGTTGGCCGGCAGCAGGATGCCGTGCCAGTGGATCGAGGTGGGGTGCGCCTGCAGCGCGTTGGCCACGCGCACGCTGACGGTGTCGCCTTCGCGCCAGCGCAGGATCGGCGCCGGCAGGCTGCCATTGACGGTGATCGCCGGGCGGGTGCGGCCGGTGAAGTTGGCCAGCGATTCGCCGATGCTCAACTGGACGTCGGGCCCGCTGAGCACCTGTGGGGCAGTGGCCACGACAGGCCCGGCGGCGGCGAAGGCGCGGCCGGGCAGGCCGCTGGCCACCAGGCCGGCGACCACGCCACCGGCGGCAGCGCCCTGCACGAACAGGCGGCGCGACGGCATGGGCGGGGCGCCCGGGCCGGGGGGAGGGGAAAAGGACATTGCAACTCCGCATCGGATTCGAAAGGCACGCAGGTGCCGTCAAGACGCGTACGCATGGCAGCGCACGGCATCGCTTTGCACGGGCGCTCGCAGTGAGCGCGGGCTCAGCCGATCGGAGGGCGGGTGATGCGGTCCAGCGGTGGCATCGGCAACGCCGCGCGGGTCTGGCCCAGCGGTGCCAGCGCGGGCGGCGGCGGGCTGGGCAGCCAGGCGACGGACACGGTCAGGCTGGGCTGCTGTGCACAGCTGCGCAGGCAATCCTTGATCTTGCAGTGATCGCCGTCATGCGGTGCCTGGCTGCCGGCGGTGTGGGTCGCGGCGTGGTCGTGATGGGCGGGCATGGCCGGGGCATCGCCGTGGCAGGGCGGCGCGGCCGGCTCGGCGCTGGCGGCGTGGGCCAGGGCCAGGGTCATCGGGCCGGCCATGGCCGCGTTCAGCCCGTTGAGCAACAGGCTGAGCATCAGTACCACGCGCAGGAGCAGGCCACCGGGGGTCATGGGCGTCACCCTAGCGCCAAACGGGGGCGTCCGCACCTCTGGCTGAACGCGGCGTTCAACTCTGGAGGCGTGTCCGTGTGGGCGCAGGCGGACATCAGCCTTCCTCGCGCACGATCTCGACCAGGCGCTCGCCGTAGCGGGCGAGCTTGGTGCCGCCAATACCGCCGACCTTGCCGAGCGCGTCGATGCTGGTGGGGCGCTGTTCGGCGATGTTGCGCAGGGTGCTGTCGTGGAAGATCACAAACGCCGGTACGTTCTGTTCCTTGGCCAGTTCGGCGCGCAGGCTGCGCAGCGCGTTGAACAGGACCAGGTCTTCGGGCAGCACGGACAGGCCGGTACGCTGGCCGCTGCGGTCGCGCTCGCGGGTCTTGGGGCTTTCGCGGCGCATCATGACCTTGCGCTGGCCCTTGAGGACCTCGCGGCTGCCGTCGGTGAGGCGCAGGCCGCCGTAGGCTTCGGTGTCCACTTCGAGCAGGCTGGCGGCCACCAGCTGGCGGAACACGCTGCGCCAGGTGCGCGCGTCGAGGTCCTTGCCGATGCCGTAGGTGCTCAGTTCGCTGTGGCCGAACTGGCGGATCTTGTCGTTCTCGCCGCCGCGCAGGATGTCGATCAGGTGGCCCACGCCGAAGCGCTGGCCGCTGCGGTAGACGCAGCTGAGCGCTTTCTGGGCGGCCACGCTGGCGTCCCAGGCGTCGGGCGGGACGAGGCAGTTGTCGCAGTTGCCGCAGGGCTGGGGGTAGGTTTCGCCGAACCCGGCCAGCAGCACCTGGCGCCGGCACTGCATGGATTCGCAGTAGCCAAGCAGGTGGTCAAGCTTGTTGCGTTCGAGGCTTTTGCGTTCTTCGCCGGCCTCGGACTGTTCGATCATCTGCTTGAGCAGCACGACGTCGCCCAGGCCGTAGCAGAGCCAGGCTTCAGCGGGTTCGCCGTCGCGGCCGGCACGGCCGGTTTCCTGGTAATACCCTTCCATGGACTTGGGCAGGTCGGTGTGGGCGACGAAGCGGACGTCGGGTTTGTCGATGCCCATGCCGAAGGCGATGGTGGCGCACATGACGATGCCATCCTCGCGCAGGAAGCGGCGCTGGTTGGCGGCGCGCACTTCGGCGGGCAGGCCGGCGTGGTAGGGCAGGGCGTTGAGGCCTTCCTTGCAGAGGAACTCGGCGGTTTCCTCGACTTTGCGCCGTGACATGCAGTAGACGATGCCGGCTTCCTGGCGGTGGACTTTGAGGAAGTCGAGCAGCTGGCGCTTGGCGTTGTCTTTCTGGACGACGGTGTAGCGGATGTTGGGCCGGTCGAAGGAGCTGACGAAGTGCTGGGCGCCGGTCAGGTCGAGGCGTTCGGCGATTTCGCGCTGGGTGGGCGGGTCGGCGGTGGCGGTGAGGGCGATGCGCGGGACGTCCGGCCAGCGTTCGTGGAGAACGGTAAGCTGCCGGTACTCGGGCCGGAAGTCGTGGCCCCACTGGGAAACGCAGTGGGCTTCGTCGATGGCGAACAGGGCGATGCGGCTGCGCGAGAGCAGGGATAGGAAGCGGCCGGTGAGCAGGCGCTCTGGAGCGACATAGAGCATGTCGAGCTCGCCGGCGAGCAGTTCGCGTTCGACCCGGGCGGCGGTGTCGCCATCGAGGGTGGAATTGAGGAACTCGGCGCGCACGCCGAGCTGGCGCAGGGCTTCGACCTGGTCCTGCATGAGGGCGATGAGGGGGGAGATGACGATGCCGGTCCCCTCGCGGAGCAGGGACGGTACCTGGTAGCACAGCGACTTGCCGCCGCCGGTGGGCATCAATACGAGCGCGTCATTGCCGGCAGCGACATGTTCAACGATCGCCTGCTGCGGACCGCGGAAATCGTCGTAACCAAAGATGCGGCTGAGCAGGTCGTGCGCGGGGCGGGAAGACATCGGACTAGTTTACCCCGCCACGCGGGCCGCCCGTGTCCTCCAACAGAGGATCAGTGGGTAGGGGCTTGCCCACTTGCCTCCCCAAGCCGAATCTCAAGCCAGAGCCAGAGCCAGAGCCGGAGCCAGAGCCGGAGCCGGAGCCGGAGCGCCATGTTTCCCTGACTAGGGTTGGCGCGGGGTGGGTGGGTTGGCGGGACACGCCGTAAATCCATCCCTGGAGGCTCGTGGGCGCCATCCATGGCGCCCAACGGTCCCGCCAACCCACCCCCCCCCCCCCCCCCCAGTTTTACGGGGCGGTGTGGGGGGTTGGGCGCCCCCACACCACACCCCGGCGGGGGGGGGGGGGGGGCCCCCCCCCCCCCCCCCCCCCCCCCCCCCCCCCCCCCCCCCCCCCCACGCCCCGACAGTTTTCCGGTGCGTATGGGGGTAGAGCTGAAGGCAAAGGCAGAGCCGAGGATAGAGGCTCTGCCAATGGCAGAGGCAGAGGCAACGGCAAAGGCAGAGGCAAGGGCAAAAGGCAAAAGGCAGAGGCAAGGGCAAGGGCAAAGGCAGAGGCAGAGGCAAGGGCAAAAGCAAAAGGCAGAGCAGCAGCCAGAGCCAGAGCCAGATTTCTCTCTCCGATCGCTGAAAAGGGGGCCCGAAACGCAGAACAGGCGCCACCGGGCGCCTGTTCTGCATGCTTCTCTCTCTTCCAAACCGCCGGATGCACGAATCCATCTGGGCGAGGGTTCCACCCCCTTGCCGGGACCGTTGGGCGCCATGGGTCCGGCGCATGCGCCGGACGGGTTGGGCAGGACGCCCAACCCCGGCCTTGCCGTTTGTGCAGGACTGCACAAACGCGCAAGGCGCCCACGAGCCTCCAGGGATGGATTTACGGCGTGTCCCGGCAAGGGGGTGGAACCCTCGCCGCGCGCAGATAACAGAAGCGCCAACGAGCCTTACTGCAGCAACGACCGCAACATCCAGGCGTACTTCTCGTGCGTCTGCAGGCGCTGGGTCATCAGATCTTCGGTCGGTGCGTCGTCGGCGTCGTCGGCCACGTCCAGCACCTTGCGCGCCGTCCGGCACACCGCCTCGTTGGCGGCCACCAACTGGCGTACCATCTCACGCCAGTCCGCGCTGTCGGTCAGGCCCGGCTCCTCGGCGATCGAGGTCAGGGCCGCGAACTCGCGGTAGGAGCCCGGGGCATTGAAGCCCAATGCGCGGATACGTTCAGCAACGTCGTCCAGGGCTGCCCACTGCTCGGTGTACTGGGTCTCGAACATGGTGTGCAGCGAGTTGAACATCGACCCGGTGACATTCCAATGGAAATTGTGCGTCTTCAGGTAGAGCGTGAACGCATCGGCCTGGAAAGAGGCCAGCCCATCGGCAATCTTCTTGCGATCGCCTTCCTTGATCCCGATATCAATGTTCGGGGCCGACGGGGCGGCCGACGCCAGCTTCTGCTTACCGGTCTGAGTCTTCTTCACCGGTGTCTTGGTCTTCGCCATGGGGATGATTCTCCTTGTGGAATGGATGGCCTTCACAATAGATCAGACTAACCTTTCAGTAGTAATCAAAGTTCTAACCGATTCGATTGATGAGCACTATCGACAAACAATCTGCTTCCCGCCTGCGCCAACAGCGCGCCGCGATCGACGCTGGCATGAGCCGTGACCGTGGTCGTTTGCTCGGCCTGCTCTCGCGGTGCCAGTCCAAGCCCAACGATGCAGGCGTGGCCGCCGCGTTCGAACAGGCCCTGCAGGCATCGGTGCAGCGGCGCGAAAGCCGCGCCCGGCACCAGCCGTCGATCAGTCTGGACGACAGCCTGCCGATTGCGCGTGAAGCCGAACGCATCACCGCCCTGATCCGCGACCACCAGGTCGTGGTGATCGCTGGCGAAACCGGCTCGGGCAAGACCACCCAGCTGCCCAAGCTGTGCCTGGCCGCCGGTCGCGGCGTGGCCGGCATGATCGGGTGCACCCAGCCGCGACGGATTGCCGCACGTGCGGTGGCCACCCGCGTCGCGCAGGAGCTGAAATCCGAACTGGGCACGGTGGTGGGCTACCAGGTGCGCTTCACCGACCGCGTCGGTGACGACACCCGCATCAAGTTCATGACCGACGGCATCCTGCTGGCCGAGATCAGCAGTGACCGCTATCTGTCCCAGTACGACACCATCATTGTCGACGAGGCGCACGAGCGCAGCCTCAACATCGACTTCCTGCTGGGCTACCTCAAGCAGCTGCTGCACAAGCGCCCGGACCTGAAGCTGATTGTCACCTCGGCGACCATCGACACCTCGCGGTTTGCCGAGCATTTCAACGATGCGCCGGTGATCAGCGTCGAAGGCCGCACCTTCCCGGTGGAAGTGCGTTACCGCCCGCTGGAAGGCGAGGGCGGTGGCGACGAGGACGGTGGCCGCGATGGCGAGCGCACCGTCAACGAGGCCATCGTTGCCGCGGTGGACGAGATCACCCGCATCGATCCGCGCGGCGACATCCTGATGTTCTTCCCCGGCGAACGCGAGATCCGCGACGCGCACCAGGCACTGGAGCGGCGCAAGTACCGCGAAACCGAGGTGCTGCCGCTGTATGCGCGGCTGTCGGTGAAAGACCAGGACGAAGTCTTCAACCCCGGCAGCAAGCGCCGCATCGTGCTGGCCACCAACGTGGCCGAAACCTCACTGACGGTGCCGCGTATCCGCTACGTGGTCGATCCCGGCCTGGCCCGGGTCAAGCGCTACAGCCCGCGCCAGAAGCTGGACCGGCTGCACATCGAGCCGGTGTCCCAGGCCAGCGCCAACCAGCGCAAGGGCCGCTGCGGGCGCGTTTCCGAAGGCATCTGCTACCGGCTGTACTCGGAAGCCGATTTCCAGTCGCGCGATGCCTTCACCGATCCGGAAATCCGCCGCTCCAGCCTGTCCGGCGTGATCCTGCGGATGCTGCAGCTTGGCTTGGGCCGGATCGAGGATTTCCCGTTCCTGGAAGCGCCCGATGAGCGCGCCATCGCCGACGGCTGGCAGCAGCTGGGCGAGCTGGGCGCGGTGGACGACCAGCGCCGGCTGACCCCGGTCGGGCGGCAGATGGCGCGGTTGCCGGTGGACGTCAAACTGGCGCGGATGCTGGTGGCTGCGCAGGCCCAGGGCTGCCTGCGGCCAATGCTGGTGATCGCCTCGTTCCTGGGCATCCAGGACCCGCGCGAGCGCCCGCCGGAAGCACGTGGCGCGGCCGACACCGCACACGCGCTGTTCGCCGATGGGCGGTCGGAATTCGTAGGGGTGCTGCGCCTGTGGGATGGCTACCGCCAGGCTCACGAGGACCTCACCCAGTCGAAGCTGCGGGGCTGGTGCGAGCGGCACTTTCTGGGCTTCCTGCGCATGCGCGAATGGCGCGAACTGCATCGCCAGCTGCGCGTGCTGTGCGAGGAGCTAGGCTGGACCGAAGAAGCGGCCGCCACTGCGCTGGACCCGTTGCTGGCCGGTTCGTCGGCGCCCGCCCCGGCGCGCGATGACGAAGCCAAGGCCAAGGCCACGCGCGGCCAGCAGCACCGCGCCGCGCGCCTGGCCCGCGAAGGCAAGACCGAGCCGGCCGCCCCGGCGCCGGCCGCTGCGCCCGATCTGGGGGCCCGGGAGGTGCGCAGTGGGTTCAGCGAAAAGGTGCGCGCCGCGGCCTACCAGACCCTGCACCGCGCGCTGATCGCCGGCCTGCCCACGCAGATCGGCCATCGCAGCGACAAGGGCGATTTCCTGGCGCCGCGCCAGCGCCGCTTCCTGCCGTTCCCCGGCTCGGTGCTGGCCAAGCGGCCGCCGCCGTGGCTGCTTACCGCCACCCTGCTGGACACGCAGAAGATCTGGGGCCTGACCAACGCGGCGATCGAACCGGACTGGGTGATCGCCGAGCTGCCGCACCTGCTGCTGCGCAAGCACTTCGACCCGCACTGGTCGCGTGCGCAGGGCCAGGTGCTGGCATCGGAGCAGATCAGCCTGTTCGGGCTGGTGCTGGCACCGAAGAAGCCGGTGCATTACGGCCGCATCGCGCCCGGCGAAGCGCACGACATCTTCGTCCGCCAGGGCCTGGTGACCGGCGAAATCAACACCCGTGCCAGCGTCATCGCCGACAACCTCACCGTGCTGGAACAGGCGCGCGAGGAAGAGGCCAAGCTGCGCCGGGCCGGTATCGTCGCCGACGAAGCCTGGCAGGCGCGCTGGTACCTGGACCGGGTGCCGTCCGAAATCCACTCGGCGACCGCGCTGGATACCTGGTGGAAGGGCCTGACGCCGGAGAAGCGGCATGGCCTGGCCTGGTCGCTGGCCGACCTGTTGCCCGGCGAAGGCAGCGATGCCGAACGCTATCCCAAGTACCTGCCGCTGGGTGATGCGCGCCTGGCGCTGCACTACCGCTTCGAGCCGGGCAGCGACGACGATGGCGTCAGCCTGGACGTGCCGCTGCACCTGCTCAACGCGCTTGATGCCGCGCGCCTGTCGTGGCTGGCCCCGGGCTTCGTCGCCGACAAGGCGTCGGCGTTGATTCGCAGCCTGCCCAAGGCGATGCGCCGCAACTACGTGCCGGCGCCGGATTTCGGGCGTGCTTTCGCCGAAGCGTTCCCCGACCCGAGTGCGGACGACATCCGCGGTGAGCTGGCGCGGTTCCTGTCGCGGGCCACCGGGGCGCAGGTGGCGGCCACCGATTTCGACCTGGCCGCGCTGGACACCCACCTGCACATGAACCTGCGGTTGTTCGACGCGCAGGGCAAGCTGCTGGCCAGTGCCCGCGATCTGGATGCATTGCGCGCCCGCTTCGGCGGGCAGGCCGGCGAGGCGTTTGCCGCCCGTGCCGGGCGCGCGCTGGCGGTGGAAGGCCTGCGCGATTTCCCGGCCACGCCGATCCCGGTGCAGGTGCCCGGCGAAGCCGGCGTTCCGGCCTACCCGGCGCTGGTGGATACCGGCGAGAGTGCGGCGCTGCGGATCTTCGCCGACCGCAACGAAGCGGCCGAGCAGCATCCGCACGGGGTGCGTCGCCTGTTCGACATTGCCCTGGCCGACAAGGCCAAGCAGGCACGCAAGCAGCTGCCGGTGCCGCCCAAGACCGGGCTGCTGTACGCCGCGATCGAATCACAGGAGCGCCTGCGTGGCGACCTGGTGGATGCCGCCTTGAACGCGGTGCTGGCCGATGGCCTGGGCGATATCCGCGACCCCGCCGCCTTCGCGCAGCGCCGCGATGCGGCCGGCAAGGGGTTGTTCGCCGAGGCGATGGCGCGCCTGAAGCTGGCCGAGAACATCCTGGCCCACGTGGCCGAGCTCAAGCCGTCGCTGCAGTCCACGCTGATGGGCTGGGCGCGCGGCAACCTGGACGACCTGGAGCAGCAGCTGGCCGGGTTGGTCCAGCCCGGGTTCCTGCGTGATACCCCGGCCGATGCGCTGGCCCAGTATCCGCGCTACTTGAGGGCGATGATCCTGCGCAGCGAACGGGCCAAGCGCGATCCACCGCGTGACCAGGCACGCATGCTGGAACTGCGGCCGTTCATCGACGCGTTGGACGATGCGGAGCGCCGCGGCCTGCGCCAACGCCCGCAGTGGCAGGCGCTGCGCTGGGACCTGGAGGAACTGCGGGTGTCGCTGTTCGCGCAGGAACTGGGGGCCAAGACAGGGATCTCGGCCAAGAAGCTGGCGCAGCGGATGGAGGCATTGCGCCAGCTGTGAGAACGCCCCCCGCCCGGGTCGACGCCTCGCCTACTTGGTGCGGTGGACCTTGGCGCGGGTGTTCACCCCGTCCACGCGGAGATACCACACACCCATGACGCCGGGGCTGATGGACACCGCCGGATTGGTCTTGCGCACGCCGGAGAGCACGGTGTCGTCTTCCTGCACCCATTCCTGGCCATTGGCCAGCACGAACGTGCGCGCCTTGCCGAAGCCGCGGAACTCGCCCTGCAGGGTACTGGTGATCGGCTCGTTGCTGCCGAAGTCGAAGAAGCCGCGATTCTTGACGATGACTTCCTGGCGGCCTTCCTCGCGCGCCTGCTCACGGACCTGTTCGCGCACCTGCTCGCGCGTATCGGCGGCCACCGCCGCCACCTTGCCCTGCAGCCAGCCATTGAGCGCGGTCAGTTCGGCCGGGCTGAGCTTGTCCAGGCCGGCGGCCTTGAACTCGGCCGGCGACATCTGCTGCTGCAGGTCACCTTCGACCACGCGCTGGGCAAGCGCGGGGCTGGCCAGGCTCAACAGGACGGCCGCACTGGCCAGCAGGCGAAGACGCGAAAAGCGCATGGCAGATCTCCTTGGGTTTGCCGCAGTGTAGGGCCAGCGGGGTGGCGTTGGCGCGGGCCCGGCATGAGGACATGCCGGCCGATGCGGTGGTTTTGATTGTCCGCGACCGGCCTCGGCGCTAGTGTAGGGGTCTCTGTCTTGCCTGCACGATGCTGTGAACCGCGCTTCTGTCCCCGGCCTGGATGCCTTGTTGAACCGACCCTCGGCGGCCTCGCTGCCGCCCGCCCTGCGCGAGGCGCTGCTGCAGCGCTGGCAGCTGCCCGATGCCGACGTGCAGATGCACTCCAGCTGGTCGGTGCTGGCCGATACGCTCGATGCGCTGGCGCTGCTGTCGGCCGATGAAAGCGCGCTGTTGGCCACCCTGCTGTTCGACCTGCCCGGGTTGCGCGCCGGCCTGGACACGCTGCCGCTGGGGACGCTGAAGCCGGCCGTGGCTGGCCTGCTGGACGGTCAGGACGCGGCCGACCAGGTCTGGGCGCTGCACGCCGGGCGCGATGCCGGGCGCAACAGCGAAGGCCTGCGCCGGCTGCTGCTGTCGATCATCCAGGACCTGCGGGTGGTGCCGATCCTGCTCGCGCGGCAACTGGCGCGCATGCGCGGCGCCGACCGCCTGCCCGAGGAAGAGCGCCGCGCACTGGCCCAGCTCACCCGCGACATCCATGCCCCGCTGGCCAACCGGTTGGGTATCTGGCAGCTCAAGTGGGAACTGGAAGACCTGGCCTTCCGCCACCTGGAACCGGAGACCTACCGCCGCATCGCGCGTGAAGTGGACGAGACCCGGCTGGCGCGCGAGCGCTACGTCGAAACCGTCAAGAAGGTGCTGTCGCGCGAACTGCTCGCGCAGGGCATCAACGCCGAGGTCAGTGGCCGCCCGAAGCACATCTACAGCATCTGGCGGAAGATGCAGAAGAAGAAGCTCGCCTTCGAGCAGCTCTACGACATCCGCGCGGTGCGGGTGATGGTGCACGACGTGGCCGCCTGCTATGCCGCGCTGGGCGTGGTGCATTCGTTGTGGGCGCCGGTGCCCAGCGAGTTCGATGACTACATCGCCCGGCCCAAGGCCAATGATTACCGCTCGCTGCATACGGCGGTGATCGGTCCGGACGGGCGCACCATCGAAGTGCAGATCCGCAGCCACGACATGCATGCCCAGGCCGAACTGGGCGTGGCCGCGCACTGGCGCTACAAGGAAGGCAGCAAGGGCGCCGAGAAGGCCTTCGACCGCAAGATCACCTGGATGCGGCAGCTGCTGGAACATGCCCAGGACAGCCCCGCCGGCGAACTGGCCGGTGCCCTGGACGCCGAGCTCACCGAAGACCGGGTGTACGCGCTCAGTCCGAAGGGCGAGGTGATGGACCTGCCGCAGGGCGCCACCCCGCTGGATTTTGCCTACCACGTGCACACCATGGTCGGGCACCGCTGCCGCGGGGCCAAGGTCAACGGCCGCATCGTGCCGCTGACCTACCGGCTGCGCAGCGGCGACCGGGTGGAAATCCTGACCTCCAAGGAAGCCGACCCGCGCCGCGACTGGCTGCTGGCCTCCAACGGCTTCCTGGCCAGCAACCGGTCGCGCGAAAAGGTGCGCGGCTGGTTCCACAAGCTTGATCGCGCGCGGAACGTGCAGGCCGGCCGCGACCTGCTCGACCGCGAATTGAAGCGGCTTGGTCTGCAGCATGCCGACCTCGCCGTGGCGGCGAAGAAATTCCACGCCGACAGCGTGGACGACCTGTACATCCAGGTGGCGCTGGGCGACACCGGCCCCAACCAGGTCAGCCGTGCGCTGCTGGAAGCCGAGCGCGCCGCGAGCCAGCCCGCGGCCCCCGCGTTGCCGCGCCCGACCGCGCGCCGCGACAGCCTGGGCAAATCCAAGTTCACCGTGCAGGGCGTGGGCAACCTGCTGGTGCAGCTGGCGCGCTGCTGCCAGCCGGTGGCCGGCGAACCGATCGTCGGCTACCTCACCCGTACCCGCGGCGTGACCGTGCACCGCACCGACTGCGCCGCGCTGGCGCGGTTGTCGGCGGCCAGCCCGCAGCGGATCCTGCCGGTGGAGTGGGGCCAGGCCGGCGGTGGCTATGAGGTGGACGTGGTGGTCGATGCAGTGGACCGCCGCTGGTTGCTCAAGGACATCACCAACCTGATCGCCCAGGAAGATGCCTACGTGCTGGACATCCACAGCGACAACGTGCGCAACAGCGGGCGCGCGCATCTGCGCCTGCGCCTGAAGGTCAGCGACTACGGCCAGCTGTCCACGCTGCTGGGCAAGCTGGATGCGTTGCCCGGTGTCAGCGATGCGCGGCGTCTAGGCTGACATCACGTGACAGCGGCTAGGCTCAGCGGATGAGCCGTCATTCCGACCGCGAGGATGCCGTCCACCCCGCGCTGCGCCGGGTGCGCCGCGAAGGGCGCTGGTGGTGGCTGCAGGCGCGGCATGCACGCCGCGTGTGGCGCTGGGCGCTGCTGGTGGCCGTGCTGCTGTTCGTGGCACTGGTGCTGCTGCGGCGGCCATTGGCCAATTGGTTCTGGAACGAACCCCAGATCGAACAGCTGCTTGACCAGGGCGATCGCGCGCTGGCCGCCGGTCGCCTGAGCGCCGCCGATGGCAGTGGCGCGCGTGAGTGGTACCAGGCCGCACTGGCGTTGGATGGCGACCGCAGCCAGGCCCGCACCGGCCTGGCACGCACGGCGCAGGCGGCGCTGCAGCAGGCACGCGATGCGCTGGACGCGGGCGACCTGGACGCCGCACGGCGCGCCCTGGCGCTGGCCCGCGAACTGCAGGTGCCACAGCGCGATGCCGATCAGCTGGCGCAGCAATTGCAGCAGCGCGGCGGCGCCCACGCCGGCATCGCGGTCTTGCTGGGGCGCGCCGAGGCGGCGCTGCAGGCACAGCGCCTGGATGACGGTCCGGACAGCGCGCTGCCGTTGTTCCAGCAGGTACTGGCAGTGGCACCCAACCAGCTGCGCGCGCTGGAGGGACGCGAAGATGCGTTGTCCGACCTGCTGCTGCAGGCACGCAGCGCGTGCGCCAGCGGTGACCTGGCCGTGGCCGCGACGCTGCTTGGCAGCGCCCGCCGTTACGATCCCGGGCATGTGGACCTGCCGCAGACCGAGGCGCAGTTCAATGCGGCGCTGGAACAGGCCCTCGGCCGTGCCGACCGCGATCTGGCACGCGGCCGTGTGGACGCGGCCTGGGCGGGCTACCGCGCGGTAGCGGCCGCGGCGCCCGGCCATGCCCGGGCCCAGGCCGGGCTGCGCGAACTGGCCGATCGCCAGGCCCGCCACGCCACGCGCCTGGCCGGCGACTTCCGCTTTCCGCAGGCCAGCCAGGCGCTGGATAAAGCGACGGCGATCGACCCGCAGGCACCGTCGCTCGCTGCTGCACGCAGTGCCATCGAGCAGGCGCGGCATGCCCAGCAGGCGTTGCGCGTTCCGCCGTCGACCCGCAGCAAGGGCGAATTGCGGGTGCTGCTGGAGCGTTTCGAACAGGCACAGGCACGCGGTGACTGGCTGCTGCCGCCGGGACGCAGCGCGTACGATGCCCTGCGCGCCGCACAGGCTCTGGCCCCCACCGACCCGGCCGTGCGGGCGGCCGCGCATCAGCTGGTGCCGGTGCTGGTGACGTGCTTTGACGACGAACTGCGGCGCAACCGGGTGCGGGCGGCGGGCGATTGCCTGCAGGCCTGGGAAGCGCTGGCCGCACGCGACAACGAACTGGGCGAGGCGCGACGGCGGTTGGGGCGGCGCTGGCTGGCCATCGGCAGCGAGCGGCTGGGGGCAGGGGACGCGCGCTATGCCCGCGAGGCGCTGCAGCAGGCGCAGGCGTTGGGCGTGCCGGCCAGCGAAATCGAACCGCTGCAGGCGCGCCTGCGTGACGCAGCGACGCTGGAACGCTGAACGCAGCGCACAGCCGTGGTCGGGTGGGTCGGCTATAGTGCGGGCGCGTTTTTGCCTGCCTTGTCCTTGGTATGACCCCTCCAGACCCCGCTGCCACCCGCACCCTTCCATCGGCCAGCGGACGCCCTGCCATCGCCGCCGCCGAGATCTGCGCGGTGATCGTCACCTATGCCCCCGAACCGGAGCTGCTGACCCAGGTGCTGGACAGCGTGCAGCCCCAGGTGGGCCATGTGGTGGTGTTCGACAACGGCAGCCCCGGCCTGGATGTCGCCGCCGGACTGTCGGGAAGGGAAGCGGTCAGCGTGGTCGCCTCGGCATCCAACGTGGGGCTGGCGGCGGCGCTGAACCGTGCGATTGAACGCGCACGCGCGCTGGGTTTCGGTCATGTGCTGTTGATGGACCAGGACAGCGTGCTCGATGCGGGCATGGTGGCCACCCTGGCGCAGGCCCTGGCCAGGCTGTCGCAGCACGGGCCGGTGGCAGCGGTGGGGCCGCAGTTCGTGGATGCGCGCAGCGGGAAGGCCGCCCCGTTCGTGCGGATGGGTTTTCCGCTCAACGACAAGGACTACGGCGGGCCGGGGCAGACCGTGTCCTGCGATTTCCTGATCACCTCCGGTTCGCTGATTCCGCTGGCGATGCTGGACCGGGTCGGCGGCATGGACGAATCGTTGTTCATCGACAACATCGACATGGACTGGTGCTTCCGGGCCAAGGCAGCCGGGCTGGCCCTGTATGGCGTGTGCGACGCGCAGATGCACCATCGCATCGGCGAACAGCTGCGTGCCTCGCGGGTCAAGCGCGATGGGGTCGTGGTGCACAAGCCGTTCCGGCTGTACTACATCATGCGCAACCGGGTGCTGCTGTATCCGCGCGCCAGCACGCCGCGGGTGTGGGTGGCCCAGGACCTGCCGCGGCTGGTGCTCAAGCTGATCGGCAACGGGCTGTTCATCGCGCCCCGCTGGATTCGGCTGCGGTTCATGTGCCGGGGCCTGTGGGACGGGATGCGCGGTCGCAGCGGTCCCATGCCCACGCCATAGCGCTTGCTGTAGTGCGCCAGAACGGGTGCCACGGCGATACCGACGGCGCGGGTGTGCTGCGTTAGACTGCGCCGAGCCCACTGCTTCCCGATGCCCGTGCCCCGACGCTACGATACCGACGACACCGACGAGTTCGAAGACGATACCGACAGCCGCGGCCCGCTGTGGCGGCGTCGGTTGATCACCTGGGGGATGGCTGCGGTCGCGCTGTCCCTGGGCTTCCTGATTCCCTATACGGTTTATCTGAACAAGCAGGTCACCCAACGGTTCGGTGAGCTGCGCTGGCAGATCCCGACCCGCGTGTATGCGCGCCCGCTGGCCTTGGCGCCGGGCGTGGCGATGGATGCCTCCACGCTCAAGACCGAACTGGCTGCGGCAGCCTACCGCGATGACGGCACCGGCAAATCCGCCGCCACCTACCAGCAGGAAGGGGGGCGGTTCGTCATTGCCAGCCGTGGTTACAGCGACGTCGATGGCCCGGTGGCGCCCCGCCGCGTCGAGCTGAGCCTGTCCGGCGGGCAGATCGCTTCGCTGCGTGATGCCGACAGCCGCAAGGCCCTGAAGGCCGCGCGTCTGGACCCGGCGCGTATCGCCACCTTGTACGGGCAGAAGCAGGAAGAACGCCGGCTGGTGCGGATCGAGGAAACCCCCGAGCTGCTGGTCACCGGCCTGCAGGCAGTGGAAGACAAGGACTTCAACCGCCACCACGGCATCGACCTGAGCGGCATCGCCCGCGCGATCTGGGTGACCGTGCGGTCCGGCGGCCAGAGCCGCCAGGGCGCGTCCACGCTGACCCAGCAGCTGGCCCGCAGCGGCCTGCTGGGCATCGGCAAGGAACAGACTGTCACCCGCAAGTTCAATGAAGTGTTGTACGCGTTGATCATGGAAGCGCGGTACGACAAGCGCACCATCCTGGAGGCGTATCTCAACCAGGTGTACCTGGGTCAGCGTGGCAGCCAGGCCATCCATGGCATGTCCTCCGGTGCCGAGTTCTGGTTTGGCCGCGACCTGTCCTCGCTCAACACCGAACATGTCGCGCTGCTGATCGGCCTGGTCAAAGGCCCCTCCTACTACGACCCGCGACGCAATCCGGAACGCGCGCTGGACCGCCGCAACTTCGTGCTGGGCAAGCTGCACGAAAGCCAGCTGATCGACGACGCCGAGTACCAGCGCGCGCTCAAGGCGCCGCTCGGCGTGCCCAAGGTTCCCGGCCTGATCGCCGCCAACCGGTTCCCGGCCTACGTGGACCTGGTGCGCCGCCAGCTGGGGCATGACTATCCCGAATCGGTGCTGCAGGGCGCCGGCCTGAGCGTGATGACCGGCATGGCGCCGTCGGCCCAGGCCTACGCCGAAGGCGCGGTCACCAAGACCATCAAGTCGCTGGAGAGCAAGAAGCGCCCCGAGCTGCAGGCCGGCATGGTGCTGACCGATGTGCACAACGGCGACGTGCTGGCGGTGGTGGGCAGCCGCGATTTCGCCGAGCCCGGTTTCAACCGTGCCATCGAGGCGCAGCGCCCGGTCGGCTCGTTGCTCAAGCCGTTCGTGTACCTGCTGGCACTGGCCCAGCCGGACCGCTACTCGCTGGCCACCTGGGTGGACGATTCGCCGGTGACGGTGCAGCTGTCGCGTGGCCGCAACTGGTCGCCGGGCAACGCCGACAACCGCAGCCACGGCACCGTGCGCCTGATCGACGCGCTGGCTCATTCCTACAACCAGGCCACCGTCCGGGTAGGCATGCAGGTCGGACCGGAGCGCGTGACCCAGCTGATCCACGTGCTGGCCGGGATCAAGGCCGACCCCAATCCGGCGGTCATCCTGGGCTCCACCGACCAGAGCCCGTATGCGATGGCGCAGCTGTATCAGTTCCTTGCCTCCGGCGGTGAGATCCAGCCGCTGCATGCCGTGCGTGGCGTGCTGGACCCCCAGGGCAAGCTGATGAAGCGCTACGACAAGTCGCCCGCACCGGCCCAGGAAGGCGACTCGATCGCGGCCAACCTGATCAGCATCGGCCTGCAGCAGGTGGTGGCCAGCGGCACCGCGCAGCGCCTCAACGCCGACGGCCTGGGCCGGCTGCAGCCGGCCGGCAAGACCGGTACCACCAACGATGGCCGCGACAGCTGGTACGCCGGGTACACCGGCGACCACCTGGCGGTGATCTGGATGGGCAACGACCAGAACGAGCAGGCCGGGCTGTATGGCGCCACCGGTTCGATGCGCGTGTGGTCGAGTATTTTCCAGCGCCTGCCCAGTGCGCCGTTGAAGGTCAGCAGCAAGGGCCTGGACTGGCAGTACGTGGAAGCCAGCGGCACGGCCAGCACCGATGAAAGCTGCCCCGGCGCCCGCCGCTTCCCGTTCGTGGTGGGCTATGCACCGGCGTATGCGCCCTGCGCACCGCCGCCGGCCGCCCTGCCCGAGGAAGAGGGCGGCGAAGGCAGCACCGAAGGCGGTGGCTGGCGCAGCTGGTTCGGTATGGGCAAGAAGCCGGAACCGGCTGCCGAGCCGGCGCCGGCCCCTGCAACGACTCCCCCAGCGCGATGATTCCGGAGCGAGGCCGGCCCGCATGACTACCCGAACCCTGATCCGTTCCGCCTGCCTGCTCACCCTGGGCATGGCGTTGACCGCGTGCGTCACCCCGGCGTCGCCGGTCAAAGCCCCCGTGGACACCACCACCCCGGCCCAGCGCATGGCGGCCGTGGAGGCGGTGGCCGTGGGTGCCGATGACAAGGAACTGGCCGTGCAGCCGCTGCGCGACGCGGAGATCGAAGACCTGCGCATGACCGCGCAGGTGCGCCGCCAGGCCAACGACCTGCCCGCCGCCGCCGAAGCCTTGAACCAGGCGCTGCTGATCTCCGAAGGCGATCCGTCGATCCTGCAGGAACGCGCCGAAATCGCCTTGCTGCAGGGCGACTGGGCGCGTGCTGAAGCACTGGCGCGCAAGGCCGTCGACCTGGGCTCGAAGACCGGTCCGTTGTGCCGTCGTCACTGGGCCACCATCGAGCAGTCGCGCCTGGCGCGGGGCCAGAAGGAAAACGCCGCCTCCGCGCACGCCCAGCTGGAAGGCTGCACGGTGCCGGGCATCAAGCGGTACTGACCGCGCACATACCCGAGGCTCTGCCCCGCTGCACGAAACACAATCCCACGTAGAGCGGGGCTCTGCCCCGCTGCACGAAGCACAATCCAACGTAGAGCGGGGCTCTGCCCCGCTGCACGAAACACAATCCCACGTAGAGCGGGGCTCTGCCCCGCTGCGCCGGATTGCGTGTAGCGGGGCAGAGCCCCGCTCTACGTCGGATTGCGTGCCGTAATCCATGGGGCAGGTGGCACCCTTTATCATGGGCGCATGTCACGCCTTGCCCATGCCAGCAGCGAAGCCCTCAGCGAGGGCGGCACGCTTGCCAGCCAGTTGGATGCCTTCGTTGCTCGCCCGGCGCAGCTGCGCCTGACCGCCGCCATCGCCGAGGCGTTCGACCAGCGCGACGTGCTGCTGGCCGAGGCCGGTACCGGCACGGGCAAGACCTATGCGTACCTGGTGCCGGCGTTGTTGTCGGGGCTGAAGATCATCATTTCCACCGGCACCCGCGCGCTGCAGGACCAGCTGTACCACCGCGACCTGCCGCGGGTGCGCGCCGCGCTCGGGGTGGGCCAAAGCAGTGCGCTGCTCAAGGGCCGGGCGAACTATCTGTGCCGCTACCGCCTGCAGCAGGCCCGTGGCGAACCCCGCTTCAGTTCGCCGGAGCAGGTGGCGCAGTTCCAGCGCATCCTGGCCTGGTCCGGGCGCAGCCGCTTCGGCGACATGGCCGAGCTGGAAGCGCTGCCGGAAGATTCGCCGCTGTACCCGATGGTCACCTCCACCGTCGACAACTGCCTGGGCAACGAGTGCCCGTTCTGGGACGACTGTTTCGTGGTGCAGGCGCGCCAGCGTGCGCAGGCGGCCGACGTGGTGGTGGTCAACCACCACCTGCTGCTGGCCGACCTGGCGCTCAAGCAGGAAGGCTTCGGCGAGATCCTGCCCGGCGCGCAGGCCTTCGTCATCGACGAAGCGCACCAGCTGCCGGAACTGGCCGCCAATTTCTTTGGCGAAGGGTTCGGCATGCGGCCATGGCAGGAACTGGCGCGCGACTGCCTGGCCGAAAGCCGCAGCGTGGCCGGTGCGCAGGCCGCCCTGCAGGTACCCGCGGCCGCGCTGGAACAGACCCTACGCGACCTGCGCACCGCCATGGACGGGCTGCCACCGCGCGGCACCCAATGGCGCGCGCTGGCCGTGCCGCAGGTGCGCGATGGTTTTGATGCGGCGATGTCTGCCCTGGTGTCCCTGCGCGATGCGCTGGTCGGGGTGCGCGAGGCGTCGCCCGGGCTGGACGCCTGCCACGCGCGGGCGCTGGAGGCGGTGGCGCGGTTGTCGCGCTGGCTCGGCGACGATGCCCCGATGCTCGATTTCGATGCCGACCCGGAACTGGCCGCGGCCCCGGCGGACGTGCTGTGGTACGAGCTGACGCCGCGCGGCTTCCGCTGCCAGCGCACCCCGATGGACGTATCCGGGCCGCTGCGCGAGCACCGCCAACGCTCGATGGCGGCCTGGATATTCACCTCGGCCACGCTGACCGTGGACGGCGGGTTCGCGCATATTTCGCAGCGGCTGGGGCTGGACGATCCGGTCACCGTGCTGCAGCCCAGTCCGTTCGACTGGGCGACCCAGGCGCTGTGCTACCTGCCCACCGATCTGCCCGACCCGGCGGCGCGGGGGTTCGGCACCGCCTTGATCCGTGCACTTACGCCGGTGCTGGAGGCATCGCAGGGCAGGGCGTTCCTGCTGTTTGCCTCGCACCGCGCGCTGCGCGAAGCGGCCGAAGCCCTGCGTGACGCGCCGTGGCCCCTGTTCGTGCAGGGTGAGGCGCCGCGCGCGACCCTGTTGCAGCGCTTCCGCGACTCGGGCAATGGCGTGCTGCTGGGCTCGGCCAGTTTCCGCGAAGGCGTGGACGTGGTTGGCGATGCATTGAGCGTGGTGGTGATCGACAAGCTGCCGTTCGCCGCACCGGATGATCCGGTGTTCGAGGCACGGCTGGATGCGATCCGGCGCGACGGTGGCAATCCGTTCCGCGATGAGCAGCTGCCGCAGGCGGTGATCGCGCTCAAGCAGGGCGTCGGGCGGCTGATCCGCAGCGAAACCGACCGCGGCGTGCTGGTGCTGTGCGACCCCCGGCTGCTCAGCCGCAGCTACGGACGGATCTTCCTGGATTCGCTGCCGCCGTTCCGCCGCACCCGCGCGCTGGACGATGTGCGCGGCTTCTTTGCGCCACAATGGCCGCCTGACGCGCTGCCGGCACCGCACGCCACGGCGGCGGCGCCCCCTGCAGCCGCTGTGTCACCCGCGGCACCCGATGACTTCCCCACTTCCCTGTTCTGACCGCCATGAAACTGCTCGCCTTTGAAACCGCCACCGAAGCCTGTTCCGTCGCCCTGTATGTGGATGGGCAGGTGCTTGAGCGGTTCGAGATCGCCCCGCGCCGCCATGCCGAGCTGAGCCTGCCGTGGGCCGAGGCACTGCTGGCCGAGGCCGGCGTTGCGCGTTCGCAGCTGGATGCCATCGCGCTGGGGCGCGGCCCGGGCGCGTTCACGGGGGTACGCCTGGCCATCGCCATCGCACAGGGCATCGCCCTGGCGCTGGACCGCCCGCTGGTGCCGGTGTCCACGCTGCAGGTACTGGCGCTGCGCGCGCCGACCGACGCCGACCAGGTGCTCAGCAGCATCGATGCCCGCATGGGCGAGGTGTACGTGGCGCGCCAGGTCCGCGTGGACGGGCAGTGGCAGCTGCAGGGCGAAGAGATCGTCTGTGCGCCCGAGGCGGTGGTCCTGCCCGAAGGCACCCGCTGGTTCGGCGTGGGCACCGGCTTCGGCGCCGCCGAGGGGCTGCTGGCCACGCGCCTGGCCGATCAGCTCGACGGCGTCGATGCACAGGCGCTGCCGCGTGCATCGGACCTGTTGACGCTGGCGGTGCCGGCGTTCGCGCGCCGCGAGGGCATGGCGCCGGAACGGGTCGAGCCGGCCTACCTGCGCAACAACGTAGCGCTGACGCTGGTGGAACAGCAGGCCGCCCGCGCCGCCAAGGCCGCCCGGTAGAGCCGACCGTCGGTCGGCTGATCCATCCCCGGGTAGAGCCGACCGTTGGTCGGCTGCGCACCACCGGGTGGACCCAACCATCGGTCGGCTATCGCCACCTCACCGGTCGTCGCGCAACGTACCGCCGGGCAGGAACGCCCACGTCCGCGTCACCTGCAGGATCTCCACACCGTCCTCGGTCTTGGGCAGCGGCGGGAAGGGCTGCGCCAGGCGCACCACGCGCAGGGCGGCTTCATCCAGCAACGGGGTGCCGCTGCTGCGCAGGATCCGTGCGCTTTCCACGCTGCCGTCGCGGCGCACGCCCACGGTGATCACCACCTGGCCGCCGAGGCGGCGCTGGCGGGCTTCGTCGGGGTAATTGAGGTTGCCCACGCGTTCGGCGCGGTCCACCCACGCCCGCAGGTAGTTGGCGTAGGCGTATTCCTTGGTGCTGGCCGACACGAACTTGCGGTTCGGGCGCTTGGCGTACTGCGCCGAGCGCAGGTGCACCTCGGCGGCCAACCGGGCCATTTCCGCGTCGCGTTGCTCGCGCGCATTCAGCGGGGCCTCCGGCTGCGGGTGCTCGGGCACTGGCTGCGGCTGCGCGCTGGCCACCTGCTCGGTGCTGTTGCGGCTGGACACCACCCGCGCCTGCGGGGGCGGCGGGCTGGCCGCATCCTGGCGCTGCTGCGGCACCGGCGACAGCCCGGCCTGCGGCTGCGGCACAATGCCGGCCTGGTTGTCGCGCGGGCGCTGGGCCTTGTCGTGGTCGCCGCCGCCCTGCTGGTTGGCCTGGGCCAGGAAATCGGCCTGTTTGGGCGTCAGCGCGGTCTGGGTCTGGCTGAAGATCACCTCCAGGGTGGGCACCAGCGCGGCCTTGTCGCTCACCGCAAAGCCCACCCCCAGGATCAACAGCGCATGCACCAGCAGCGACAGCGCCAGGGTCGCGCCCAGGCGCTGCGATTCGCGCGCCTGCAGCGGCAGCAGCGGTGCGGCCGTCGCACTCATCGCGGCAGGCCGGCCTCGATCGCGTCGAACAGGGTGCCGGCGATGTTCAGCCCGAACTGGGCATCCAGCTCGCGCACGCAGGTGGGGCTGGTGACGTTCACTTCGGTCAGGTAATCGCCGATCACGTCCAGGCCGACAAAGCGCATGCCGCGGCGCTTCATCTCCGGCCCGACCTGGGCAGCGATCCAGCGGTCGCGGTCGCTCAGCGGGCGGCCTTCACCGCGGCCACCGGCGGCCAGGTTGCCGCGGAATTCGTCGCCCTGCGGGATCCGCGCCAGGCAGTAGTCCACCGGCTCGCCGTCGACCAGCAGGATGCGCTTGTCGCCGGCGGTGATGTCCGGGATGAACTTCTGCGCCAGGGCCAGCGTGCGCTCGCCGTCGGTCAGGGTTTCCAGGATCACGTTGAGGTTGGGGTCGCCGGTGCCGCTGCGGAAGATCGAGCGCCCGCCCATGCCGTCCAGCGGCTTGAGCACGGCCTGGCCATGTTCGAGCACGAAGGCCTTCAGGTCGGCGTTGCGGCGGCTGACCAGGGTCGGCGGGCAGCACTGCGGGAACAGCAGCGCGGCCAGCTTCTCGTTGAAATCGCGCAGCCCCTGGGGGTCGTTGACCACCAGCGCGCCGGCCTGCTGGGCCACGCTGAGCACATGGGTGTCGTAGATGAATTCGGCATCCACCGGCGGGTCCTTGCGCATCAGCACGACCTGGCCGGGGCCGAACACGGTCTGGCTGAATTCGCCCAGGGTGAACCAGTCGGCCTTGTCCTCGCGCACCTGCAGCGGCGCGGTGCGGGCCACCGCCTGGCCGTCGCGCAGGGCCAGCCCGCCCGGGCTGACGTAGTGCAGGGCGTGACCGCGGCGCTGGGCTTCCAGCAGCATCGCGAAGGTGGTGTCCTTGGCAATCTTGATATGGGCGATGGGGTCCATCACCACGATGACATTCAACGGCATGGTCGCAACCTGGCGGGCAGGGCGATGATGGTAGCCGCAACCGGGGCCGGTTGCCTGCCCGGCGGGGTGCAACGCTGCGTCCGCCGGGGCCCGGGTTTGCGCAAAACCGGCCGATCCGGCCCGGTCCGACCCGTCTGCGGCTTGGCTGAAGTGGCCGCGCTTGTAGCCTGCGCGGGAAGTGCGATATAGATACGCTTTCGCAGCGACGCCGGACCAAGCAGAAGCGTCGCGCGCCCGGGGAAAGGTAATGACTGAAAACATGGCTGCGGGTGGGGAACTCGCAGGGCTTAGGGTCATGGTCATCGACGATTCAAAGACCATTCGCAGGACCGCCGAAACACTGCTCAAGCGCGAAGGCTGCGAGGTGGTGACCGCGACCGATGGTTTCGAGGCGTTGGCCAAGATCGCCGACCAACAGCCGCAGATCATCTTCGTGGACATCATGATGCCGCGGCTGGATGGCTATCAGACCTGTGCGCTGATCAAGGGCAACCAGCTGTTCAAGTCGACCCCGGTGATCATGCTGTCCTCCAAGGACGGCCTGTTCGACAAGGCGCGCGGGCGCATCGTCGGCTCGGAGCAGTACCTGACCAAGCCATTCACGCGTGAAGAACTGCTGGGTGCCATCCGCACATACGTCAACGCCTGACCAGGGGGAAAGGCACAATGGCTCGAATCGTTCTGATCGAGGATTCACCGACCGACCGCGCGGTGTTCACGCAGTGGTTGACCAAGGCCGGGCACGAAGTACTGGAAGCGGACAACGCCGAGGACGGGCTGGTGCTCGTGCGCGAGCATGCGCCGCAGCTGGTGCTGATGGACGTGGTCCTGCCGGGCATGAGTGGCTTTCAGGCCACCCGTGCGATGGCGCGTGACGCGGCCATCAAACATATTCCGGTCGTCATCGTCAGCACCAAGGCGATGGAGACCGACAAGGCGTGGGGGCTGCGCCAGGGGGCGGCCGACTACATCGTCAAGCCGCCGCGCGAGGAGGAACTGATCGCGCGGATCAACCAGTTGGTGGTCTGATGCGTTCTCCTTTCGACATCCTCGAAGCCTACGAACGGCGCAGCCTGGCCCATGCCGTGCAGCTGCCCGAGCGTCAGTTCGCGCAGGACCTGTGGCGTGGCGTCGGTTACCGCGTGGGCAAGCGCCACCTGGTGTCGGATTTCCGCGAAGTGGTTGAAATCGTGCCGATGCCGCCGATCACCCCGGTGCCCGGCGCGCAGCCGTGGCTGCTGGGCGTGGGCAACCTGCGCGGCAACCTGTTCCCGGTGGTGGACCTGAAGTATTTCCTGGAAGGCGAGCGCACCGTGCACCAGGAAGGCCAGCGCGTGTTGATCATGCGCCAGGCCGGCGGCGACGTCGCGCTCACCATCGATGAACTGTTCGGCCAGCGCAGCTTCGACCAGGGCCAGGACATCGCCATCGGCGACCTCGCCAGCGGCCGCTATGCCCACTTCATCGACCGTGCCTTCCACGGCGATGGCCACGATTGGGGCGTGTTCTCGCTGTCGCTGCTGTCGCGCACTCCCGAATTCAGGCAGGCCGCGGCCTGATCGCTGCCGCCTGTCTCACCGTATTTGATGATCGAGGTTGAACGATGAGTACTACTTCGGAATCCGCCAAGGCCGGCAAGCTCGGGTCGGTGGGAACCAATTTCTGGCTCGGCCTGCTGGCCCTGTCGATGATCGTGTTCGGCGTCAACACCGGCGTCGCCACCTGGCAGGGCAGTCGCCTGGCCGGCGCCAGTACCGGCGCGGCCGATCTGCAGGTGTTGTCCCAGCAGCTGGCCAACCAGGGCCGTGAAGCGGTCTCGGGCAACGCCCAGGCGTTCACCGCGTTCAAGGACACCAAGACCCGCATCGAGAGCACGGTGAGCAGCCTGCAGGGCCGCTACGGCTCCGAAGCGAACGTGTCCGGCCCGCTCACCCAGCTCAGCCAGACCTGGGAGCCGCTCGGCAAGAGCGCAGCCCAGCTGGTGGCCAGTGAGCCGGCAGTGCTGGCCCTGGCCGGCAACGCCAACAACTTCGTCAACGGCGTGCCGGCACTGCAGGCACAGCTGAACGAGGTGGTGCGTGCGATGTCCGCCGGCGGTGCCCCGGCCTCGCAGGTGTACAACGCGCTGCAGCAGGTGGTGGTGGTGGGCTCGATGGCCCGCCGGGTCACCGAAATGCGCGCCGGTGGTGCCAATGCCGCCGCCGCGGGCGACGCGCTCGCCCGCGACTCGGTGGTGTTCACCCAGGTGCTGGACGCCCTGCGCAACGGCAACGAAGAACTGGGCATCACCCCGGTGCGCAATGCCGGCGCGCTGGCGGCGCTGGAGCAGTCCCAGAAGCAGTGGGACACCATGAAGAAGGACGCCGACGCGATCCTGGCCAGCTCGCGCCAGCTGTTCTCGGCGCAGTCCTCGGCGGCCGCGCTGACCGGTGGTGCCACCCGCATGCTGGACGACAGCAAGAAGCTGTTTGAAGCGTTCTCCTCGTTCGGTTCGGTGCGCGACACGCGCCTGTTCCCGAACTTCTGGCTGGGCGTGATTTCCGGTGCGCTGTCGCTGATCGCCATCATCGGCTTCGTCAGCAGCACCGTGCGCAGCCGTTCGCGCGAGCAGGACCTGCGTTACCAGACCCAGGTGGAATTCAACAGCCGCAACCAGCAGGCCATCATGCGGCTGCTGGACGAAATCAGCTCGCTGGGTGAAGGCGACCTGACGGTGAAGGCCTCGGTGACCGAGGACATGACCGGCGCGATCGCAGACGCCATCAACTACGCCGTGGACGAACTGCGCCACCTGGTGACCACCATCAACGACACCTCGGCCAAGGTCGCGCTGTCCACCCAGGAAACCCAGGCCACGGCCATGCAGCTGGCCGAAGCGGCGGGCCACCAGGCCAACCAGATCACCTCGGCCTCGGACCGCATCGGCGAAATCGCCTCGAGCATCGAACAGGTGTCGCGCAACTCGGCCGAGTCGGCCGACGTGGCACAGCGCTCGGTGGTGATCGCCGCCGAAGGCGCCGGCGTGGTCCGCGAGACCATCCAGGGCATGGACCAGATCCGCGACCAGATCCAGGAAACCTCCAAGCGCATCAAGCGCCTGGGCGAGTCCTCGCAGGAGATCGGCTCGATCGTGGAACTGATCAACGACATTTCCGAGCAGACCAACATCCTGGCGTTGAACGCCGCGGTGCAGGCGGCCTCGGCCGGTGAGGCCGGCCGTGGTTTCGCCGTGGTGGCCGACGAAGTGCAGCGCCTGGCAGAACGCACCTCCGGTGCGACCCGACGCATCGAAGGCCTGGTCCAGGCCATTCAGGCCGATACCAACGAAGCGGTCAGCTCGATGGAGCAGACCACCGCCGAAGTGGTGTCCGGTGCACGCCTGGCCGAAGACGCCGGTACCGCACTGACTGAAATCGAACGCGTGTCCAACGCGCTCAACAACCTCATCAAGAACATCTCGATCGCCGCCCAGCAGCAGTCGTCGGCCGCCTCGGACATCACCCGCACCATGGGCGTGATCCGGCAGATTACCGGCCAGACCTCGCAGGGTGCGGGACAGACCGCCGAGTCGATCGGTCATTTGGCACAGCTGGCGGCCGACCTGCGCCGCTCGGTTGCCGACTTCAAGCTGCCGGCGTGAGCCGCGGGCAGGGCGGAGAGGGAAGGAATCAGCAGATGATGCATCGCGATAATCCACAGCACGACACGCGCGCGCCCCTGCCGGGAGACCTGGCATGAGCACGCTGCGCGATGCCATGAGCCACGCCGCCCTGGGCTGGGTCAAGCCGGAACTGGACGAAACCCTGCGCCAGGTGCGCAACGAGGTGGAGTACTACGCCGAAGACCCCTCCGATGCCGGCCGCATGCGCTTCTGCGCCGGCTACCTGCACCAGGTGCAGGGCACCCTGCGCATGGTGGAGTTGTATGCCCCGGCGATGGTGGCCGAAGAACTGGAGCAGCTGGCCAACGCCATCGGCGCCGGCGAGGTGCCCGACCGTGACGAAGCCTGCGCCACCCTGATGCGCGGCAGCGTGCTGCTGCCCGACTACCTGGAGCGCCTGCAGAACGGTCACCGCGACATTCCGATCGTGCTGCTGCCGCTGCTCAACGACATCCGTTCGGCACGCGCCGCACCGGGCATCAACGAAAGCGTGCTGTTCGCGTTCGCGCCGGACAGCGTCACCGCCACCGAGGCCGAGCTCGACCACGCCCGCGGCAGCCTGAGCGGCCGCAACCGCGAGCTGCTCGATACCGTGGGCAATGCGGTCAAGGAAGAGCTGCTGCGCATCAAGGACGCCTTGGACCTGCACCTGCGCACCGGCGGCGATCCGGTGCAGCTGCAGACCCAGGTCAATGAGCTGGGCGCGGTGGCCGATACCCTGGGCATGATGGGCCTGGGCGTGGCCCGCGGCGTGGTCGTGCAACAGCGCGATGCGCTGCGCGGCGTCGTCCAGGGCGAACAGCAGATCGACGAAAGCCTGCTGCTGGATATCGCCGGTGCGCTGCTGTACGTGGACGCTTCGCTGGACGACCAGGTCGCCCATCTGGGCGCCGGCGGCAGTGGCGAGGACGATCCGAGCGCAGTGGAGAACCGGCGCACGGTGGAGGTGCTGGCGCATGAAGCCATCGCCAATTTCGCCGCCGCCCGCGAGCACTTCGTCGCCTTCATCGAAACCAACTGGAACCACCAGCAGCTGCAGGAAGTGCCGCGCCTGCTGGGCGAGGTGTCCGGTGCGTTGCGCATGCTCGACCTGGCCACCCCGGCCGATTACCTGCAGGGTGTGCGCCAGTACATCACGGTGGAACTGATCGGCCGCCAGCGCGTGCCGAGCGGGCGCCAGCTGGATACCCTGGCCGATGCCATGGCCAGCCTGGAGTACTACCTCGAAGCCCTGCGCGAGCGACGCCCGGGCCGCGAGGAAATCCTCGACATCACCCGCACCAGCCTGGAAACCCTGCGTTACTGGCCGTTGCCGGACGCCAATGCGGCCCAGCCGGACACCACCGCCGAGGCCCTGCCGGTGGCTGCCGAGCCGATCGAGTTGACGCAGTGGGATGCGCCGTCGGTCGAGCCGATCGCCGTGCCCGTCACCCCGAGCGCACCGCCGCCGGGCAGCGTGCCGCCATCGTTCCCGGACTTCACCTTCGACCCGCTGCCTGACGCCGCCCTGGCCAGCGCAGCGGCAGCCGCCCCGTCGCTGGTGTTCGACGCATCGACCGCGCCCGCGCCGGAGGCCCCGCAGTGGACCCTGTCCGCCGAGGCCGACGCCACCACCGAACACGCCGAGCCCAGCTTCGCCCGTTTCGACCCGGTGATCGCCGAGGACAGCCCCGCGGTGCGCTGGGACGCGCTGCCGCCGATGCATGTCGCCCTGGATACGCTGGACGCCACCGACGCGGTGCACCCACAGGACGACACGCACGCGCAGGACGCGGTCTCCTTCAGCGGTGGGTTCGACCCCGTTGCCGCCGAGCACGACGCCCTGGAGTTCAGCGACGACCCCATCGAATTCACCTTCGATGCGCCGCTGCACAATGCCGGTGACGTGCTGTCGCTGCAGATCGACGATACCGTCGCGCCCGCCGTGGCGCCGGTGGCTGACGCCGCGCCCGACCTGGACGTGACCACGTTGCCGTCGTTCCTGCAGGCGACCGACACCCCTGCCGATGCGGACGCAGCCGCGCAGGATGTCGATGCCGCTGAGCACATCGACACGATCATTGCCGAATCGGTTGACGCTATCGAACCGACCCTGGTCGCAGACGACTACGTCGCCACAGACGCATCCGCCGATGCGGCAGCGCCGATCGACGCCGACGAACATGGCCGCGTTGACGACGGTGCTGCGCAGGATCCGACCCCGGTCGTGACCCACAGCAGCACCGGCGTGCATGCCGCCGTGATCGGCAAGATCGAGCTGGACGACGAGTCCGCGCGCTTCCTGGCCGAGCTGGATGCGGCCGCGGCGCAGTTCAGCACCGCGCCTGCGATCACCCCCGATGCGCTGGCCGCGGTATCGCCGGCCAATGCGGTCAGTGAGACCGACAGCATCGACGCCGGCTTCGAAGACGATGGCGAGAACATCGACCAGGACATCCGCGAAGTCTTCATCGAAGAGTTCGACGAGGAACTGGTCAACCTTGGCAACCTGCTGCCGGTCTGGCGCGCCGCGCCGGACAACCTGGACCGCCTGCGTCCGATCCGTCGCGTGTTCCACACGCTGAAGGGCAGCGGCCGCTTGGTGGGCGCGCGCACCCTGGGCGAGTTCAGCTGGAAAATCGAAGGCATGCTCAACCGCGTGCTCGACGGTACCCGGCCGGCCACCCCGGCCGTGGTGGCCATGGTCACCCAGGCGTATGAGGTGCTGCCGCAGCTCAACGCCGCGCTGCGCGGCCAGGGCCGCGTGACGGCCGACCTGCAGGCCATGCAGGCCATTGCCGATCGCGTGGCGGCCGGCGAAGAAACCTTCCATGTGCCGCTGCAGCGGGCCGCGCCGGTCGTGGCCGCCCCGGTGGAGGTGGTCGACGTCGTCGAAGCCGTCGACGCCAGCGACGCCGTCGAGGCCAGCGGTACGCCGGCCAACATCGACGAAGTGCTGCGCGAAATCCTCGAAGCCGAGGTGGATACCCATCAGGCCACGTTGCAGGCCTGGCTGCGCGAGGCCAGCGTGGCCCCGCAGCCGGTCACCGACAGCCTGCTGCGCGCGGTGCACACCATGAACGGTGCGTTCGCGATGACCGACGTGCCCGAGATCACCGCCGTCACCGGGGGCGCCGAGAGCTTCATCAAGCGCTCGCTGGCCGCCGATACCACCCCGGACGCCGATGGCGTGGACGCGCTGTCGGCCACCGCCGAGGCGATCACCGCGACCATGACGGCCCTGCAGGCCGACGCACCGCGTATTCCGGTGCAGGCCGCGCTTGCTGCCCGCCTGCAGGCCCTGGCCGACACGCTGCCCGAAGCGCGCTGGCCGGCGCTGGTGGCTGACGATGAAGAAGACGATCTGGCCTTCGCGCAGGATGCGCTGGACGGCGATGCCGTCGACCCGGCCGCTGTCGAGACCCAGGCCGTGGAACTGGACGCTGTCGCATCCCACGATGCAACCGTGCCGGTGGCCGGTGACGACGTCGCCGCCAACGACGATGACGCCCTGGCCACGCTGCCGCAGGCAGACGCGCAGGGCGCTTACGCCGGCCTGGACGACAGTGCCGATACCGACCTGCAGCTGGCCGAGATCGACGCCGACGGCCTGACCGTGGTCGAGCCGGTCGCCGGTGAAACCGCAGCGGTTGAAGTGGAGACCGGTGACGCGCTGGACGCCGATGCGCTGGTGGTGGACGAACTGACCGGCAGCGATGACCTGTCGGCGTATTTCGACGCCGATCTTCCGGTGAATGCCGCGCCCGTGGGCAACGCGACCACGCTGGACCACGCACAGCCTGACGCAGGCAGTGCCGCCCCGGGCGTCGCCGACGTCGCCGCATTCGACGCGGAACAGCACGACGCCGCCGCGGACGGGCAGGGCGCGCACGACGGTCTGGAGGCGGTCGAACTGACCGGCGCCGACGACCTGTCGCGCTTCTTCGACGCCGAGGTGACGCCGGTGGCCGAGGCGAACGACGTGGCTGCTGCCACGGGCGCCGCTGCGGACGACACCATGATCGATCACGCGGTCCTCGATGACGAGCCGGCGGTTGCTACCGTCGAAGCGTCCGACGCCGTGGCCGACGTCGAAGTGGACGCCGACGTCGAAGCCGAAACGACCGCCGAAGCAGATACCACCACCGCGCTGGACGCGCCGCTCGACGCAGCCGACGACGCAGCACCGGCCGTATCGGAACCGGCCGTATCGGAACAGGACCCGGGAGCCGACGATCAGGACACGCGCGACGCACTGGACGAAGCCCTGCCGCCGACGCCGGCGTTCGGCGAGCCGGTTGACGAGCAGCAGGCCCTGGATGACGGTCTGACCGTGATCGACGCGCCGCAGGCCGACGACGCGGCCGACAGCGTGCTGGGCCTGGATTCCACCCACGACGCACAGGAACAGCCCGAGGAGGCCGACGCCTTCGCCGAGGATGCGGTCGAGACCGAAACCGCACCCGAAACCGCTGCGCCGACGCCGTTCTTCGAACTCGAAGATGCGCCGTTGGCCGCCGCTGGCGCATCGGTCGTCGCGCTCTCCACGCATGAAGAACCGGCCGCCCCGGCCGAGGCAACCGGTGCCGACGACACCGCGCTCGACACCGAGGCCGATGACGAAGAAGACAGCGCCGACGCGCTGGACTTCAGCGTGCTCGACCAGGAGCTGGTCGATATCTTCGTGGAAGAAGGCAAGGACCTGCTCGACCATTGCGATGGCCTGATCAGCGAACTGCGCGCCGCGCCGAACGACCGCGACGTCATCGCCGGCCTGCAGCGTGACCTGCACACCCTCAAGGGTGGCGCACGCATGGCCGGGATCAACCCGATTGGCGACCTGGGCCATGGCATCGAATCGCTGCTGGAAGCCGTGGCGGCCAACCGCACCGACATCGACCGCAGCGACGTTCACCTGCTTGAACGTGGCTTCGATCGCCTGCACCAGCTGCTGACCCGTACCGGTCAGCACCGCAGCGTGGCGATGCCCGACGACCTGATCCATGCCTTCGAACAGCGCACGCTGGGCCGGGTGGACGTGGCCGTGGACACCCCTGCCGACACCGTGCAGGACAGCGCACCGGTCGAGGTCGATACCGCCGTCGCCGCGGCGCCGCTCTCGGCACCGGTGCCGCTGGAAACCAGCAGCGACGACGATGCCCTGGCCCGTCCGCAGCAGGAACAGGTGCGCGTGCGCGCCGATCTGCTCGACCGCCTGGTCAACCACGCCGGTGAAGTGGCGATCTACCGCTCGCGCCTGGAACAGCAGCTGGGCGCCTTCCGTGGCGCCATGGGCGAACTGGACCGCACCAACGCGCGTCTGCGCGACCAGTTGCGCCGTCTGGACCTGGAAACCGAAGCGCAGATCGTTGCCCGCTACCAGCGCGAGCAGGACCAGGCCGACCACAAGTTCGACCCGCTGGAACTGGACCGCTTCTCCACGCTGCAGCAGCTCAGCCGTGCGCTGAACGAGTCTGCCGCCGACTTGGGCGGCCTGCAGGGCGTGCTGGACGACCTGTCGCGCCAGTACGACGTGCTGCTGCAACAGCAGTCGCGGGTCAGCTCGGAACTGCAGGACGGCCTGATGCGTGCGCGCATGGTGCCCTTCGATGGTCTGGTGCCGCGCCTGCGTCGGGTGGTCCGCCAGGCTGGCCAGGACACCGGCAAGCAGGTCCACGTGATCCTGGAAGGCACCCACGGCGAACTGGACCGCAACGTCCTGGACCGCATGGTCGCGCCGCTGGAACACATGCTGCGCAACTCGGTTGCCCACGGGCTGGAAACCCCGGAACAGCGCCGCGCTGCCGGCAAGCCCGAGGAAGGCGAAATTGCCATCCGTCTGCGCCGCGAAGGCTCGGAAATCGTGCTGGAAGTGGCCGACGACGGCGCCGGGCTGGACCGCGAGGCGATCCGTCGCCGCGCCGAACAGCGTGGCCTGGTGCAGGCCGATGCCGTGCTCGGCGACGCCGAACTGGACGCGATGATCTTCTCGCCCGGGTTCAGCACCGCCGACCAGGTCAGCCAGCTGGCCGGCCGTGGCGTGGGCATGGACGTGGTGCACAACGAAGTGCGACAGCTGGGCGGCTCGGTGGATATCCACTCGGTGCGTGGCCAGGGCGTCACCTTCACCCTGCGCCTGCCGCAGACGCTGGCGGTCACCCAGGCGGTGTTCGTGCAGATCGGCGAAACCACCTATGCGGTGCCGGTGGCCTCGGTCAGCGGTATCGGCCGGATCTCGCGCGAGCGCTTTGAAACCATCGACGGCGACTACCACTACGGTGGCGAAGCCTTCGCCCTGCACGACCTGGGGACGCTGGTGGGCCAGGGCCCGGCGCGTGCCGAGGGCCAGGCCCAGGTGCCGCTGCTGCTGGTGCGTGCCGGTGAACTGCGTGCGGCCGTGGCGATCGACCAGGTGCTGGGCAACCGCGAAATCGTGGTCAAGCCGGTGGGCCTGCAGATCGCCTCGGTGCCGGGTATCTACGGCGCCACCATCACCGGCGATGGCCGCGTGGTGGTCATCCTCGACGTGGCACCGCTGGTCCGCCGCTTCCAGGCCAACCCGCACAAGCCGATCGCCGTGACCAGCCAGGTCAGCGACCGCCAGGCACCGTTGGTGATGGTGGTCGACGATTCGCTGACCATGCGCAAGGTCACCGGCCGCATCCTGGAGCGCCACAACTTCGAAGTGGCGGTGGCCCGCGATGGCGTGGAAGCGCTCGAGCGGCTGGAGGAACGGGTCCCCGACCTGATGCTGCTGGACATCGAAATGCCGCGCATGGATGGCTATGAACTGGCCACGGCGATGCGCGCCGATCCGCGCTACAAGGATGTGCCGATCGTGATGATCACCTCGCGCAGTGGCGACAAGCACCGTCAGCGCGCCTTCGAAATCGGCGTCCAGCGTTACCTGGGCAAGCCTTACCAGGAACTGGACCTGATGCGAAACGTGTACGACCTGCTGGGGATCGCCCGTGTCCGCGAATGACCTGCCTTTGCTGTTGTCGGTAGCGCTGCTGGCGCGCCCGGGGCAGGCCCGCGAGCGCCTGCGCGAGGCGTTGGCCCAGGCCGGCGCCACCCTGGTGCTGGAAGAGGACCCCAACACGCTGGACGTGCAGGTGCTGCGCGACGCGGCGCCGGGGGCGGTGCTGATCGCGCTGGAACCGGCGATCGAGGACGCGCTGGAGCGCCTGGACCCGGTGCTGGGTTCGCCGTCGCTGACCCTGATCTTCGACGAAGCCGAACTGGCCGCCCGTCGTGAAGGCTGGGAAGCGCAGCGCTGGGCACGGCACCTGGTGGCCAAGCTGCACGGCCACCACGACGTGTTGCCGCCGGGTTCGGAACAGGACACGCTGCTCCAGCCCGAGCCTGGCATGCCGACCACCCCGGCCGAACTGCATGCCGATGCCCCGCTGGACTTCCATGTCCGCGAGGCCTTCGATGCCGCCGCGGACGTTCCTGCCGATGGCCTGTACCAGGCCCCGGATGCAGTGAGCGAACCGATGTCGCTGGAAGAAGCGCTGGCCGCCCTGCAGCCGCCGCCGGCCGCTGCCACCGCCTCGGGCCCGCCGCCGGTGCCGGCCTCGGCGCCACCGGCCGCCGCCCGCGTGCCGCTGGGCGACCACAGCAGCTGGTCGCTGGTGGACGACAGCGCCGACACCGCCGCCGTGGCGCCCGCAAGCGCCTCGGCCACTGCCGACGCCGCACCGCCGCCGCTGTCTGCGTTCGATATCGAACGGCTGTCGCTGGTCGAACTGGAGGCCGAGCGCCCCAACGACGGCGCGGCCGCAGGGGCCGTACTGGTACTGGCCGGTATCGGCGGGCCGGACGCGCTGCGTCGCCTGCTGGCCACGCTGCCGGCGGGGCTGGCCACGCCGGTGCTGGTGCACATGCGCCTGGATGGCGGTCGCTACGGCAACCTGGTCAAGCAGATGGCGCGCGTGTCGGCGTTGCCGGTGCTGCTGGCCGAAGCCGGGCAGCCGGTCCAGGCCGGCAACGCCTACATCCTGCCGGACGACGTCGGCCTGACCGAACGCCAGCGCGGCCTGTACTTCCAGGGCGACGCACAGGGCGTCCAGGTGGCCACGCTGCCGCCGGCGCATAGCGCCGTGGTGCTGCTCAGTGGCGCCGACATGGCCCATGTCGACGACGTGCTGGCCCTGGCCGCCGCAGGCGCCTGGGTGGGCGCACAGGTCGGCGAAGGCTGCTACGACCCTGCCGCGGCCAACGCCGCGGTGGCCGCCGGGATGGACGCGGGCGAGCCGCCGCAGCTGGCCCACAGCATCGTCGAACGTTGGGGTGTGAGCGAGTAATCGCCGCGCCGTACCCTTTTCAGGAATCACGCCATGAGTTACGCCAGCAACGACGAAATCCGCGGGGTATTGATCCAGGCCGGGCACGAACGCGTGCTGCTGCCCAATGCCACCGTGGCCGAGATGATGTCCAAGGTGGCCGTGCAGGGCGTGCCGGACGCACCGGCCTGGCTGGTCGGCCAGATTGCCTGGCACGGGTGGGACGTGCCGCTGCTGTCGTTCGCGCGGTTGTCCGGGCTGGGCGACGAACTGGTCACCAGCAACAACAAGGTGGTGGTGCTCAAGGCGCTGGGCGGCAATGCGAAGCGTCCGTATTTCGCGCTGCTCACCCAGACCTTCCCGCAGCTGATCTCGGTGCCGCGTGACGGCCTGCTGGCCGACGCCTCCGAGGAAACCCTGCCGCAGGGCGTGCACATGCGCGTGCTGCTGGGCGAGCAGAGCGCGCTGCTGCCCGACCTGGATGCGCTGGAAGCGGCGCTGGACGAGGCGTACCCGGTCGCGGGGTAGGTTCGCATTCGCGAAACCTCCCACGATCTGCGGCGCAGATCGTGGGCCCCCCGCAAACATTTCTCCAGATCCCCGCGCCTGGCGGCGCGCCCCCTTGACTCAAGGGGGCTGTTCCACCGGCTGGCTCGACGTGCGCTGGCACATCGCGCATCGGCTATTCGTGCACCCACCGGGATGGGGTAGCGACCAACCGTCGCTACCTACCGGAACGTGAGGGTCAGCCCAGGTCGCCCAGCCGCGCCTGTACCGCCGCGATGGCGGCCAACCCGGCCGTTTCGGTGCGCAGGATGCGCGGACCCAGTTGCAGTCCCTGGAAGCCCGCCTCGGCCAATGCCTGCCGATCCCGGGGCGACCAGCCGCCCTCCGGCCCAATGGCAATCACCACCCCGCCCGGTGCCGGCTGCAGGGTGGACAGACGATGCTCCCCCAGTGGGTCCAGCGTGAGCTTGAGCGCCTCGGCCGGCACCTGCCGTGCGGCGTCCAGCAGCGCCTGCGGCGCCGCAACGCGGGGCACCCGCGCACGCCCGGACTGCCCACACGCCGAGACCACCACGCTGTTCCAGTGCGCAAGCCGCTTTTCCGCGCGCGCCGCATCCAGTTTCACTTCGGTCCGCTCGGCGTTGACCGGCACGATCGCGTTGACCCCCAGTTCGGTGGCCTTCTGCAGGATCAGGTCCATCTTCTCGCCGCGGGCGATGCCCTGCAGCAGGGTGATGTGCAGCGGCGATTCGTTGGCTACCGCCAGCGCAGCGTCGATGCGCACCTGCGCATCGCGCTTGCCCACCACCACCAGGGTGGCGCTGTAATCGTGGCCGTCGCCGTTGAACAGCACGCAGCCGTCGCCCTCGCGCAGGCGCATCACCCGCACCAGGTGATTGGCCGCCTCTTCGGGCAGCGACAGGGTCTGGCCCACCGCCAGCGGGTTCTCGACATGGCACCGGGTCACGCGCATGCAACAGCCTCCTCGATCGCGGCCAGGGTGGTCTGGGCCAACAGGTCCAGGTGGTCGTCGTCCACGCAGTACGGCGGCATCCAGTACAGCACGTTGCCCAGCGGTCGCAGCACCACGCCACGCTTGAGCGCGGCGGTGTAGGCGTGCAGGCCCACCCGCGCCTCGGCCGGGAACGGCGTGCGCTTGTCGCCGTTGCGGGTCAGTTCGAAGGCCACCACCATCCCGGCCTGGCGCACGTCGGCCACGTGCGGGTGGTCGGTGAACGGGGCGGCCAGCGTGCGCATCACCTCGGCGGTGCTGCGGTTGCGCGCGATCACGTCCTCGCCGGCGAAGATGTCCAGCGTGGCCAGGGCCGCGGCGCAGGCCAGCGGATTGCCGGTGTAGCTGTGCGAGTGCAGGAAGGCGCGCTCGCGCGAATCGTCCAGGAACGCGTCGTACAGCGCCTGGGTGGCCAGCACCGCCGACAGCGGCAGGAAGCCGCCGGTCAGGCCCTTGGACAGGCACAGCAGGTCGGGCATCACCCCGGCCTGTTCGCAGGCGAACATCGTGCCGGTGCGCCCGAAGCCGGTGGCAATCTCGTCGGCGATCAGGAACGCGCCGTTGGCATCGCACAGTTCGCGCGCACGCTGCAGGTACACCGGGTCGTGCATGCGCATGCCGCCGGCGCACTGCAGGCGCGGCTCCAGGATCACCGCGCAGATCTCGCCGGGGTGCTGGTCGAACAGGGTGGCCAGCGCATCGGCGGCCTGGTGCGCACGTTGCGCGGCGGTCTGCCCGTCCTCGGCCAGGTAGGCGTCCGGCGACGGCGCAAACAGCGCCTCGGTCAGCAGCGGCGCATACACCCGGCGGTACAGCGGGATGTCGCCCACCGACAGCGCGCCCAGCGTCTCGCCGTGGTAGCCGTTCTCCAGCGCCACGAAGCGCGTGCGGTGGTGTTCGCCGCGGTTGCGGAAGTAGTGGAAGGCCATCTTCAGGGCCACCTCGACCCCGGCCGAACCGTTGTCGGCATAGAACACCTTGGCCAGCGGGTCGCGCCCGGCCTGGCGCGGGGCGATCGCCAGCAGGCGCTCGGCCAGCTCGACGGCCGGCTCATGGCTGAAGCCGGCCAGCATCACCTGTTCCAGTTGGGTGGCCTGCTGCGCGATGGCGCTCCCGATCCGCGGATGGGCATGGCCGAACAGATTGGTCCACCAGCTGCTCACCGCGTCCAGGTAGCGTTTGCCGTCGTGATCGATCAGCCACGGGCCTTCGCCACGCGCGATCGGCACCAGCGGCAGGGTGTCGGGGTGCTCGCGCATCTGCGTGCACGGATGCCACAGCACGGCCAGGTCGCGTTGCCGCCACCGATCGGCCAGCGTTAAGGGGGCTGGGTCTGCTAGCATTTCAGGCTCATGAAGACGTTTTCACCAGCTCCCATTCTAGAGATGCTCGCATGAGCCGTCGCCTGCCCATCATCCACAAGATCACGGACGAGCAGAGCGGGCCGTTCCAGCGCCAGCACCTTGACCTGGAATTCTCCAATGGCGAGCGCCGCCGCTTCGAGCGGCTGGTCAGCCATGGCCATGGCGCGGTGGTGGTGGTGCCGATGCTGGACGATGAGACGGTGCTGCTGGTGCGTGAATACGCCGCCGGCATGCACCGCTACGAGCTTGGCCTGGTCAAGGGCCGCATCGATGCCGGCGAAAGCCCCGAGCAGGCGGCCGACCGTGAGTTGAAGGAAGAGGCTGGTTACGGCGCCCGGCGCCTGGACGTGCTGCGGGCGATGACCCTGGCCCCCACCTACATGAGCCACCAGTCGTGGCTGGTGGTGGCACGCGACCTGTATCCCGAACGCCTGGTCGGCGACGAGCCCGAGGAACTGGAAGTGGTGCCCTGGAAGCTGGCCGAGCTGGACCAGCTGATGCTGCGTGAGGATTTTTCCGAGGGCCGATCACTGGCGGCGTTGTTCATCGCCCGGCAGTGGCTGGAACGCGGCGCATGATCAAACTCACCACCGATCTGCGCGAAACCGTCATCGCCATCGCCCAGGACGCCGCCGCCGCCATCATGGCCGTGTATGCCACGCCGTTCGACGTGACGATCAAATCCGACCACAGCCCGGTCACCGCCGCCGACCTGGCCGCCAACGCGGTGATCGAGCGCGGCCTGCAGCAGCTCACCCCGGACCTGCCGATCCTGTCCGAAGAGTCGGCCCAGGTGCCGTGGGACGTGCGCCAGCACTGGGGCGCCTACTGGCTGGTGGACCCGCTGGATGGCACCCGCGAGTTCGTCAAGCGCAACGACGAATTCAGCGTCAACATCGCACTCATCTACCAGGGCGCGCCGGCCTTCGGCGTGGTGCTGGCCCCGGTCAGCGGGATTGCCTGGCACGCCATGCGCGGGGAGCTGGCTTACCGCCGTCTGGGCATGCACGACACCGTGCTGCGCGCACGCGCACCGGCCACGGCGCCGCTGAAAGTGGCCGCCAGCCGCTCGCACCGCAGCGCGCAGACCGAGGCCCTGCTGGGGCGGATGGGCGATATCGAGGTGGTCGCGCAGGGCTCTTCGCTCAAGTTCTGCCGGATCGCAGAAGGCACGCTCGACGTCTACCCACGGCTTGGCCCGACCTCCGAATGGGACACCGCCGCCGGCCAGTGCGTGCTGCACGCGGCCGGGGGCGCGGTGCTGTCGGCGGCCACCGGCAAGCCGTTCCGCTACAACCGCCGCGAAAGCCTGTTGAACGGCGATTTCATCGCCCTCGGCGACACCCGCCTGCCATGGCGCGAGTGGTTGCCGGACTGACCCGCTGCCGAAGGAGTACTGGATGACCGCCACCGCTGAACTGGACCGCCTGCTGGGCATCATGGCGCGGCTGCGCGACCCGCGTGACGGCTGCCCTTGGGACCTGCAGCAGGATTTCTCCAGCATCGCCCCGTACACCATCGAGGAAGCCTACGAAGTTGCCGATGCGATCGACCGCGGTGATCTGGTCGACCTGCAGGACGAGCTGGGCGATCTGCTGCTGCAGGTGGTGTTCCATGCGCAGATGGCCAGCGAGCAGGGCGCGTTCGGCTTCGCCGAGGTGGCCCGCTCGATCAGCGACAAGATGCAGCGCCGCCACCCGCATGTGTTCGCGCAGGTGCAGGTCGACGGTGCCGAGGACGTGAACACGAACTGGGAGGCGATCAAGCGTGCCGAGCGCGCCGCCAAGGGCCATGCCGACACCTCCGCACTGGCCGGCATTTCGCGTGGCCTGCCGGAGTGGCAGCGGGCGATGAAGCTGCAGGCGCGCGCGGCGCGGGTTGGATTCGACTGGCCCGGCCCGGCCCCGGTAATCGACAAGGTGCGCGAGGAGCTGGACGAGGTGGCCGCCGAGTTCGCGCGCGGCGCGGTGGAGGACAACCACGCCCGCCTGCAGGAAGAACTGGGCGACCTGCTGTTCGTCTGCGCCAACCTGGCCCGCCACGCCAAGGTGGACGTGGGCGCGGCACTGCGCCAGGCCAACCACAAGTTCGAGCGCCGCTTCCGGGCAATGGAAGCGCAGGCCGAGGCTGCGGGTCATTCAATGGCAGCGCTGGACCTGGAGGCGCAGGAGCAGCTCTGGCAGCAGGCCAAGGCCGACGAAGCCACCCGGTGAAAACGCTGCTGCTGTTCATCCTCACCGCCGTGGCCGAAATCGTCGGCTGCTACCTGCCGTGGCTGTGGCTGCGCAAGGACGGCAGCGCCTGGCTGCTGTTCCCGGCGGCGGCCAGTCTGGCCCTGTTCGCCTGGCTGCTGACTCTGCATCCGGCGGCCAGTGGGCGCGTGTATGCGGCCTACGGCGGGGTCTACATCGGCACCGCGTTGATGTGGCTGTGGCTGGTGGACGGCATCCGTCCCAGCCGCTGGGACCTGCTCGGGGTCGGGCTGTGCCTGGCCGGCATGATGGTGATCATGTTCGCCCCGCGCACCGCGTAAACCGTTGCTGCCGGTCGCCGGCCGGCACCACGGAAACCATCCACGCACACGGTAGTGCCGGCCGCTGGCCGGCTCCACGGAAACCACCCACGCACACGGTAGTGCCGGCCGCTGGCCGGCTCCACGGAAACCTCCCACGCACGCGGCAGTGCCGGCCGCTGGCCGGCTCCACGGAAACCACCCACGCACGCGGCGGGGCCGGCCGCTGGCCGGCTCCACGGAAACCACCCACGCACACGGTAGTGGCGGGGGGGGGGGGGGGGCGCCCCGGGGGGGGGGGGGGCGCCCGCCCCCCCCCCCCCCCCCGGGAACCCCCGCTG
>NZ_JBEPSF010000024.1:0-82720 GCF_040548725.1 Stenotrophomonas sp. 2619 | reverse complement strand
CCCCCCCCCCCCCCCCCCCCCCCCCCCCCCCCCCCCCCCCCCCCCCCCCCCCCCCCCCCCCCCCCCCCCCCCCCCCCCCCCCCCCCCCCCCACCCACCGCTTGCCTTCCGCAGGAAGAGGCCACGTCCATGACCTGTGGCCCCTTCATGCAGCCCTTGCGGCTGCTACGCTTGCCGGGTTTTCTACTACGGTGCTGCCCGCAATGCCCAGAACGCTGCCCTTGTCCCTGCTGCTGCTCGCCGCCCTCGGCGGCACCGCCCACGCGGCGCCGACGCCGATCACCATCGAGCAGGCCATGGCCGACCCCGACTGGATCGGCCCGCCGGTCGAAAGCGCGTGGTGGTCCTGGAACAGCCAGCAGGTCGAGTACCAGCTCAAGCGCACCGGCAGCCCCGTCCGCGACACCTTCCGCCAGCCGGTCAGCGGTGGCGTGGCCACCCAGGTGGCCGATGACCAGCGCAGCAGCCTGGACGTCGACAGCCCGGTGTACGACACCCTGCGCCAGCGTGCCGTGTTCGTGCGCAACGGCGACGTCTTCCTGCGCGACCTGCGCAGCGGCGCGCTGACCCAGTTGACCCGCAGCAGCGAAAAGGCCAGTGCGGCCAACTTCGCCCGCGACGGCGGAGTCATCTGGCAGACCGGCCAGACCTGGTTCCACTGGACCGCCACCGGTGGCGTCCAGCAGGTGGCCAGCCTGAAGGCCGAAAAGAACCCCGACGATGCCCCCAAGGCCGACGTCCTGCGCGACCAGCAACTGCGCACCCTGGCCACCCTGCGCAATGATCGCGCCCAGCGCGACGCGCTCAAGGCGCAGGAAGCCAGCTGGCGCCGCGCCGACGCCACCCGTGCGCCCGGCCCGGTCTACCTCGGCGCCGACGTGGAGATCGTCGGCAGCGCCCTCTCGCCCGACACCCGCAGCCTGATCGTGGTCACCAAGCCGAAGAGCTTCGACGAAGGCCGCGGCGGCAAGATGCCCAAGTACGTGACCGAATCGGGCTACGAAGAGTTCGAGGACACCCGCACCCGCGTGGGCCGCAACGATCCCGAACCGCATGCACTGTGGCTGGTCGATGCGGTCACCGGCACCGTCAAGCCGCTCTCGCTGGACAGCCTGCCCGGCATCGCCACCGACCCGCTGGCCGCGCTGCGCAAGGCCGCCGGCAAGGACGCGCTCAAGGGCAACCGCCCCCTCGAAGTGCTGGCCGGCCCCGGCAACCCCGGCATCCGCTGGAGCGCCGATGGCCAGCAGGCCGCGATCATGCTGCGCGCCAACGACAACAAGGACCGCTGGATTGCCAGCGTCAGTCCCGCCAGCGCCAAGCTCGAGAACCGCCACCGCCTGACCGACAGCGCCTGGATCAACTGGGGCTTCAACGACTTTGGCTGGTCCAACGACAACCGCACGCTGTGGCTGCTGTCCGAAGAATCGGGCTACTCGCACCTGTACACCCAGCAGGGCACCGCCAAGCCGCAGGCACTGACCGGCGGCAAGTGGGAAACCTCCATGCCGGTGCCCAGCGCCGACGGCCGCGGCTTCTACTTCCTGTGCAACCAGCAGAGCCCGGGCGACTACGAAGTCTGTGCGGTCGACACCGCCAGCAGGCAGGTCCGTGAGCTGACCGCGCTCAATGGCGTGGAAGACTTCTCGCTGTCCCCGGACGGCCAGCAGCTGCTGGTGCGTTACTCCGGCGCCTACCTGCCGGCGCAGCTGGCCGTGGTGCCCACCACCGGCGGCCAGGCCAAGGTGCTCACCGACACCCGCACCGCCGCCTACAAGGCCCGCGAGTGGGTGCAGCCCAAGCTGGTGCAGGTGCCCTCCAAGCATGGCGCCGGCGTGGTCTGGGCCAAGTATTACGGCCCGGAGAACCCCGAGCCGGGCAAGCAGTACCCGATCGCCATGTTCGTGCACGGCGCCGGCTACCTGCAGAACGTCCACCAGCGCTACCCCGCCTACTTCCGCGAGCAGATGTTCCACAACCTGCTGGTGCAGCAGGGCTACATCGTGCTGGACATGGACTACCGCGGCAGCGAAGGCTACGGCCGCAACTGGCGCACCGCGATCTACCGCAACATGGGCCACCCGGAACTGGACGACTACAAGGACGGCCTGGACTGGCTGGTGGACACCAAGCAGGGCGACCGCGCCAAGGCCGGCATCTACGGCGGCTCCTACGGTGGCTTCATGACCTTCATGGCGCTGTTCCGCTCGCCGGGCACGTTCAAGGCCGGTGCCGCGCTGCGCCCGGTGGTCGACTGGCACCAGTACAACCACGGCTACACCGCCAACATCCTCAACACCCCGGACATCGACCCGGAGGCGTACCGCACCTCGTCGCCGATCGAATACGCCGACGGCCTGCAGGACCACCTGCTGATCGCACACGGGATGATGGACGACAACGTGTTCTTCCAGGACTCGGTCAACCTCACCCAGAAGCTGATCGAGCTGCACAAGGACAACTGGTCCATCGCGCCCTACCCGCTGGAGCGCCATGGCTACGTCCGTCCGGACTCGTGGCTGGACCAGTACAAGCGCATCCTCAAGCTGTTCAACGACACCCTGAAGTAAGTGGCGGCGCTGGCCAGCCACGCCGCGGCGCCGATCGAGATCGTCGCCGCGGTCATCCTGGACGCCGCCGGCCAGGTGCTGGTGGTGCGCAAGCAGGGCTCGGAAACCTTCATCCAGCCCGGGGGCAAACCCGACCCGGGTGAAGCCCCGCTGCAAGCGCTGGCGCGTGAGCTGCACGAGGAACTGGGCGTGCACATGGACCCCGGCAGCGCCCAGCCACTGGGCCGTTTCGAGGCCTGGGCGGTGCATGAACACGGCCGCCGGGTGCACGCGCAGGTGTGGCGGGTGCAGGTCACCGGCACACCGCAGGCGCAGGCGGAAATCGCCGAGTTGGCCTGGGTTCCCCTGCAGGCGCCGCATGGGCGGCGCTTGGCAGCCTTGAGCGAAGACCATATCCTGCCCGCGGCCGCACGCGCGGTGGCCGCGGGCTGATGCCCGTGGCCGACCCCAACAGGACACCGGATGTCATCGCCCCCGCAGTTGCCCCATGCCCAGCCGCTCGTAGACCCGCTGGCGCCACCGAAATTCCTGTCGCCGATGGCCAAATCGGTGCTGCTGGTATGCGTGGCCTCCGCCGTGGGCTGGGCCATTGCGGCGCTGGTCGCCGGCCCGCTGTCGATCGGCGCCTTCCTGCAGGAACAGGTGGAAACGCGGGATGTGGCCTGGCTGTCACCGCCGCTGCAGTGGCTGACGACACACGCGCTGGGCATCTGCGTGGCCATGCTGCTCACCTGCCTGGTGGGCGTGGTGGCGTGCGTGGGCATGCTGCGCCGTGAACACTGGGCGCTGTGGTTGTTCATCGTGCTGCTGGTGGTGACCGCGCTGCTGAACTTCGTTGCCGCCTGGGTGGTGGATGATGGACTCGCACACGTGTCGCAGTATCTGACCCGCCACGGTGACACCCCCGACATGCGCCAACTGCGCCACGACCTGCAGCTGCAGCGCATTGTCCTGAGCGGCATGCTGGTGCTCACCGCCGTGGGCTTTGCCGGCCTGCATGGCTGGCTGGCGGTGCGCCTGCTGCGTGCCGACGTGCGCGCCTGGATGCAGCGCTGACCCCTGCCCCGGCCGGCCCCTGCGGCCGTGCCGACGCCCCCCGATTTCCACCCAAGGATGCTGTTGTGACTTCTGTTGTTTCCGCGCGCCGCCGCTTCATCGGCTGGCGTGCCCTGGCCGTTCTCGTCCTGGCCGCCGCCAGCCTTCCCGCCGCTGCGCAGTCCATGGCCTGCGGCACCTACAAGCAGGACGACGGCAACGCCATCCTGACCCTGGAAAGCGAGGGTCACGGCTTCCTGACGTCGGCCCACTCGCCCACCGAGGAACTGCGCATCGCACGCAGCGAGGATGTGCTGGGCATGGTCAACCTGGCCACCGGGCGCATGGAGAACTGGACCTTCGGCGAGGGCGACCGCACCCTCACCGGCGGGTACCACGATTTCGTGCGGGAAAAGGCCGCGGCCTGCAAGCCGTTCTACGCGGTGGAAGAAGGCAGCTGCCGCGCCGATCCGGTGGGCTGCCTGGAGCACTACCTCAAGGCTGAGCCCGTGCAGCTGCGCCAGTGGTGCAGCGAAGACGTGCCGGTGGCCTGCAAGCGCTTGATCGAGGTCTACCAGGAGCAGGCCAACACAGCCGCCCCGGAAGAGCCGCCTCCGTTCCCCATGCCGGCGCAGTGCGATGAAACCGCCAAGGGCCACGACCCGGCGGTCTGCATGCGCCTGCTTGAAACAATGGCAGGCGAAATGATGGGCATGGCGTTCATGGGGCTGAGCCACGCGTCGCAGGCGGTGCTGCCGCCCGCGCAGCTGATCGAACTGGCGGGCCTGTGCCAGCGGCACCCGCGCGAGGAATTCTGCCAGAGCGTCGCCGAGGCACAGTGGAACGCCGGCCGGTTGCTGGAGGCCCGCGACGCCCTGCAGCACGCCTGCAGCACGCGCGCCGACGCCCATGCCTGCACACTGGTCGCCCCGCTGGTCGGGTTGTCGGCGGCGGCGCTGTCGCCGGTGCCCACCACCACCCTGCCCTGTGGCCGCTACGAGGCCGAGAACGGCATCCCCTCGGACCTGCAGTTCGGCGATGCCGGCGTGGTCCAGCTGAGCGGCTACGCCACGCGCCTGCGTGCCCGCGTGCAGGACGGGCGGATCCACCTGCGCCGCGACATCGGCGACGATGTCGTGCTGCAGACCACGCGCGACGGCAGCCTGGTGGGCATGGACGGCAACACCCGTTTTGCCCATTACACGCGCCAACCCGGCGCCGCCGGTGGCTGCAGCGCCCCGCTGAGCTTCATCGAGATTCCGCAGCCACTGGACTGCCCCACGCTCGATCGCGAGGGCGGCCCGGAGGCCTGCTGCAAGGCCGGTCAGCTGCTGGGCTGCAAGCTGGCCGCCAGCGCGCGTGCCCGTGACGAAGACTGGAAAAGCACGCTGCCTTACTACGCCGCGCTGTGCACCGCCGACGTGCGCGATGGCTGCGTGGGCCTGGCCGAGGTCTATGTACATACCGGTGACGAAGCGGTACCGAACATGTTGACCGCCATCTGCGCCAAGGGCGGCGCTACCCACATCGCCTGCGACGTGGACGCCACCCGCGGTTGGCCGACGCTGCGCGCGAGGGTGCGTGCGATCGCCGAGGAGGCTGCACGCGACGAGTGACGCCGGCGATGGCGGCACGACGCCAACGGCCGGAAGCGACATCCGCCGTTGCCAGCGCCGGCCGCCTCGCTATCCTGCAGCCCTTCACAGATGGCGCAGCAGGTCTTGCAGGCCCTGCGCCGTCCATCGCGCTCCATCATGGCCTGCAACCGGATGTGTCGCTTCCAAGGATCGGACATGCTGCCCTGCCTTTCACGTGTTTCCCTGCGCGCCGCACCGGCGGCACTGCTGCTGCTCGTGCTGGCGCCCACCGCCTTCGCGCAGCCGCTCACCTGCGGGCGCTTCATCAACGACACCGACAGCGCCGAGCTGGTCCTGGAAGGCCCCGACCGCGGCTACCAGATCGACTACAGCGGGGAGCGCAGCGATTTTCTCGTGCAGCTGCAGGATGGGCAGCCGCAGGTGATCGATCTCGGATCGGGCAGCATCGAGCCGCTGAAAGCAAGCCAGCGGGGGCGCGCCCTTGAACTGGGCTGGAACCGCTTCGTACTGCGGACGCCCGCCCAATGCAGCGCGCCGGTGACCCATGCCGACGGCAGCTGCCTGGCCGATCCGCTGCGTTGCCTGGCCGATCGCTACGACAAGGACACCGCCGCGCTTGAAGCAGGCTGCAGTGACGGCATGCCGGCCCTGTGCCGGGATCTGCCCGCTCGCTATCGGAAGGATGCACAGGCCCGCCAGCAACGTGACGGCGACGATGATGTCGGCGTCTCCGAGAACCAGCTGATCGCCATGCGCGCGTACATGGAAAGGGCCTTCGACGAGATGGGCCTTCCCGCCCTGTGCCGCGAAGACGGCGATGTATTCGATGAGGCGGCATGCAGGAATACGCTGGCATCCCGCCCGGAGCTGGGCGAAAAAATCGCCGAGGCCCTGCAGGGCGCTGCGTTGGCGGCCGGCATGGTCAAGGTGTTTGCACCCGAACCGGACCGCCCGCTGTCCGAGACGCACCGGATGAAGCTGCAGGGGTACTGCCAGGCACGTCCTCATGGTTGGTTCTGCACCGAGGTGGCCGAGCAGCAGTGGGACGCCGGCGACCTGCGGCATGCGACGGCGGCGCTGGCCCTGGCCTGTACGGCAGGCGACACGCGCGCGTGCGCATTTGCGCCCCCGCTGCAGCAGCTGGGTGCGGACCTCGCCCCGCAGGCCGCGGCAACGCTGCCGTGCGGCGCGTACGTCTCCCAGCGCGCGTTGATGGATTCCCTTCGTTTTGGTGACCGTGGCCTGGTCGACATGGGCATGGGCCAGCTGCGCGCCCGCCTTGAAGACGGCGCCATCCGGATCCGTCACGAACAGGGCGGCGACTTCGTACTGAAACCCCTGCCCAACGGCGACCTGCTGGGCATGGATCAGTGGACCCGCTTCCAGCGCTTCCAGCGCACGCCGGCTGAAGACGACCCGGCGCGCTGCGTGCCGCCGGTGCAGTTCACCGAAGTGCCGCTGCCGCAGGACTGCCCCAAGGCGCTGGTCGACGGCGGCGCGGAAGCCTGCTGTGCCCGCGGCAGCATGCAGGGCTGCAACGTGCTGGGCACGCGGCTGGGCTTGAAGGGGCAGTGGGAGCAGGCCAGCGTGCATTACCTGCAGGTGTGCCGTGCAGGCATCCGCGAAGGTTGCGAAAACCTGGCCACCGCACAGGAAAGAAGCGGTGACGTGGATGCGCATGGCATGCTCCAGGCGCTGTGCCAGGCCGATGCGAGCGGACGCCACGTTGCCTGCGACCTGCTGGACACGCGCAACTGGGCCATGATGTCGGCCGGGCATGCGCTGGAGCGGGCACTGCAGAACAGCCCCGATGATGCCGATCAGGACATCCCGCCGGCACCGCGCACGCCCAATCACAAGCGGTGATCCGCTGCAGCTGCGTCTACCGCCCGGCTCTCCGGCCTGCGGTAAAGTAGCGGCATGAACGAATTCGAGCGCGTACGCAGCTACCTGACCGACCTGCAGGACCGCATCTGTGCGGCCATCGAGGCCGCCGACGGCCAGGGCCGGTTCGCCGAAGACCAGTGGCAGCGCGCTGAAGGTGGCGGCGGCCGCACCCGCATCCTGCGCGACGGCGCGGTGTTCGAGCAGGCCGGCATCGGCTTCTCCGACGTGGCCGGCACCCGCCTGCCGCCGTCGGCGTCGGCCAACCGGCCGGAACTGGCCGGCGCCTCGTGGCGCGCCACCGGGGTATCGCTGGTGTTCCACCCGGCCAACCCGTACCTGCCCACCACCCATGCCAACGTGCGCTATTTCCGCGCCGAGCGCGATGGCGTGGAAGTGGCGTCGTGGTTCGGCGGCGGCTTCGACTTGACCCCGTTCTATCCGTTCGACGAGGACGTGCAGCAGTGGCATCGCGTGGCGCACGACCTGTGCGCGCCGTTTGGCGACGCACGCTATGCCGACCACAAGCGCTGGTGCGACGAATACTTCTTCCTGCGCCACCGCAATGAAACCCGCGGCGTGGGCGGGCTGTTCTTCGACGACCTGCACGGCGATTTCGAACGCGATTTCGCCTACCTGCGCGCGGTCGGCGATGGCTTCCTCGACGCGTACCTGCCGATCGTGGCGCGTCGCAAGGACATGCCGTTCGGCGAGCGTGAGCGCGAGTTCCAGCTGTACCGACGCGGCCGCTACGTGGAGTTCAACCTGGTCTACGACCGCGGCACGCTGTTCGGCCTGCAGAGCGGCGGGCGCAGCGAGAGCATCCTGATGAGCCTGCCGCCGCGGGTGCGCTGGGAATACGGTTTCCAGCCCGAGGCCGGCAGCGACGAAGCACGCCTGGCCGATTACCTGGTCCCGCGCGACTGGGTGTAACCGAACGCGGCACCGCAGAGGCCGGTGGGTTACCGGATGGAATCGCGCGCGGCCGATGGTCGCCCCGGCGGGTGGTAGAGCCACCCCATGGGTGGCTGCGGTGCCAAAGATGGCAGCCACCCATGGGGTGGCTCTACCCCTTCTTCGGCACGATGGTGATGTGGCCGTTGATTTCCAGCACCGCCAGCGCGACGTCGTCGATCGTCAGGCAACGCTGTTGGCGCAGCGCCGCATCGAAATCGGCCGGCGTGGTTCGGCCTGCAGAGCGGCGGGCGCAGCGAGAGCATCCTGATGAGCCTGCCGCCGCGGGTGCGCTGGGAATACGGTTTCCAGCCCGAGGCCGGCAGCGACGAAGCACGCCTGGCCGACTACCTGGTCCCGCGCGACTGGGTGTAACCGAACGCGGCACCGCAGAGGCGGGTGGGTTACCGGATGGAATCGCGCGGCACCGCAGAGGCGGGTAGAGCCACCCCATGGGTGGCTGTGCTCTCAAACGATGGCAGCCACCCATGGGGTGGCTCTACCGGCGGCGAACGATGCAGCCACCCATGGGGTGGCTCTACCGGCGGCGAACGATGCAGCCACCCATGGGGTGGCTCTACCGGCGGCGAACGATGCGGCCACCCATGGGGTGGCTCTACCGCTTCTTCGGCACGATGGTGATGTGGCCGTTGATTTCCAGCACCGCCAGCGCGACGTCGTCGATCGTCAGGCAGCCTTGTTGGCGCAGCGCCGCATCGAAATCGGACGACGTGACCATTTCGCGCCGGAGCACCGAATCCAGCAGCTTGCCGTCGCGCGCGATCAGCACCGGCTCGCCTTCGACCAGGCGTTCAACGCGGCGACTGCGCGTGCTCAACCACCCCACCCCGTAGTTGAGCAGGATCAGCGTGGCCGCCAGCAGCAGCCCGCCGCCCAGCGAGGTGTCCTTGCCCAGCAACGCGTTCTGCACCGCGTTGCCCAGCAGCACGATCAGCAGCACGTCGAACGGGGTGATCTGGCCCAGCGCGCGCTTGCCCGACAACCGCACCATGCCCAGCACCAGCACGTACACCACCACCGCGCGCAGGATGAATTCCCACCACGGCATGGCCAATGCAAACAGATCGCTCATGCGGTTCTCCCCGGGTCCAGCCCACAGCATGGGCCGCACGCAGGGCAAACGGCAATTGGCAGCGCGGAGGTCTGTCGCACGGCGGGCCGTGCAGGGTTTACGGCGGCCCAAATAAAAAGCCCCGCCGACCAGGGGGAGGTCAGCGGGGCCGGGGAACGGGCGCTTGGGGAGGAGCCCCCGTTCCGAGATCTGCTCCAGGGGATGGGAGAGATCCACAACAGGCGTTGCGCCTGTCGAGGTCTATAAAAGCACCCCGAACATTGATAGTTCGTGAAGGGGCCCAATTAATGAAAGCTCTGTAGGGGAAACATTCATCCGACAGTCAGTTTTTCAAGGCGCCATGAACCAATTCAGCTGTTTGAGCGTGATTTCCGTCTCAGTGCGCCTCATCCCAGTTATCACCGACGCCGGCGTCGACCACCAACGGCACCCGCAACTGAGCTGAAGACGACATCAGTTCCACCACCTTCAAACGCAAGGTATCGAGAAACTCACTTTCGGTTTCGAACACCAGTTCATCGTGCACCTGCATGATCATCCGGGCCTGGTCGCCCTGACCCTGCAACCACCCGTCCACCTTCACCATCGCCCGCTTGATGATGTCGGCCGCGGTGCCCTGCATCGGCGCGTTGATCGCCGCCCGTTCAGCCCCGGCGCGCAGGCCCTGGTTACGGGCGTGAATATCGTTCAGGTACAGCCGGCGGCCTTCCAGGGTTTCCACATAGCCCTGGTCGCGGGCCTGCTGGCGCATGCGCTCCATGAAGTCGCGCACGCCCGGGTAGCGGCTGAAGTACAGCGCCACGTAATCCTGGGCCTGGCCGCGGTCGATGCCCAGGTTGCGGGCCAGCCCAAACGCGCTCATGCCGTACATCAGGCCGAAGTTGATCGCCTTGGCCGCGCGGCGCTCGTTCGGGGTGACCTCGTCCAGCGCGCGCCCGAACACCTCGGCGGCGGTGGCCCGGTGCACATCCACGCCCTGTTCGAAGGCGCGCACCAGGCCCGGGTCTTCGGACAGGTGGGCCATGATCCGCAGCTCGATCTGCGAGTAATCGCAGGCCAGGATCTTGCGCCCGGGCGGGGCGACGAACGCGCGGCGGATGCGGCGGCCGTCGTCGGTGCGGATCGGGATGTTCTGCAGGTTCGGGTCCGACGAGGACAGCCGGCCGGTGGCCGCGCCGGACTGGTGGTAGCTGGTGTGGACCCGGCCGGTGTCCGGGTTGACCATCTCCGGCAGCTTGTCGGTGTAGGTGCTGCGCAGCTTCGCCAGCCCGCGGTACTCCAGGATCACCCGCGGCAGCTCGTGCTGCTCGGCAATGGCCTCCAACGCCTCTTCATTGGTGCTGGGCTGGCCCTTGGGGGTCTTCACCAGCGCCGGCAGCTTCAGTTCGTCGAACAGCACCGCCTGCAGCTGCTTGGGCGAATCCAGGTTGAAGGTGTGGCCGGCCAGCTCGGTGGCCTTCTGCTGGGCGGCCAGCATGCGCACGCTCAGGTCCTGGCTCTGGCGGCGCAGTTCGGCCATGTCGATGTGCACGCCGTTGGCTTCGATCCGGGCCAGCACCGGCACCAGCGGCATTTCGATGTCGCGGTACACGCCGTCCAGCGACGGCACGGCCAGCAGCTGCGGCTGCAGCACGCGGTGCAGGCGCAGGGTGATGTCGGCGTCTTCGGCGGCGTAGCGGCCGGCTTCGTCCAGGCCTACCTGCGAGAACGGGATCTGCTTGGCGCCCTTGCCGGCCACGTCCTCGAACTTGATCGTGGTGTAGCCCAGGTAGCGCATCGCCAGCGAATCCATGTCGTGGCGAGTGGCGGTGGAATTGAGCACGAAGCTCTCAAGCATGGTGTCGTCGTGATAGCCCTGCACGTCGATGCCATGCCGGCGCAGCACGTGCAGGTCGTACTTGCCGTGCTGGCCCAGCTTCTTCTTGTTGGGGTTTTCCAGCACCGGGCGCAGCGCGGCCAGCACCTGATCGGCGCCCAGCTGGGCCGGCGCGCCGGGGTAGTTGTGGCCCACCGGAATGTAGGCCGCCCGGCCCGGCTCGACCGCCAGGCTGATGCCCACCAGGTTGGCGCGCATTGCATCGAGGGCGTCGGTTTCGGTATCGAAGGCGATCAGGTCGGCCGCCTCGGCGCGCTGCACCCAGGCATCCAGCTGTTCGGTGGTCAGCACGGTCTCGTAGTCGCCGGGTGCGGACAGCGCCGGATCGACCTCGGCCGCCGCTTCAGCCGGCGCGCTGCGGGCGTACCCGGCGGCGGTGCCACGCAGGCTCACCGTGGCGTCGCTGGCGGCCACCGCCGCCGCTGCCGGGCCACCCAGCTCCTTCAGCGCCTGGGTGAAGCCGTAGCGCAGGTACAGCTCGCCCAGGGTGGGCACGTCCGGGTCGCGCAGTGCCAGCGTGCGCGGGCTGGCGTCCAGCGGCACGTCGGTGCGGATGGTGACCAGTTCGCGGTTGAGCGGCAGCCGCTCCAGCGCCGCGCGCAGGTTCTCGCCGATCTTGCCCTTCATGCCTGCTGCGGCGGCCATCACCCCGTCCAGGTTCTGGTACTCGGCCAACCACTTGGCGGCGGTCTTGGGGCCGCACTTCTCCACGCCGGGCACGTTGTCCACGGTGTCGCCCATCAGCGCCAGCAGGTCCACGATCTGGTCGGCCCGCACGCCGAACTTGTCCATCACCGCCGCATCCGAATCCATCCGGCTGCCGGTCATGGTGTTGACCAGTTCGATGCCCGGGCGGACCAGCTGGGCGAAGTCCTTGTCGCCGGTGGAGATGGTCACCTGCAGGCCGTCCTGGTGGCCCTGCAGGGCCAGCGTGCCGATCACATCGTCGGCTTCCACGCCGGGAATGCGCAGGATGCTCAGACCAAGCGCTTCGACGATCTGGCACATCGGCTCGATCTGCGGACGCAGGTCGTCAGGCATCGGCGGGCGGTTGGCCTTGTAGTCGGCATACAGGTCGTCGCGGAAGGTCTTGCCGGGCGCATCGACCACGAACGCCACGTATTCCGGGCGTTCCTTGAGGGTGGCGCGCAGCATGTTGACCACACCGAACAGCGCGCCGGTGGGTTCACCGTGGGCGTTGGTCAGCGGCGGAAGCGCGTGGAACGCGCGGTACAGGTAACTGGACCCGTCAATCAGGACTAATCGGCTCATGCGACGATTCTACGCGCCCACCCGCGCTGACCCCAGACACGCCGACGACGACGCGTGGGGCATAATCAACCTTCACTTGTACAAGGACCTCGGCCCATGAAGACCCTGTTGCTGGTTGGCCTGCTCGCGCTGGCCGGTTGTGCCACCACCGGCGGCGGCGGTAAGCCCCCGGTCGATGTGAGCGGTGCCGATGTGTCCAGCAAGACCCTGGCCAACGGCGACACGCTGGAGGAATACCGCGTGGCTGGCCAGCTGCGGATGGTCAAGGTGACGCCTGCGCAGGGCCCGGCGTTCTACATGTACGACCGCAACGGCGATGGCCGCATGGACAGCGACAAGGACGGGGTGTCGCCGGTGTACTGGAAGCTTTACAGCTGGTGAGGGCAGGCGTCCCTGCCCACACGCGGTTGGAACGCTGCTTGCATCGACAGGTTTTCCGGACTTTGCCTTGTTTCAGTAAATGAATACGCCCGAACGCCGCCAGCCGCCCGACCCCGCCCAGCTGCGGGCCGGGCTTACCGCCGAGCAACGCCAGGCCGTGGAAACTCTGGAACATTTCGGCTGGCAGCTGCGCTTCGTGCGCCGGCCGCTGTTCCGCGATCCCGTCCCGGTCCTGTTCGACCGCAGCGGCGAGCGCTTCGTGGTGCTGCAGCCCGACGGCAGCCTGGATGAATCGCAGACGCTGAAGCTGCGCCCCTAGGCCCCGCGGCGCGTCCACCGCTGCGTGCCCTGCCGGCTGCTGGCCGGCGACGCGGGAAACCCAACCCAACAGGGTAGTGCCGGCCGCTGGCCGGCTCCTCGGCAAACCCAACCCACACGGTGGTGCCGGCCGCTGGCCGGCTCCCCGGCAAACCCTACCCACCACGGTAGTGCCGGCCGCTGGCCGGCTCCCCAGGAAACCCAGCCCACACGGTAGTGCCGGCCGCTGGCCGGCTCCCCAGGAAACCTGACGTTGTCGGGAGCCGGCCAGCGGCCGGCACTACCGTGATCGAGGCTGCGGGGAGCCGGCCAGCGGCCGGCACTACGTGATCGAGGCTGCGGCGAGCCGGCCAGCGGCCGGCACTACCGGTGCCTGCGGGCGAGGCTACGCAGCGGCGCCGTGCTCGCTCAACGGATCACCAGCACCGGCACGGTGCTGCGCGCCAGCACTTCGGCGGTCTGGCTGCCCAGCAGCACGCGGGTCACGCCGCGGCGGCCATGCGAGGTCATCACAATCAGGTCACTGTTGCGCTCCACGGCGGTGTCGATGATGCCGTCGGCCGCATAGCGGTCCAGCACGTGCACCACGTTGGCACGCAGGCCCTGTGCCTCGGCGGTCGCCCTGGCCGGCGCCAGTACCTTCTGCGCAGTTTCTTCGCGGTCGGCCTTGTACTCGGGGCTGTTCATGTAACCCACGCTCCAGCCCATCGCGTCGTACATGCCCACCGCCCACGGCTCGGACACGGTCACGATGTCGACCTCGGCATTGAGATCCTTGGCCAGTTCCAGGCCTTTGAGCAGGCCCTTTTCAGACAGTTCCGAGCCGTCGGTGGCAATCAGGATTCGCTTGTACATGGCAGGGCTCCTTCCGGTGCAGTGTGGGGCCACCATTGCACACCCGGCGTGGAGGCCGCGAGCCGGATCAATCGCGCGGTGGCACCACGCGTGCGGGGTTGCCCACCACGGTGGCACCGGCCGCCACGTCGCGGGTGACCACGCTGCCTGCGCCCACCACCGCATCGTCGCCGATGCTCACGCCCGGCAGCAGGATGGCCCCGCCGCCGATCCACACATTGCGCCCGATCCGCACCGGTCGCGCCAGCTCCAACCCCTGTGCCCGCGCCTGCGGGTCACGCGGGTGGTCGGCGGCATAGATCTGCACCGCCGGGCCGATCTGGGTACCGTCGCCGATGCGCACCTCGGCCACGTCCAGGATCACGCAGTTGTAGTTGAGGAACACCCCGTTGCCCAGGTGGATGTGGCTGCCGTAATCGCAATGGAACGGCGGGCGGATCACCGTGCCGTCGCCAACCGCACCGAGCTGCTCGCGCAGCAGTGCACGGCGGACATCCGGAGCCTCGGCCAGCGCGGCGTTGTAGCGCACCATCCAGGCCTTGGCCGCCGCCATCTCGGCCTGCAGCTGCGGGTCGCCCGGCCGGTAGGGGTGGCCAGACAGCATCTTGTCCTTCTCGCTCAGCGTCATGGTTGAACCTGCAATGCGGCTGCTGATGATGCCGCTTCGCTGCGATGCCGGTAAACCCGCGGCACGCCCGGGTCAGCGCAGGCGCAGCAGCCGGCGCGGTCCGCGCGTGGCAACCAGGGTGGCCACTGCCAACGCAACCGCGGTAGCCCAGAACGGCCAGGACGCCAGCAACGCGCACAGGCCCGCCGGGCGCGGTTCGCAGCGCAGCCGGACCAGGTCCAGGCCGCCGCCATGCTGCAGGCAGGCGTACGCATGCTCGAACAAGGCCAGCACCGGTGCCACCCAGCCCGCCGACAGCGTCAGCGCAACCAGGACAGCCAACAGGTACGGAGTTCCCTTGTTCATTTGCGCGCTCCCAGCGGACAGCGCCAGACTCTGGGCGCGGTGCCGGACGGCCACAAGCGGCACGCGACGAAGCGGCTGAAATGCGGGATGAGTGCAGGGCCATGGCCGACGAGTAGCGGGTGCCGATGACCGGGCCGGGCGTCCCTGCGCCGTCCTACCGTCCGTCGGCACGTGACTTCCGGCAGTCACCGGTGACCCACCCGCCCCGTACGGTGGCGGCAACCGGTGCTTCCCACCGGTACCCGGAGCGGCGCGATGGCAATGCAGCAGCGGACCGGCCGCCTGGCCGGTGGGGTATATCTGGTGGTGATCGCCACCGGCATCTTCAGCCTGGCCTACGTGCCTTCCCGGATCAGCGTCGGCGACGATCCAGCCGCCACCCTTGCCAACGTGGTCGCGCATGCCGAGCTGTTCCGTGCCGGCGTCGCCGCCTTCGCCCTGGAGCAGATCGCCTTCCTGCTGCTGCCGCTGCTGCTGTACCGCGTGTTCGCTGCGGCGCATCGCCCGGCGGCCACGCTGATGGTGGCCCTGGCGGTCACCGGTGTACCGATCGCGCTGGCCGCACTGGCCCACCGGCTGGAGGCGGTAACCCTGCTCACCGACCCGGCGCTGGCGCGGGCGCTGTCGGCCGGGCAGCTGCAGATGCTGGCAATGGCCGCACTGAAAAGCTGGAGCAGCCACATCTTCCTGGCCAGCCTGTTCTGGGGGCTGTGGCTGCTGCCGTTTGGCTGGCTGGTGTGGCGCACGCGCGCCATACCGCGTGCACTCGGCGTGCTGCTGATGCTCGGCGGCATCGGTTACCTGCTCAATGTGTTCGGCGAGCTGTTGATCCCCGGCTACGCCACTACCGCGCTGTCCAACTACGCCACGCTGCCCGCCTCGCTCGGCGAGATCGGCAGCGGCCTCTGGCTGGCCCTGTTCGGGGCGCGCGCCAGCGACCCCGCCCCGCCCCGGCATGCCACCGTCCTTTCCTGACGAGAATCGCCATGAGCACCCCCGCATTGCACGACACACCCATCCACGTGCGTTTCAAGTTGTCGGCGCTGTGGACGTCGCTGATGTTCTGCTACATCTACGGCGACTACTTCGGCCTGTACGTCCCCGGCAAGTTGCAGGGCATGATCAACGGCACCGGGCCGGTCGGGCCGGTCAGCGAAGGCACGCTGGTGGGCACGGCGTTGATGCTGGCCATTCCCGCGCTGATGGTGCTGCTGTCGCTGGTGGCACCGGCGTCGCTGGCGCGTTGGCTCAACATCGGCTTCGGCCTGGTCTACACCGTCATCATGCTGCTGACCCTGCCCGGGGCATGGTGGTTCTACCTCACCCTGGCGGTGATCGAAATTGCGCTGTCGCTGGCCACCGTGGTGGTGGCATGGCGATGGCCGCGCGGGTAAGCAGCGCGCGGGGTCAACGGCTGACCGTCACCCGCCACCCGCCCTCGTGCGGCTGCCAGTCGAACTCGACCGGCAGGAATTTCTCGATCAAGCGTGCATTGCTGGCCAGGTGCTCGCTGATCGCCGCGGTGGTGAAGCTGCCGGCCCCGGCCAGCGCCATCGGCAGCAGCAACTGGTCGGACAGATGCTCGCCCACGCAGCCGCTGCCCTGCAGGTACTGCTGCACCTGCGCGGCCAGCCGCGCGCCGACCTGCTCGGCCGACACGCCACGCTCGCCGTGCCCGCTGAACACCTCCACGTGGGCGTCGTGACGCACATGCACCAGCGCCACGTTGCCCGGGCCCAGCGCCGGGCGCACCGAGCGCACGTGGCGTGGATGCGGATCCACGCCCAGGGTGTCGGCCAGCACCTGCAACTCGCGCAGGCCGATGCTGCTGGACAGCCCGGACATCAACACCGTGGCTTCCATCGACGCCAACGCGCCACGGTCCTGGAAGTCGCAGGCCTGCAACGCCGCACACGGCGCGACCTCAAGCTGCAGCACGCCACCGCCGGCCGGGTGGAAACCGTGCTGCTGCAGCGCCACGGAGGCCTGCACGCCCATTCTGGCCAGTGCCGGCAGGTAGGCGTCGGCGATGAAGTCCGCGCTGGGCGCCAACGGATTGTGGGTACCGCCTTCCAGCCGCACCCGTGAGGGCGCTGCGGCCTGCCACAGCGCCGGCAGCACGGTCTGCAGCACCAGCGTGGCCGAGCCGGCGCTACCGGTGGCGAACTGGTAGTCGCCCGCGCACACCGGGCCGGGCTCGAAGCGCAGCGAGGTGGCCCCCAGTTCCACGCCGTGCGTGCAGGCGTTGCCCACCCGCGCCGCCGCGGTGACCGCAGTGAGGTGCTGGCGCATCAAACCGGGGCGACGGCGTTGCGCGCGGATGTCATGCATGGTGAAGCCAATGCCGGTGCACAGGCTCAAGCTCAACGCCGAGCGCAGCAGTTGCCCGCCACCCTGGCTGCCATCGAGTTCAATCATGTCCATGTGTGTCGTCCTCCTTGCCGGCGCGCGGCGCAGTGTACGCCGCGCGCCCGGCGGTTCATCCCTTTACGCACACCACCTGGCGCAGCGTATGCACGATCTCGACCAGGTCGCGCTGGGCCTCCATCACCGCTTCGATCGACTTGTAGGCCGCCGGTGACTCGTCCACCACCTCCACGTCCTTGCGGCATTCCACGTGCGCGGTGGCCTTGGCGTGGTCGTCCACGCTGATCAGCTTGCGCGCCTGGGTACGGCTCATCACGCGACCGGCGCCGTGGCTGCAGCTGTGGAAGCTGTCCTCGTTGCCGAGCCCGCGCACGATGAAGCTCTTGGCCCCCATGCTGCCCGGAATGATGCCCATCTCGCCCTTGCGCGCACTGACCGCGCCCTTGCGCGTAAGCATCACGTCCTTGCCGAAGTGGTGCTCGCGACTGACGTAGTTGTGGTGACAGTTGACCGCCTCGGCCTGCGCCTCGAACGGCTGGGTGATCACCGTGCGTACCGCCGCCACCACGTTGCGCATCATGATCTCGCGGTTCATGCGTGCGAAACGCTGCGCCCAGTCCACGGCGAACACGTAGTCGCCGTAGTGGGTGCTGCCTTCGGGCAGGTAGGCCAGGTCCTGGTCTGGCAGGTTGATCATCCAGCGACGCATTTCCTGCTTGGCCAACTCGATGAAGTACGTGCCGATGGCATTGCCCACGCCACGCGAGCCGGAGTGCAGCATGAACCACACGCGCTGGTCTTCATCCAGGCAGATTTCCACGAAGTGGTTGCCGGTGCCCAGCGTACCCAGGTGCTTGAGGTTGTTGGTGTTCTTCAGCTTGGGGTGGCGCTCGCAGATCAAGGCAAAGTCGTCCACCAGCTGGCGCCAGCCGTCCACCGCCAGTTCCGGCGGCGTCTCCCAGCTGCCCTTGTCGCGGCCACGGCCCACGCTGCGGCCGTGCGGCACCGCGCGCTCGATCGCGCTGCGCACCGCCGACAGGTTGTCGGGCAGGTCGCTGGCGGTCAGCGTGGTGCGGGTGGCGATCATGCCGCAGCCGATGTCCACGCCCACGGCTGCCGGGATGATCGCGCCGATGGTGGGCACCACCGAGCCGATGGTGGCGCCCTTGCCCAGGTGCACGTCGGGCATCACCGAGATCCAGCGGTGGATGAAGGGCAGGCGCGCGATGTTCTGCAGCTGCTCGCGTGCCGCGTCTTCCAGCGGCACGCCGCGGGTCCACAGCTTGATCGGAACAGCGCCGGGCTGCTGGATGACGTCGTAGGTAGTGCTCATGGTTCGTTTCCTTGTTCGATATGCCGGAAGGCGGCGCGGTACAGCGTCCGGCCCGGCCCGGCTGGCCCCATTGCCAGCCGGGCATTGCCCTTGCCGCGTCCCTGCGGCGTGCACCTGCGCTGCGATGGGGCCGGTGGGCGGCCCGCATCGCGTCCTGCCAGAAGTAGAGCAATCGGCGTGCCAACTTCGACGGTTATTGCCCAAGCTCATGTTTCTAAAGGAATTTCATGGAGTATTCGCGGCGTTCAACTTCTACCCCATGGCTGTTTTCTATATATTGTGGGCGCGCTTCTTATAAGGATGGATATGCGTAAGCGACAGGTCGTGTTCGGCATGCTCGGTATCCAGCTCGATGCCGGCACCGGTCCAGGCCGCTGGCAGAAATGGCGGCCGACGGTGGCACTGGGCATGCACGATGACTTCGTGCCAGACCGCATCGAACTGCTGGTGGACAAGCGCCGCTTCGGCACGCTGACCGCGTTGGTGCGCGAGGATCTCGCGCTGACCGCGCCGGAAACGGCGGTGCACGTCCACGACACCTACATGGCCGACCCGTGGGAGTTCGAGGGCGTGTATGCGTGCCTGCACGATTTCCTGGCCGGCTATGCGTTTCAGCCGGATGAGGAGGACTACTACATCCACATCACCACCGGCACGCACGTCAGCCAGATCTGCTGGTTCCTGCTGACCGAAAGCCGCCACTTCCCCGGGCGGCTGCTGCAGACCTCGCCGCCGCGCAAGCAGCACGTGGGCGACCCGGGTACGTACGCGGTGATCGACCTGGACCTGTCGCGCTACGACCACATCGCCCAGCGCTTTGCCCAGCAGCAACTGCAGGACCGCGACCTGCTCAAGGGCGGCATCGCCACCCGCAACCCGGCCTTCAACCGGATGATCGAGCAGATCGAAACCGTGGCCACCCGCTCGCGCGCGCCGATGCTGCTGATGGGGCCCACCGGCGCCGGCAAGAGCCAGCTGGCCAGGCGGGTGTTCGACCTGAAGAAGCTCAAGCATCAGTTGCCGGGGCGGTTTGTCGAAGTGAACTGCGCCACCCTGCGCGGCGACGGTGCGATGAGCACGCTGTTCGGCCATACCAAGGGCGCCTACACCGGTGCGGTCAGCGACCGTGCCGGCCTGCTGCGGTCGGCCGACAAAGGCCTGTTGTTCCTGGACGAGATCGGCGAGCTGGGCCAGGACGAGCAGGCGATGCTGCTGCGTGCACTGGAAGAGAAGCGCTTCCTGCCGGTGGGCAGCGACCGCGAAGTGGAGAGCGATTTCCAGCTGATCGCCGGCACCAACCGCGACCTGCAGCAGGCTGTGCGCGCCGGCCGCTTCCGCGAGGACCTGCTGGCCCGGCTCAACCTGTGGACGTACCCGTTGCCCGGCCTGGCCCAACGCAGCGAAGACATCGAACCGAACCTGGACTTCGAGCTGGAACGCTGGTCGCGCGAGCAGCACGAGCGGGTACGCTTCAATGCCGAGGCACGCACCCGTTACCTGGCCTTCGCCACCAGCCCCGACGCCACCTGGCGGGGCAACTTCCGCGACCTGGGCGCGTCGCTGATGCGGCTGGCCACGCTCGCCAACGCCGGGCGCATCCAGACCGATGGGGTGGAAGAAGAGATCGCGCGGTTGCGCGCGCAGTGGCATGGCGGCACCGACGTCTCGCCGCTGGACGCGCTGCTGGGTGAGGCCGCTGCCGAACTGGACCGCTTCGACCGCGTGCAGCTGGAAGACGTGGTGCGGGTCTGCGCCCGCTCCGCATCGCTCTCGGCTGCCGGCCGCGAGCTGTTCGCGGTGTCGCGCACGCAGCGGGCCAGCACCAATGATGCGGATCGGCTGCGCAAGTACCTGGCGAGGTTTGGATTGGACTGGGAACAGGTGCGCGGGGTTTCGCGCGCGGGTGCTGCGGGGTAACCGCCGGGTGCCGACGAGGGGCGCCGGGTTGCGTGCAGCCGACCAACGGTCGGCGCTACGTGGGTGCGGGGGCAGCCGACCAACGGTCGGCTCTACCCGGGTGCGGGCGCGGTAGAGCCGACCGTTGGTCGGCTGCCCGCAACCCCGGCCCGGCTACACGCCGGTCAGGCGATCTTGACCACGCGCGCGCCCTGGCACAGCGGATAGGTGGCCACCAGGTCGGCGATGCGTTCACGCAGGGTCTCGAACGACACACCGTAGAGGTACAGCGCGGTCTCGGTCGGCCCCTGCCACCAGCTGCAGATCTCGCCCACGCCTTCGATGCGCTCGACGATCTGTTCGAACACGTAGTTCGAGTCGCACTGCTCGTAGACCTCATCGGGCAGGTCGGTGCCGTTGAGGTACAGGGCCAGGCCCTCGGTGACACCGAACGGCTGGTCCGGCGCGCCTTCGCGCTGGATCAGCGAACCCTTCGGCGCACCCAGCTGTTCCAGCAGTTCGATCACGCCCGGCAGCGAGGCTGGATCGTTCAGGGCAATCTCGATGTCGCCGTAATCCACTTCGCCCTCGTCGGTCAACGCGGTGCCGCCACCGGTGAGCTGGCCCAGCTCGGCGCTTTCCAGCAGCGCGTCGAGCGGATCCTCGAACAGCTCATGGCGATGCTCGGGTTGCAGCTTGGCATTCAATTTGACGGTAACGTACAGCGGGGAATCGGTCATGTGGGTGGCCTGTGCCAACGGAATACCCCCATTGTAGTGCCGAGCCATGCTCGGCCGGATTCGCCACCCGTCCAAACCAGCGCACGTCGCGGGCACGCCATAATGGGCCAGTCCAGACCAGCATTCCAACAGGGGGAGTCATGAAGTCGATCGTCGTGCCTGCACTGCTATTGCTTCTTACCGCATGCGGCACGCGCACGGAAATCGTGCGCGTGAACGTGCCGGACGTCCGGGTAAACCCCGAGCAGGGCGCCGTCGTGGTTGTCACCCCCGTGCGCGACCAACGGCCCGCGGAGTTCCTGTCCAAGATTCCTGCATCGGAACGGGCGAACAACGTGGGGGGCGAAATCCGCCACGGCAACGGATTCAAGCTCGCGCTCGAAACGGAAACCGCCGCCGACAAGACCCGCGAGATCATGATCCAAGCGCTACGCAACATGGGATACCGCACCGCAGATCGCTGCGAGGCCGAGTGCCTGCGACTGGATGCGTCGATGAACGAATTTGCGGTCAAGATGCCGTTCAATTTCTGGCGCGCCGCCGGCTGGGCACAGCAGATGGTGGCCGATGTTGCCGTCGATGTAACCGTGCATGACCGCGACCGGACCCGCACGTTCACGGCGAAGGGCCATGGAACCAATGTGTTCCAGGTCGTCTCGCGTGAGAACTGGGAGATCGCGCTGGAACGGGCGGTCCGCGATTTCACCCAGAACTTCAAGCAGGGCATGGCCGGGCAGGAAGCTGCCACTCGCACAGGTACCGCGGACAACGCGGTGAACTGACCGTTGCGCGCGGCCCGAAGAACGCGCAGCCGAGCTTGGTGCTGCGCTCCCGGAGGTCACGCCCGTGGCCAACGGCGGCGCTGCACCTCACCGCAGGAAGGGCGCTACCTTTCGCTCCAGCAGGTCCACCAGCGCCGGCTGCATGAAGTCGTAGTCGTCGGGAATATCCAGGCAGACGAGGCGCTTGCCACCCAGCCAGGGCCGGAACCGGCTGGACAGGCGGCTGCGGTGGGCGCGCTCCATCACGAAGATCAGGTCGGCCCACTGCAGCAGCTCCGGGCTGACCGGCACATCGGCATCGGGCTTGAGCCCGGCCGATGCGGTTTCGATGCCTGGCCAATCGGCGAACACCTGCTCGGCCGTGGGGCTGCGCAGGCGGTTCTGGCTGCAGATGAACAAGACGTGGCGCGTCATCCGTGGCGCGCCCGCCTCAGAGCACGGTGAGGTTGGCGTAGGCCATCACCAGCCACTTGCTGCCGGCGTCGGCGAACTCCACCTGCACGCGCGCGTGCTGGCCGTTGCCTTCGTAATCGGTGACCATGCCTTCGCCGAACTTCGGGTGGTTGACCAGGGCGCCCAGCTTCAGCGGCGGTGCTTCCAGCGCAGCGTGGCCCATCACCCGGTTGGCCCCCAGCGAGGCGGTGCGCGAGACCTGCACCTTGGGCCGCACTTCGTTGAGCAGTTCACGCGGGATCTCGCGCAGGAAGCGCGAGGGCACGTTGTAGTTTTCCTGGCCGTGGATGCGCCGCGATTCGGCGTAGCTGAGCACCAGCTTCTGGCGCGCGCGGGTGATGCCCACATAGGCCAGGCGGCGCTCTTCCTCCAACCGGCCGCTTTCTTCCAGCGAGCGTGCGCTGGGGAACAGGCCATCTTCCATGCCGGCCAGGAACACGATCGGGAATTCCAGGCCCTTGGCCGAGTGCAGCGTCATCAGCTGCACGCCCTCCTCGCCCGCCTGGGCCTGGCCTTCGCCGGCCTCCAGCGAGGCGTAGGACAGGAAGGCGACCAGTTCACTCATGGTCTCGCCGGTTTCCTCGATGTCGTCCTCGCGGCGCACGAAGCGCGAGGCCACCGACACCAGTTCGTCGAGGTTGTCCGCGCGCGATTCGGAATCCAGCGCGTTGCGGCTTTCCTTGGACCAGTGTTCGCGCAGGCCCGAGCGCACCAGCACGTGGTCGATGCGCTCGGCCAGGGTCATCTCGCCGGCTTCGCCGTGCAGCTGGTTGACCAGGGTGAGGAAGCCGGCCAGCGCGTTGCGTGCACGTGCCGCCAGTTCGTTGCCCTGGGTGGTGAGCATGGTGGCTTCCCACAGCGAAATCGCGTGGCTGCGCGCCAACCGCCGCACTTCATCCAGGGTGCGGTCGCCAATGCCACGGGTGGGCGTGTTGACCGCGCGCTCGAAGGCGGCGTCATCGTTGCGGTTGGTCATCAGCCGCAGATAGGCCAGCGCGTCCTTGATTTCGGCGCGCTCGAAGAAGCGCATGCCGCCATACACGCGGTACGGCACCTGTTCGGAGATCAGCGCCTCTTCAAACGCGCGCGACTGCGCGTTGCTGCGGTAAAGCACCGCCGCATCGCCATAGCTGCCGCCGTCGCGCACCCACTGGCGTGCGCGTTCGACCACATAACGCGCCTCGTCCATTTCGTTGTAGGCCGCGTACAGGTCGATCGGATCGCCGTCGCCACTGTCGGTCCACAGTTCCTTGCCGATGCGGTCGGGGTTGTGCGCGATCACCGCGTTGGCCGCGCCCAGGATGTTGGCGCTGGAGCGGTAGTTCTGCTCCAGGCGCACGGTCTGCGCGCCGGGGAAATCCTTCAGGAAGCGCTGGACGTTCTCGACCTTGGCGCCGCGCCAGCCGTAGATGGCCTGGTCATCGTCGCCGACCACGAACACGTGGCCGCTGTCGCCGGCCAGCACGCGCACGAAGGCGTACTGGATGGCGTTGGTGTCCTGGAACTCGTCCACCAGGATCTCGCGGAAGCGCGAACGGTAATGGGCCAGCAACGCGGGGTTGTCGCGCAGCAGTTCGTGCGCGCGCAGCAGCAGCTCGGCGAAGTCGACCAGGCCGGCGCGGTCGCAGCGCTCCTGGTAGGCCGCGTAGGCCTGGCGCATGGTTTCCAGCCACGCGTCGTGCGGCTCGGGCTGGATGTGCTGCGGGCGGCGGCCTTCGTCCTTCTGCTCGTTGATCCACCACGCGATCTGCTTGGGCGGGTGCTTGCTGTCGTCGATCTCCAGCTGCTGCACCACGCGCTTGACCAGCCGCAGCTGGTCGTCCGAATCGAGCACCTGGAAGCTGTCGGGCAGCTTGGCGTCCTGGTAATGCAGGCGCAGCAGGCGGTGGGCCAGCCCGTGGAAGGTGCCGATCCACGCGCCGCGGCTGCCCTGCGGCAGCTGCAGGTCGATGCGGTGGCGCATCTCGCCGGCGGCCTTGTTGGTGAAGGTCACCGCAAAAATGCCATGGGTAGGCACGCCGCAGACTTCATTCAGCCAGGCGATGCGGTGGATAAGTACGCGGGTCTTGCCGGAACCGGCACCGGCAAGCACCAGATGGTGGCCGGGCGGGGCGGACACAGCTTCGCGCTGGGCGGGGTTGAGCCCGTCGAGCAAGTGGGAGACATCCATGCCGCCATTTTACGCCCTCCGCGTCCTCCCTGCGTCAGGGTTTGCGACCGGCGGCCTCCTCCTTCAGGCGGGCGTCCAGCTGGGCACGTCCGTTCTGCGCGTAACGCTGGCAGGCCCCCGCGTCCACCAGCGGCGGCGTCCCATCGCCTGCCAGGCGCGCGAACAGATTGCTGCCCAGCGGATGCGGCGTCACGTGGATGTCGCAGGGCAGCGCGGCCAGCGTGTCCAGGCCGCGGCGGAAGGCGGCGACCACCGGCGGATGATCCCCGTAGCGGTACTGTGCGTCGGAGATGGCACTGACACTGTCGGTGTAGGCGATGTCCAGGCAGCGTGCGCCCTCGCAGGAGCGCCATGTCCAGCTGGTGCCGCCGGGCGTGTGGCCTGGCGTGGCATGGGCGGTCAGCGCCAAGGGGCCGACGCGGACCACCTCGCCGTCGGCGACCACTACGACGTTGGCCACTGGCGGGAAGGTCCCACCGGGTTCGAGGTGCTGCGGGTCGCTGCGGTCGCCCCTGCCGTTGTGCAGCGTGGCTACCGCCGGTGCACGCGCCAGCAGCGGGGCCCCGGTGGCCGCCTGCAGGTGGGCCAGGCCGGCGGCATGGTCGGAATGCTCGTGCGAGTTGAGCAGATACTTCACTGCGTGCGGGTCGAAGCCCAGCGCGCGGATGTTGGCCTCGATCAGGGGACCGGCCGCCACGGTGCCACCGTCGATCAGCACATGCCCCTGGTCGGAGGTCACCAGCACCGCCGACAGCCCGCAGGTGCCCACGTACCACGTGTTGCCGAAGATGCGACGCGGCGGCGCGCGATCGTTCCAGCCGTCCATGACGCTGGCTCCCGCCGGGCAGGCCGGCATGTGATCCACTGCGCTGGCAGCGGGCAATGCGGCGCTGGCCGGTGCGGCGGGTGCGGCGGCATCGGCACTGACGTCGGGCTGGCAGGCAGACAGCAGCATGCCGATGCCCAGTACGGCGATTACGCGGCCCATCACGGCCGGGGCAGCAGGGCCGCGTAGGGCGGTCGGGTCTGAGGTAGGCGTCATGTGCATTCCCGGTCTGAAAGGCAGCAGCCTAGAGCGGTAGGCGCACCGTCACCAATGCGAAGATCGAGCCAGAGGCATGAGCCGGTTCAATGCCTCACGTCAGCCGTTGCCGCGTGGTGTCGCAGCTGGCCCACCCACGCAGGGCGTCAGCCCAGCGCGCGCGCCGCGGCCTGCTGCGCCTGCACCCGCAGCTCGGGAATGGCCAGGCTTTCCCACAGCGTGCCGATGCGCAGGCTGCCCACCACCTGTACACCCGGGTGCGGCTGGCCGTTGGCGGCGAGCAGCTCGGCATGTGCCACCGAGGTATCCAACCCCAGGCCGTGCGGCCCTGGTCGGGCGTAGCCGTCGGCCAGCAACTGCTGCACCAGCGGATTGCGCATTGCGGTGGCGCGGGTCTCCACGCCGGTGGCATTGATCAGCGCGCCCACGCGCAACGGCGGCAGGCCACCGGCGGCGCCGTGCGCATGCACCTGCAGGGTGCCGTCGAGCACCAGCACGGTGTCGAGCCGGGCGCGATGGCGCTGCAGCTGGCCCGACTGCTCCAGCGCGGCCAGCTGCGCCTCGACGCTTTCGGCGATGCGGTGGCGGTGCACGTCCCAGTACCGCACCACGTGGCGCAGGAAGCGGCGCTGGTCGGCGGCCTCCAGACCACGCCACAGTGCCTGGCCCAGCGGACGGATGCGATCCATCACGCTCTGCCAGGGCAGGCCCTGCGCAAGGGCGTCACGGGCATGCCCACGCAGCGTGCGCACGGCCTGCCGCAACGGCAGGCCCGGCAGCGGGCCCGGATCGAAGCTGGCCGTGCCGCCATGCGCGTGTGGCAGCGGCAGCAGTGCATGCCGGGACAGCACGTGGATGCGGCCGCGGTGCCCTGCATTGGCCAGCGCCACCACGCTGTCGGCCATGCTCAGCCCCGAGCCGATGATGGCCACGTCGCCGTCGCCAGCCAGCAGCCGCACGCCGTCGTAATCCCAGGCGTCGACCACTTTGCCCGGGGGCAGCGCGTCGGCGCCGGTAACCGGCAACGGGCGCATGCTGTTGCCGCAGGCCAGCACCACCTGGCGTGCCTGCCAGGCCTCGCCATCGGCGAGCACCAGCCGCTGCGTGGCGATGCCAGGCTGCAACGCGGTGACTGCCTCATGCACCACGCTGAGCTGCGCGGGGCTGCTGGCCTGGGCCTGTTCCAGGCGGGCCTGCAGGTAGGCGGCGTAGCAGCGGCGCGGCGCGTATTCGGCGGCGACTGCGTCGCGCGGCATGCCGGGAAACGCGTCCACCTGCAGCAGGTAATCCAGGAAATCATCGGGCGCATCGGGTAGCGCGCTCATCCTGCCGGCCGGCACGTTGAGCAGGTGCTCAGGCCACGGCGTGGCGTAGGCGATGCCCTGGGCCAGCGCCGAGGCCGGCTCGAACAAGGCGACATGGAGCGCAGGGGCTGCCGTGCGCAGCGCATGCAGCGCCACCAGCACGCCCGCCGCACCGCCGCCGACGATGGCCAGGTCACACTGGCGAGGGGATTGGGTTGCCGTCATGCCCCGATTGTAGGCGATGCCCGCGATGGCTCCGTGTCGGCCGTTACCGCAGCGCTACATCAGCGCATCGGCCAACCGCGCGATGCCTTCGCGGCTGCGTCGCCAGGTTGGGCGCTTGCGCCAGCTTTTCAGGTCCAGCTGGCGCGACTGCAGCAGGTAGTCGTTCTCGATCTGCAGCAGCTGGGCGACGATGCCGCGGTCATAGCAGAGCATGCCGATTTCCGCGTTGAGCGCGAACGAGCGGATGTCCAGGTTGATCGACCCGACCAGCGCGATGTCCTCGTCCACGCTGAGGTGCTTGGCGTGCAGGAAGCAGGGTTCGTACAGCGCGATGCGCACGCCACTGCGCAGCAGTTCGTCGTAGTAGGCCTCCTGCGCCCACGCGGTGAGCCGCTGGTTGCTGCTGGCCGACAGGATCAGCTGCACCTGCACGCCCGACAGCGCAGCGATGCGCAGCGCGCTGAGGGTGGCCTCGTCGGGCACGAAGTACGGGGTGACCAGCACGATGCGGCGGCGTGCCAGGTGGATCAGCGCGTTGACCGCGTCGCGCGCGTTGCTGAAGGGATACGCCGGGCCGCTGGGCAGGAGCTGGGTGGCCACGTCGGCCGAGCACACCGGCACGGCGGTCATCACGTCCAGGCGCTGGCCGGTTTCCATGTACCAGTCGCTGGCGAACACCGCTTCCAAATGCGCCACGCCCGGGCCGCGCACGCGCGCCACCAGTTCCTTGTTGGGAAAGCCGGGCACGAACTCCGGCTGGGCCAGGTTCTGCGAACCGATGTAGCCGACCCGGTTGTCGATCACCGCGATCTTGCGGTGGTTGCGCAGGTCCATGCGCCCGCTGCGGCGCCAGCGCAGGCCGCCGGGCAACATTGCGCGCACGTCCACGCCCAGCGCCTGCAGGCGGTGCCGGTAATGGCGCAGCCCGCGCTTGGCGCCCACCGCGTCCAGCAGCAGGCGGCAGTGCACGCCGCGGGCAGCAGCGCGCTGCAGCGCCTGCACGATGGACTCGCCCACGGCGTCGTCGAACATGAGGTAGTACAGCAGGTGCACGCGTTCGCGGGCCTGGTCGATGTCGGCGATCAGCGCCTGCAGCGAGGCGTCGTAGTCCACCAGCAGTTCCACCGCGTTGCCGTGGATGGGCATGAAGTCGCCCTGCCGCTCGATCAGCGGCACGATCTCGGCCGTGGCGGTGTCGGGCACCGGGGTCCAGCGCAGCGGCGGCTGCAATGCCTGTTCCTCGCGGATCACCTGGGAGGCCTCGGCCTGGCGCTGCACGCGCTGGCGCGATAGCCACGGGTGGCCGAACAGCAGGTACAGCGGCAGGCCCAGCAGGGGCACGAAGCCGACCAGCAGCAACCAGCTGCGCGCGGCACCGGGCGTGGTGCGGGTGGGAATCCAGAACAGCGCGGCCAGCCGGATCAGCCAGTCCAGCATCAACAACCAGGAACCCAGCAGCCACTCGAACAGCATCGCGTCGCCCGTTGGAGGTAGGCCGGCATTCTGACATGCCCGGTGCATGCGCCCGGTAGTGCCGGCCGCTGGCCGGCTCTTCTTCGATTCGTCAGGAGAGCCATCGAGCTCTGCCATCGAAGCTATTCAACTGCCAATGGAGGGACACCCTTTTTTCGAGGGGACGTAGCAGATTGCGTAGGGCGCTGCGCGCGTGCACGGGTGTGCAGGTGCCGTTTGGATCGGGTGGCGTCTCCGGTCAGGTCTGTCGCGCGCGTGGGGGCCCCGTAACGGCCGATAGGCCCCTGGCGCAAATGTCCCCCGGCCGCGTGGCGGCCTCCTCCTTTACTTTGCCCAGGGGCCTACCGGCCGCTACGGGGCTCGGCGTGCGGTGAGCAGGGGAAGCCAGGCTTTTCTGCCGTTGTCGGTGGGTCGGGCGCTGGGCCCCCATCCCCTTGGAGGCGAAGTAAAGGAGGAGGGGGCGGCCGCAGGCCGACGCCGGGGGACATTCGCCGGAAAGGGGATGGGGGCCCAGCGCCCGACCCGCCGACCCACCGACGACGGCGTCTGAAAAGCTTCGCAGCGCGCCCCATGCTCGCCACGCGGATGAAGGAAGAACCAAAAAAAAACCCGCCACACGGGCGGGTTTTTTTCTGGGGAAGCTCAAGTACCCTTGCGGATTACTTGATCTTGCCTTCCTTGTACAGGACGTGCTTGCGCACGACCGGATCGTACTTCAGGAATTCCATCTTCCCGGGGGTGTTCTTCTTGTTCTTGTCCGTCGTGTAGAAGTGGCCAGTGTTGGCCGTCGAAATCAGACGGATCTTATCGCGCTTGCCTGCCATGATCGTTTACTCCTCAGACCTTTTCGCCGCGCGCACGCAGCTCAGCCAGAACGGAATCGATACCGTTCTTGTCGATGGTGCGCAGGGCATGCGCGGAAACACGAAGCTTGACCCAGCGGTTCTCGCTGGCAACCCAGAAGCGGCGCTCGTGCAGGTTGGGCAGGAAACGACGGCGGGTCTTGTTGTTGGCGTGCGAGACGTTGTTACCCGTCTGCACTCGCTTGCCGGAAACTTGGCATACGCGGGACATTGCGCACCTCGATGAAAGTAATTGTCAGCCCATAGCCCGGGCGACGGCGGCCTCGACGGTTTCCCGCCACACGTCATGAGAATCAAAGGGTTACGCTGTCGAGGGCGGGCCGGATGACGTGTTCCCGGCCGCCGATCCAGAGATTTCCGGACACAGCGAGCCGCGCATTATGCCGCAGGCCGTGGGCCGGCGCAAGTTGTCCACAGGGCCATGGCCGCCGGCCAGGGCCGGGCGGGCGACAGGTGTTCGCATGGCCACCCGCGGGCGGCGGCGATACTGGCCGCCCTGTTCACCCTGGACCCCCACGATGCGGCTGCTGGCGATCACCTACGGCACCGAAGGCGACACCCGCCCGCTGGTCATGCTCTGCCACGGCCTGATGGCCGCCGGACACGAGGTGATGCTGCTGGCCGAAGGCGGCACCCTCGGCAGCGCGCGCGCCCTGGGCGTGCCGCACGCCGCGCTGGAAGGCGACATCCACGATGAGGTGGTGGCGCTGGTGTCGCGCGGCAACAACACGCTGGCCGCCTCGCGCGGGCTGGCCCGGATGGCGCGGCGGCACGTGCCGGCGTGGACGCGGCAAGCCGATGCGGCCGCCGCCGGGTGCGATGCGGTGCTGACCGGCGGCCTGGCCGCCTTCGTCGGCATGACCGTGGCCGAGCGGCATGGCCTGCCCGCGATCGGGCTGGGCATGATTCCGCTGACGCCCACCGCCGACTTCCCCTCCCCGTTCCTGCCCCGACTGCGCCTGCCCGGTACGCTGAACCGGCTCAGCTACGGGCTGGTGAACCAGGCGGTCTGGCGCACCTTCCGGCAGCCGATCAATCAGGCCCGGCACGCGCTGGGCATGCCGCCGCGCCGCGGCCTCTGGCGCGACCTCCCGATGCTCTACGGCATCTCGCCCAGCCTGCTGCCGCCCCCGGCCGACTGGCCGGCCAACCACCGCATCTGCGGCCAGTGGCGCCTGCCGGACAGCCCGTGGCAACCGCCACCGGACCTGCAGGCCTTCCTCGATGCCGGCCCGGCCCCGGTGTACCTGGGCTTTGGCAGCATGACCGGCTTCGATCGCGACCGCGTGCTGCCGGCACTGTTGGATGCATTGGCACCGCGCCGGGTGCTGCTGTTCCCCGGCTGGGCGGGGCTGCCCAGCACGCCCCTGCCCGCCGGCGTGTTCGTGGTGGGCCCCACCCCGCACGAGGCGCTGTTCCCGCGCTGCGCGCTGGTGATCCACCACGGCGGCAGCGGCACCACGCATTCGGCCTGCCGGGCCGGGGTGCCATCGCTGGTGATGCCGTTCGCAGCCGACCAGTTCTTCTGGGCGGCGCGGCTGCAGGCGTTGGGCGTGGCGCCGGCGGCGTTGTCGCCGAAGCGGTTGGGAGCAGAAACGCTGGCCAAGGCACTGGCGTTCGCTGAGGCTCCAGGCACCCGGACCAGGGCGGTCACACTAGGCCAGGCGATGGCCGAGGAATGCGGCGTAGATGAGGCCATCACGCGGCTCGAACACTGGCTGATCCCGCGCCAGCACAAGGCTGGCAGTGATCACAAAACCCTGCCCTGGGAACATTAACCAAGACGCTCGGGTGGTTTTACACGCCATCGGCCACATGGCATGATTCCCTTCAAGTGCTGCTGATCGGGACCTGGAAACAGGAAAGTAGTGCTGCGAAGACCGGCATGGCCCGGACTTTCCTCAGCCTTTGGCGGGATAGGCGCAAGCCGACGCGATTCACAAGCACCGAGAACGAAATCTGAAAGCGCCCCAGAGATGGGGCGCTTTTTTCGTTCAGGGCCTGGAGATTCCAAGCTTGGTAGCGAGCACTTTGGTGACGCGAAACACGCCATGTCCATGCGGCAGGACCTGGCCGTGCCAATTGCGGTTGTAGGCACTGGCAACCCAGATGTGGGCACGATTGGGTTCTGCCCGCCGCGTGATACGTGTCCAGATGATGTCGCCGTGGCCCATATCGGTGCAGAAGTACTCAGCAGGCAACTGCGCTCGACGTCGCATCGTGGCGCATCCTGTTGGACACGCGCACGTTCACCGCTGCGCGGCAGGCATGACGTTGCATGCCTGCCGCAGCGTGCATCACCCGACCAACGGTCAGGTGCTACCGGAGACCGGTGTAGCATCGTCTTTGCGGTGCAACCACCGGTACAGCACCGGCAGCACCAGCAACGTCAGCAGCGTGGACGACACGATGCCGCCGATCACCACCGTGGCCAGCGGGCGCTGCACTTCCGAACCGGCACCCACGTTGAAGGCCATCGGCACGAAGCCCAGCGAGGCCACCAGTGCGGTCATCAGCACCGGACGCAACCGGCCCAGTGCCCCGTCGCGCACGGCATCGGCCAGCGGCAGGCCGCCCTCGCGCAGGCTGCGCACGAAGCTGATCATCACCAGCCCGTTGAGCACGGCCACGCCAGACAACGCGATGAAGCCGACACCGGCCGAGATCGACAACGGAATGCCACGCGCGGCCAGCGCCAGCACGCCGCCGGTGAGCGCCAGCGGCACGCCGCTGAACACGATCGCCGCGTCCTTGACCGAGCCGAACGCCCAGAACAGCAGCGCGAAGATGATCGCCAGCGTCACCGGCACCACGATCGACAGGCGCTGGCTGGCCGAGATCAGCTGTTCGAAGCTGCCGCCGTACTCGATCCAGTAGCCGTTGGGCACCTGCACGTCGCGCCCGATGGCCTGCTGCAGGTCGGCCACGAAACTGCCGAGGTCGCGGTCACGCACGTTGGCGGTGACCACGATGCGGCGCTTGCCGTTTTCGCGGTTGATCTGGTTCGGCCCCTCGCTGTTGCCCAGCGTGGCCAGCTCACGCAGCGGCACGGTGCGGGCGCTGCCGCTGGTCCAACTGCCGGCGCGGCTGGACTCGTCGGCGTCATCGCCGGCCAGCGCCGGGGCCAGCGACACCGGCAGGTCGGCCAGTGCAGCCGGGTCCTGGCGCAGCGCTTCGGGCAGGCGCACCACGATGTCGAAGCGGCGGTCGCCTTCGAACAGCTGCCCGGCCACCTGCCCGCCCACCGCGGTGGCCACGGTGGACTGCACCTGGCCGGGATTGAGCCCGTAGCCGGCCAGCGCGGTGCGGTTGGGGGTAATGGTCAGCAGCGGCAGCCCGCTGGTTTCCTCCACGCGCACATCGGCCGCGCCCGGCACCGTGCCGGCCACGCTGGCGATGCGCTTGCCCACGCTCAGCAGCGTGTCCAGGTCGTCGCCGAACAGCATCACCGCCACGTCTGCCCGCACGCCGGAGATCAGCTCGTTGGTGCGCATCTGGATCGGCTGGGTGAACTCGTAGTTGTTGCCCGGCAACTGCTCCACCGCCGCTTCCAGTTCACCCAGCAGTGCCGCCCGCGACTTGCGCGGGTCCGGCCACGCCTTGCGCGGTTTCATCATGATGAAGGTGTCGGCCACCGACGGCGGCATCGGGTCGGACGCCACTTCCGGCGTGCCGATCTTGGAGAACACCTTGTCGACCTCGGCGAACTGCACCAGCCGTTTTTCGATCTGCAGCTGCATCTGGATCGACTGGGTCAGGCTGGTGCCGGGGATGCGCATGGCATGCATGGCCACGTCGCCCTCGTCCAGGTTGGGCACGAATTCACTGCCCAGGCGCGTCGCCAGCAGGCCGCAGCCCACCACCAGCACCAGCGCCCCGGCCACCATCCAGCGCCCGCGCCGCAGCGAGAAGGCCAGCAGCGGCGCATAGCGCCGGCGCACCCACGCCATCAGCCGGTTTTCCTTTTCCTGCACGCGGCCGCCGAGGAACAGCGCAATCGCCGCCGGCACAAAGGTGAGCGCCAGCAGCATCGCACCGGTCAGCGCGAGCACCACGGTGATCGCCATCGGGTGGAACATTTTTCCTTCCACCCCGGACAGCGCGAAGATCGGCAGGTACACCGCGGTGATGATGCCCAGCCCGAACAGGCTCGGGCGGATCACCTCGGCGGTGGCGCTGGCGGTTTCGGCGAAGCGCTCGGCGGCGGTCATGTCGCGGCCCAGCGCGTGCTGGCGTTCGCCGAAGCGGCGCAGGCAGTTCTCGATGATGATCACCGCGCCGTCCACGATGAGGCCGAAGTCCAGCGCGCCCAGGCTCATCAGGTTGGCCGACACGCCACCGCGTGCCATGCCGGTGAGGGTGAACAGCATCGCCAGTGGAATCACCGCGGCGGTGATCAACGCCGCGCGGAAATTGCCGAGCAGCGCGAACAGCACCACGATCACCAGCAACGCCCCTTCGATGAGGTTCTTGGCCACGGTGTCGATGGTGCGGTCCACCAGCGCGGTGCGGTCGTAGCTGGCGGTCACGGTGACGCCCTCGGGCAGGCTGGCCTGTGCCAGCTGCAGCCGTGCGGCCGCGGCCTGGGCCACGTCGCGGCTGTTGGCGCCGATCAACATCACCACCGTGCCCATCACCACTTCGTGGCCGTTCTGGGTGGCCGCGCCACTGCGCAGCTCCGGGCCGTCCTGCACCTGCGCCACGTCGTGCACGTGGATCGGCACGCCTTCGCGCCGGGCCAGCACGATGTTGCCGATCTCCTCCAGGTTGGCCACCTGGCCGGGAATGCGCACCAGGAACTGCTGGCCGTTGCGTTCGATGTAACCGGCGCCCACGTTCTGGTTGTTGGCTTCCACCGCCTGCGCCACGTCTTCCAGGGTGAAGCCCAGCGCGCGCAGCCGAGCCGGGTCCGGGGTGATGTGCACCTGGCGCTGGAAGCCGCCGATCGTATTGACCTCGGTCACCCCCGGCACGTTGCGCAGCTGCGGGCGGATCACCCAGTCCTGCAGGGTGCGCAGGTCGGTGGCGGTGTAGGCAGTGCCATCGGGTTTGCGCGCCTTCGGATCGGCGTCGATGGTGTACATGAAGATCTCACCGAGGCCGGTGGAGATCGGACCCAGCTGCGGGTCCAGGCCGTCAGGAATCTGCGATTTCACCTGCTGCAGGCGTTCGGCCACCTGCTGGCGGGCGAAGTAGATGTCGGTGCCGTCCTCGAACACCACGGTGACCTGCGACAACCCGTAGCGCGACAGCGAGCGTGCCTGTTCCATGCGCGGCAGGCCAGCCATCACCGTTTCCACCGGGTAGGTGATGCGTTGTTCGGTCTCCAGCGGCGAGTAGCCGGGGGCCGCGGTGTTGATCTGCACCTGGACGTTGGTGATGTCCGGGGTGGCGTCGATGGGCAGCTTGGTGAAGCTCCAGATGCCCACCGCCACCAGCACCAGGGTCAGGCTCATCATCAGCCAGCGGTGGGCGATGGACGCACCGATGATGCGGTCCAGCACGCCGGCGCGTTCAATGCTCATGCGACGCCCCCGCCTTGCCGATGTCGGCCTTCACGACGTAGCTCTGCTCGACCACGACCTGCTCGCCGGGGGTCAGCCCCTCAAGCACTTCGACCTTGCCCGCATCGCGCGCGCCCAGGCGGACCGGGCGCGCGGTGTAGGTGTCGCCGCTGCGCACGAACACCACGTCCTTGCCGTCCATGGTCTGCAGCGCGCTCAGGGGCACGACCTGCGCGGCCGCTTGGGTGGCGACCACGATGCGGGCCTTCACCGCCGCACCGGGCCGCCACAGGCCATCGTCATTACGCAACGTGGCGCGGGCCACGGTGCTCTGGCTGGCGGTGGCGGTACCGGGCAGCACGCGTTCGAGCGTGGTGGTCTGGCTGACCCCATCGGTCATGCGCGCCACCGTGACCGGCACGCCGGCGGTGATGTGCTGGGTGTCGTTGCCGAAGATATGCAGGTCCACCCACAACGTGGACAGGTCGCCGATCTCGAACAACGGCGTGCCCTCGCCCGCCACGCCGCCCACCTGGGCCTGGCGCGCCAGGACCACGCCGCTGATCGGCGCGTTGACGGTGTAGGTGGTCAGGCTGAGGTTGCTTTCAATGCTGGCCAGCACCTGCCCGGCCGCGACGCGGTCGCCGACGTTGGCGCGCAGCGAGCGGATCGGCCCGGGGAAGCGCGCCATCACCTGCGCCACGCGGCCATCAACGGGGGTCAGCAGGCCCTGCACGTCGTGCTCGTCGGCGATGGTGCCGGCCGCGACCGCGGCGACGCGGATGCCGGCCTGTTCGGCCATCGCGGCGGTGATCGTGGTGGTTTCCGGCGCGTCCTCGTCGTGCGCGTCCTCGTCGCTATGACCGGCCTCGCCGTGGCCCGGGTCGGCAGCGGCCGGGGTGCCGGCTTCCTTTGCGCAGCCGGCAAGGGCCAGCAGGACGAGCAGCAGGGCGGCGGTGAGTGCGGTGCGGGGGGAGAAGGTAGTCATCGGCGGTCCTCCGTGGACACGGCGGCAGTGGCGGGGGTGTCGCCGGTGGCGAGCATGCTCTGCCCGGTGAGACGCTGGATTTCGATCAGTGCGGTCTGCGCGGCGATGGCCGCTTCCAGCTGGCGCTGGCGGGCCTCGATGCGCATGGCCTGCAGCTGCGCCCATTCCATGTAGCTGATGGCACCGGCGCGCCATGCCTTCTCGGCGGCATTTTCGGCACGCGTGAGCTGTGGCAGCACGTCGCGCGCCATGCGCGTGACTTCCAGCCGCGAGGTCAGGTAGCGGCCATGGGCTTCGGCCAGGGTGGCGTAAAGCTGCAGCGCGCGCGCATCGCGTTCGACCGCGTTGAGCGCCAGTTCGGCTTCGGCCGCGCGGATCTCGGGCGCGGCGCGGGCCACGCTGCCCAGCGGCACGCTGAAGCCGGCCACGAAGGCGCTGTCACGGTTCTCGCGGTTGTTGCGTACACCGACCTGCCAGCTGATATCCGGCCGCGCCGCGGTACGGGCCAGTTGCACCTGGGCCTCGCGGATGCGGCGCTCGCCGGCCAGCACCGCCAGCTCGGGGGTGCGCTGCAGGTGATCGGCCAGCACCGCGAAGTCCTGCAGCGCCGGCAGCTGCAGCGGGTCGCCGGTGACGACGTCGAAGCCCGGCTCGCGCTGCCGCCACAACGCCGACAACGCGGCCCGCGCGGACTGGTCGGCCTGGGCGGCGCGGTCGCGGTCCAGCTCGGCCTGGGCCAGCATCGCCTGGGCGGTCAGCAGCACCGATTCGGGCGAGGCGCCGGCCTGCAGGCGCAGGCGCGCAGCCGCCACCGCGCGCGTGCGCTGCTCGATGTCGGTCCGGGCGATGGCCAACTGCTGGCGGGCGTCGATGACCGCCAGATAGCGGCGCGCCACCTCAGCCATCAGGTCGAGCCGGGCGGTTTCGCGCTGCGGGGCCAGGCTGTCCAGGTTGGCCTGGGCCACGGCGCGGCGGGCATCCAGCTTGCCGCCGCGCTCGAGCATGCCGGCCAGGGTGACGGTCAGCTCGGCGCTGCGCAGGCCGCTGGCATCGCCGCTGCCCAGCACGTTCTCAAGGTCCACGCCCACGCTCAGCGGCGGGCGCAGCCCGGCCGCGTCACGGCGTGCTTCCCAGATCGGGCGCTGCGCCTCGGCCAGGCGGAGGTCGGGGTGGTACTGGGCGACGCGCGCGATGGCGTCGTCGAGGGTCAACGGGTCAGGCGTTTTCGTGCCCTGCGCATACACGCACGGCACGAACGCGAGGACAGCCAAGGCTGCCAGGCGCATCCACATGGGGAATCTCCAGATAACGGTTCAGATGGACAACGGCGGCACGCAGCCGCGTGGCATCAGGACGCTATCGGGGGGCGCAGCAGGCTCTCCGGCGGTTGGGTACGCAACTGCGCGACCAGCCCGACCGGCACGCTGTGCGCCGGCGCAGCGGGCAGGACCCACGGCAGTGACGCCATCGGCAGCACGCCACCGTGCCCGTGGCAGTGGCCGCAATGCACCAGTGCATGCAGCAGGTCGCCGTCGGCCGGATCGGGTTCGGTATCGCCGGGCAGCGCGGTGTCGGCCGGGGCCGCGTCGCTGTGCAGGCTGATATGGATGTCGGCCAGTGCCGAGGCCGTGGCCGTGCCGAACACGCCCAGGCCTACCGCCACCAGCATCAGCAGGCGCAGCAGCAGGGACGGACGGGGGCGGGCGTGGCGGAACATGCCGGCAGGGTAGCGGGCGGCTTGCCCGTTACACAATCGCAGCGCGGCGCGATGGTTCACGTTGACGGGATCGGCCGGGTCGCGGCCGATCCCGTTGCGGTCAGCTGGCAGCCTTGCGCTGGGCAATATAGGCCTGGATCTGCTGCTCCAGCACCGGCAGCGGTACCGAGCCCTGCTTGAGCACGGCATCGTGGAAGGACTTCACGTCGAACCGGTCGCCCAGTTCCTGCTCGGCCTGCGCGCGCAGGCGCACGATGGCGATCTCGCCCAGCTTGTAGCTCAGCGCCTGGCCCGGCCAGGAGATGTAGCGGTCCACTTCGGTGGTCACTTCATGCTCGCTCAGCGCGGTGTGGTCGCGCAGGTAGGCAATGGCCTGCGCGCGGGTCCAGCCCTTGTGGTGCACGCCGGTGTCGATCACCAGGCGCGCGGCACGCCACATTTCGTAGGTCAGGCGGCCGAAGTCCTCGTAGGGAGTTTCGTAGATGCCCATCTCCACGCCGAGCTTTTCGCAGTACAGGCCCCAGCCTTCGCCATAGGCGGAGATGTAGGCGTTGCGGCGGAACTCGGGCTGTTCGCCCTGTTCGGCCGCCAGTGCGCCCTGCAGCGCGTGGCCGGGGTCGGATTCGTGCAGGGTCAGGGCCGGCAGGTTGTACAGCGGACGGGCCGGCAGGTTGTAGGTGTTGAGCCAGTAGGTGCCCATGCCACCGCGACCGGCGGTCCAGAACGGGGCGATGTCCGGCGGTACCGGCACGATGGTGAAGCGTGCGCGCGGCAGGGTCATGTACTTGCCGATCACCCCGTCCACGCGCTTGGAGATCCATGCGGCGCGGTGCAGCAGTTCGTCGGGGGTCTTGGCGTAGAACTGCGGATCGGTACGCAGGAAGGTCAGGAACTGCGCGAAGCTGCCCTTGAATTCCACCTGCTTGATGATGCCGTTCATTTCCGTCTGGATGCGCGCCACTTCCTTCAGGCCGATCTCGTGGATCTGCTGCGGGGTGAGGTCCAGCGTGGTGTATTCGTGGATCTGCTGCTTGTAGTACGCCTTGCCGTCGGGCATGGCTTCGGCGGCCAGGGTGGTGCGCGCCTGCGGCACGTACTCGCTGACGAAGAAGGTGCGCAGCTTGGCGAACGCCGGCACTACGCTGCCCCCGATGGCCTGCCGCGCCTGCTCCTGCAACTGCGCCTGCTCGGCCGCGGGGATGCTGGCGGGCAGCTTCTTGAAGGGCGCGTACAGCGGCGAGGCGGTCGGGTCCTTCAGTTCGGACACGGTGGCGATGGACACCTCACGCCCGTCCAGCACCGCGCGCGGCACGCTGAAGCCGCGCTTGAGGCCGGCCCGCATGTTCTCGGTCTGCTGGTCGAAGTAGCGCGGCACGTCGTTGAGGCGGGCGATGTAGTTGCGGTAGTCCTTGGCGGTCTTCATCTCGCGGCGCGCCATGAAGGACAGGTTGGACCAGAACGAGGAGTCGGCGTTGAACGGCATTTCATAGCCGCGCAGGCGCACCTCGGCGGCCAGGTTGAAGACCTGGTCGCGGTAGATGGCGTAGTTGATCTGGTTGTCGGCCGAGAGCGTCTTCGGGTCGATCTTGCCGAGCTTGGCCAGTACCTCGTCCCAGACCTTCAGCCGGGCCTGCTGGGCCGCCGCGCCCACGTCGGGCATGCGGGTGGCGTTGGCCGGGCCGTCGCCGTCTTCGCTGGCTTCACCACCGCCATCCTGGCGCCACTTCCATTCGGTTTCGTAGATGCTGCGGAACTGCGCATCGGAGGGGCTTTCCGAGGCCAGGCTGGCCGGTGCGGCCGCCGGTGCAGCGGGCGGCGCGGCCAGGACGGCGCCGGCAGGAAGGGCCAGGGCGAGCAGCAGCGCGGTGACGAGGGGCGATTTCACGATCAGCGGTTCCCGGTGGACGGCAAACCCCGATCATGGCACCCGCCGAAGCCCCCGCGCATGGATCAAAGGTCCTGCACGCGACGCGGGCAGCGCCGAAGGCGCGCGGTAGCCACCGACCGCTGGTCGGTGGGCGCGGCCTCAATGCGGCGCCTTGTCCCGCTTCCACCCCCGGTGGTCGATATCCAGCTTCAGGCTGTACAGGGCGGTGAACGCGGGGAACAGGTTCTGCAGCACGCCCACCGAGTCCTGCTTGGCCGAAAACAGGAAGTAACTCAGCGTCATCAGGCTGCCAACCACGCTCATGTACCAGAACAGCCGCGGGATCACCGGCTTGCCGGCGCGCCGCGAGGCCACGAACTGGACCAGCCAGCGGCCGCCGAACATCAGCGCGCCGGTGTAGCCGATCAGCTTCCAGCCGGTCACGTGCAGGCCGGTCCAGTACAGCCAGGTCAACGGTTGGTCGAGCCAGTGCAGCTCCATCAGCGTTCTTCCACGGCGGTGCGCTTGCTGCGCGTGATCAGCCACGCCACCCCACGCAGGTCGCGGATGCCGACCAGCGCGCGGCCCAGGTTGGTGTATTTGGACACCCCCGCCGTGCGGTGCCGGTGGTTGACCGGCACGCTGATGGTCTGCCAGCCGGCACGCTGCATCAGCGCCGGCAGGTAGCGGTGCATGTGGTCGAAGTACGGCAGGTCCAGGAACGCCTCGCGCTCGAACAGCTTGATGCCGCAGCCGGTGTCGGGGGTGTCGTCGCGCAGCATGCGCGCGCGGATGGCATTGGCCCACTTGCTGGCCCAGCGCTTGCTGCCCGAGTCCTGGCGGTGCACCCGCCAGCCGGCGAACAGCTTCACCTGCGGCACAGCCGCGGCGCGCGCGGCCAGCAGCTTGGGAATATCGGCCGGGTCGTTCTGGCCGTCGCCGTCCAGCGTGGCGATCCAGGGCGCGCGCGCCTGCTTGACGCCGGTGCGTACCGCCGTGCTCTGCCCGCTCTGGCTGACATGGTGCAGCACCCGCAGCTCGGGGTGGACGGCCTTGAGCCCCTGCAGCACCGCCAGGGTGTCATCGCGCGAATGGTCGTCTACGTAGACGATCTCGAACACCACCTGCCCGCGCAGCGCGGCGGTGATCTCTTCGATCAGGGGGGACACGTTGTCGCGTTCATTGAAAACGGGAACAACGACCGACAGCTGGGGTTGGCTCATGGTCGGGCTCTGCGGAGGGCCAGGATCGAAAACGAGCGCGCATTTTCCGCACCCAAGGTTATCCAAAGATGAATCCGCAGATGTGTGTCAGGCGTGAGTACCGAAATAATCGCGGCACCAGGCCACCACCGGCGGCAGGCCCTGCTCGATCGGGGTGGCCGGCTCGTAGCCGAAAACGTCACGGGCACGCGTGGTGTCGGCCATGGTGCGGACCATGTCGCCGGGCTGCATCGGCTTGTATACCTTGTGCGCCGGGCGCCCGGCCGCCGCTTCGATGACCCCGATGAAATGCTCGAGCTCGATCGGCGTGTGGTTGCCCAGGTTGAAGACACGGTGCGGGACATCCTCGCTGGACGGATGCGCCAGCGCGCCGAGGATACCGGCCACGATGTCGGAAACATGTGTGAAATCGCGCTGCATTTTTCCGTCGTTGAACACGTCGATCGGGCGCCCGGCCAGCACCGCGCGCGAGAACAGCAGCGGTGCCATGTCCGGGCGACCCCAGGGGCCGTACACGGTGAAGAAGCGCAGGCCGGTGGCATGCAGGCCGTACAGCTGCGCGTAGGTGTAGGCCATCAGCTCGTTGGCGGCCTTGGTGGCGGCATACAGCGAGCGCGGCTTGTCGATGCGCTGGTCTTCGGAGAACGGCGGGGTGGCCGAATCGCCGTACACCGAACTGCTGGAGGCATACACCAGGTGCGCCACGCCGCGGTGGCGGCACAGCTCGAGCATGTTGACGAAGCCGACCAGGTTGCTGTCGACGTACGCGTGCGGGTTCTCGATCGAATACCGCACGCCGGCCTGCGCGGCCAGGTGGATCACCCGGCGCGGCGCGACTTCTTCGAACAGCGCGGCCAGGCCCTCGCGGTCGGTCAGGTCGAGCACGCGGATGTCGGCGTCCGGGCACAGCGCGGCCACGCGGTCGCGCTTGATCTGCGGGTCGTAGTAGTCGTTGTAGTTGTCCAGCCCGACCACCGTTTCACCGGCATCAAGCAGCGCGCGGACCGTGTTGGCCCCAATGAAGCCGGCAGCGCCGGTGACGAGGATGGTCATCGCAGTAATCCTGGAAATACGGGGAACAGCATAGCCGTGCGGTATGTCACTCAGAACAGGCCGAAGCGCTTCCTGGCGACGTTGACCCGGCCCGGTTCGATGATGTCGCTGACGCCCTTGGCATCGAAGCGATCCAGCAGGGCGTCGCTGCCCTTCTTCAGCTTCAGCGCCATTTCTTCCGGGTAGAGCGGCACCAGCGACATGAACACGATGGTCTTTTCAGCGTCGATGACGAGGTGGCCAAAGTCTTCCGGGGCGTTCACCGGCGGCAGCACGATCACGCCGTCGAAGCCGACGCCCGGCGCGTAGGGCACGGGAGGATCGAAATTGGGAATGGTGTGGCCGAACCCCAGCCAGGTGTCGAACTTGTGCGGCAGCCGCGCCATCATCTTGAGCAGGCGGATCGGCCAGTAGTGGCGCTCGTCCTCGAGGTCGGCCTGCTGCAGCGGCCAGTCGGCCGGCAGGGTCACCATCAGCTCCATGTAGCGCGGCGCATCGACGTCGTCGGACAGGGTCATCGGCAGGTCACTCATGCCCGATGTGACCAGCCGCAAATGCGGGAACTCCTCGGTGGCCGGCACCACGTGCACGTCGATGTGCACGGCGTCGGACACGATTTCATGGAACACGCTCGAGACCGGGCCAAGATGCCGCTCGATATGCGCGCTGATCTGTTCGATGCACACCTCACCGACCGCCGGCGCGAAGTCGCGTGGCCGGGTGTGGGTCAACATCGGACTGCCGCCCGGGCTGACATCGTCATAGGTATCGCTCATCCGTCACTCCTTGTGGGTCGCGACCGGCTGCCGGGACGCCGTCACCACAACGTGAGCGGCGCTTCCTTGGCCAGCGTGGCCTTGCGTTCCTTGCTGAAATTCCACCACGGGCGCGGTGCTTCGCCCTGCATGAAGCGCACGACCGACAGGAACACGTCGATCACGCACGGGTCATGCATCACGCCGGTGCGCAGGCATAGCTGCGCGTACATGTCGTAGGCATCGCGGCCGCGCAGGTGCGCAGGCACACGGATGCCGATCAGACGCAGATCTTTCTCACAGGCCGGCCCGACATTCGGCAGGTCGGTCAGACGCAACAGATGGTTGCGGTCGACCTTGGCAGGGTTCATTGCGGGGGGAGGATCCTCGTGCGCCGGTGGGGGACTCAGCCCTTCTGTGCGCGAAGTCGTTCGAGCACGCCGTCCAGCGTGTCCAGGTCGGTGTAATGGATGATCAGCTTGCCCTTGCCGCCGCGGCCGTGGTTGATCGCCACGCGGGCGCCCAGCGATTCGGACAGCTCGGTTTCCAGCGAGGCGATGTCGGCCTGCGGCGCGCTGGCCGCCGGCTTCTTGCGCAGCGAACCGGGCACCTTGCCGGCCGCGAACTGCTGCGCACGGTGTTCCACTTCGCGCACCGACCAGCCCTGGTCGGCCGCTTCCTGGGCCAGCTTGCTGGCCAGTTCCGGGGCCAGGGTCAGCAGCGCACGCGCGTGGCCCATCTCCAGCCGGCGGGTTTCCAGCAGCAGGCGGATCGCGATCGGCAGCTCGAGCAGGCGCAGCAGGTTGGACACCGCCGCGCGCGAGCGGCCGACGGCCTGGGCGGCCTCGGCGTGGGTGAGCGCGAACTCGCTGATCAGGCGCTGCAGCGCTTCGGCTTCTTCAAGCGGGTTGAGGTCTTCGCGCTGGATGTTCTCGATCAGCGCCATCGCGATGACGGTGCGGTCTTCCAGCTCGCGCACCACCACCGGCACTTCGTCCAGGCCAGCCAGCTGCGAGGCGCGCCAGCGACGTTCGCCGGCGACGATCTCGAAACTGTCCGGGCCGAGCTGGCGGACCAGGATCGGCTGGATCACGCCCTGCGCCTTGATGGATTCGGCCAGCTCGGCGAGCTTGGTTTCGTCCATGTCGCGGCGCGGCTGGTACTTGCCCGGCTGCAGCTGGCCCACCGGCAGCTTGCGCAGCACTTCACCCGGCATGGGCTCGATCACCGCGGCAGCCTGTACCTGGGTCACCGCACCCTTGGGCCCCAGCAGCGCATCGAGGCCGCGGCCGAGGCCGCGTTTCTTGCCGAGGGCGGGCTTGGTGCTCATCAGGCGGTCTCCAGGGCTTTATCGGCCGTGTTGCGTTGTTGGTGGCGGCGGATGATCTCGCCGGCCAGGCCGAGGTAGGCAACGCCGCCGCGCGAGGCGCGGTCGTAACCGACGATGCTCTGCCCGTGGCTGGGTGCTTCGGCCAGGCGCACGTTGCGCGGCACGATGGTGCGGAACACGCGGTCACCGAAGTGTTCGGTGAGCTCGGCCGACACCGCGTTGGCCAGGTTGTTGCGCACGTCGAACATGGTGCGCAGCACGCCCTCGATCTCCAGGCTGGGATTGAGGTTGGCGCGCAGCGCTTCGATGGTTTCCACCAGCGCGCTCAGGCCTTCCAGCGCGTAGTACTCGCACTGCATCGGCACGATCACCGAATCGGCGGCGGCCAGGGCGTTCAGGGTCAGCAGCGACAGCGCCGGCGGGCAGTCGATCAGGATGAAGTCGTACTCGTCGCGGACCGGGGCCAGGGCGCGCTTGAGGCGCTGCTCGCGCTCGCCCTGGTCCATCAGCTGGATCTCGGCGGCGGTCAGGTCGATGTTGCCCGGCAGCAGGTCGAAGCCTTCCGGGGTGGTGACCCGCACTTCGGCGGCGGTGGCTTCGCCCAGCAGCAGGTCGCAGGTGGACGCGGCGACTTCACGCTTGTCCACGCCGCTGCCCATGGTCGCATTGCCTTGGGAATCCAGGTCGACCAGGAGCACGCGCTTGGGTGCAGCAGCCAGGGAGGCGGCCAGATTGACGGCGGTCGTGGTCTTGCCGACGCCACCTTTCTGGTTGGCGATGGCGATGATGCGGGCCATGCGTGTGAGCCTCATCGGCAGGGAGTGGGACTGGTCATTATGCGTATATGGGGCGTGTCATGCACTGTGAGATGCGCGCCGGCGGGCGCCCGCGACCTCGATGGGGCGCCTCGCATGCGCCCGGTGGACACCGCAGCGGCAGCTGTGGCGGGCGTTGCCGCCGATATCGGGGCGCGCGCGCAGCGGCAGGCCGGCGCGCGCCCGGAACCGGTCAGGGACCGGCCACCACCACCAGATGGCGCTCGCCGGTCAGGCCGGGCACGTGCAGCGGCAGCACCTGCTCAACGGTCCAGCCGGCCGGCAGCTGGGCAATTTCGTCGTGCGGGTGCACGCCTTTCATGGCCAGCAGGCGGCCACCCGGGCGCAGCAGATGGCCGCCAACGGCGATGATGCCGGCCAGGGTGTCCATGGCGCGGGCGGTCAGGTGGTCGTAGGCGCCGGGTTCGGCCAACGCTTCGGCCCGCGACTCGGCCACGCGGGCGTTGGTCAGGCCGAGCTGGCGCACAGCCTCGCGCATGAAGCGCGCCTTCTTGCCGTTGCTTTCCACCAGGGTCACCTGCAGCTGCGGGCGGGCGATGGCCAGCGGGATGCCGGGCAGGCCGGGGCCGGTGCCCAGGTCGGCCAGGGTGCCGGCCTCCAGGTAGGGCTGCATGGCCAGCGAGTCGAGCAGATGGCGGGTGACCATCTCCAGCGGGTCGCGGATGGCGGTGAGGTTGTAGGTGCGGTTCCAGCGGTCGAGCAGGGTCAGGTAGGTCAGCAGCGGCGGCGCCAGCGCGGCGTCCAGCTGCATGGCGGCCAGGCCGCGCTCAAGCGCGTCGGCGACGCCGGCAGGGAGGGTGTGTTCTTTCATGGCGCCATTATCGCACCCCGGTAGAGCCGACCGTTGGCCGGCTACGCATCCCTGGTAGAGCCGACCGTTGGTCGGCGGGCGCTGCCCGTCACCCCACCCGTTGGCCTGGCCCACCCCGCTCACATCACATGCCAGGCCAGCGCCGCGCGGAAATCCACCGCCGCCTGCCATTCGTGCAGGTGCCAGCGCGCCGCGTCGCCCAGTTCCGGGTCGCACCAGGCCAGGTGCAGGCGGCCCGCAGCGTCCGGGGCCAGCTGAAGACGGTGCAGACCGAAGGAAATGCCCTGGCCCTGCGCCTTGAGGATGGCTTCCTTGGCGCACCAGACCCGGAAGAACCACGGCGTGCGGGCCGCCTCGTCCAGCCCCAGCAGCCAGGCAACCTCGGCCGGGTGGAAGAAGCGCTCGATGATTTCCACCATGCGTGGGCGCGGGCGCAGCGGCTCCAGGTCCACGCCCAGCCGGACCCGTTCGGCCATCGCCACCAGCAGCAACCCATGGCTGTGGCTCCAGCCGGTGCCGATATGCGCCAGCGGGCCGTGCAGTTCCGGGCGGCCGCGGGCGTCGCGCTGCAGCGGCAAGGCATCCGGCGTGCCACCCAGCTGGTCGGCCAGCAGTACCCGGGCCTGCGGCTCGCCCCGGGTGCCGTTGACGTGCGGCAGGCACCAGACCGTGACCGGGCCGAACTGCCACGGACCGCCGGGAGGGGCCGGCACGGTCATGCCACCACCCGGTGAGGACGGCTGCACGGTGATTTCACGGGGGGTGCCGTCAACTGGCCCGGTCGTTCACGCAAACCGGGAGTCAACGCTATGGGCATCATCATCTGGCTGATCGTCGGCGGCATCGTGGGCTGGCTTGCCAGCATCATCATGAAGCGCGACGCGCAACAAGGCATCATCCTCAACATCGTGGTCGGCATCATCGGCGCCCTGCTGGCCGGCTGGCTGTTCGGCGGTGGCATCAACGAAGCAATCACGATCCGTACGTTCCTGTTCTCGTTGATCGGCGCGGTGATCCTGCTCGCGATCGTGAATCTGTTTACGCGTCGAAGCGTCCGGTAACCCACGTACCTGCACCGCTTGATCGACAAGGCCCGGCACTGCCGGGCCTTGTTGTATGTGCGTCGGCCAGCGGCCAGCACTACCCCAACTGCACCCACGCCGGGGCGTGGTCGCTGGGGCGGTCCCAGGTGCGCGGCTCGCGGTCGATGCCCGAGGCAACGGCACGCGCCTTGAGTGCGTCCGACACCAGCGTCAGGTCGATACGCAGGCCCAGGTTGCGGCGGAAACCGGCGGCGCGGTAGTCCCACCAGCTGAACACGCCTTCTTCCTCGCTGTGCAGGCGGAACGCATCGTGCAGGCCCAGCTTGAGCAGCTTGTTGAGGGCGCCGCGCTCGGCGGTGGAGGTCAGGATGTGGTTCTCGTTCCAGACCAGCGGGTCGTTCACATCCCGCGCGTCGGGGGCGATGTTGAAGTCGCCCATGACCACCAGCTCGGGGTAGCGGGCCAGCTCGGCCTCGACCCAGGCATGCACGGCCTCGAGCCAGCGCAGCTTGTAGGCGTACTTGTCGGTACCCACGTCCTGGCCGTTGACCACATACAGGTTGATGATGCGCACGCCATTGACGGTGCCGGCGATCACGCGCTTCTGCTCGTCCTCGAACCCGGGAATGCCGATCTGCACGTCCTGCGCCGGTTCGCGCGACAGCAGCGCCACGCCGTTGTAGGTCTTCTGTCCGGCAAACACGCTGCGGTAGCCCAGCCCGGCCAGCACCGCGTCGGGGAACTTGTGGTCCTCCATCTTGGTTTCCTGGATACCGACCACATCCGGCGCGAACGCCGTGAGCCATTGTTCCAGGTGCGGCAGGCGCACGTTGAGCGAATTGACGTTCCAGGAGGCGATTTTCATGGGCGCCATTCTACCGGGTAGCCACCGACGTTAGGCTGTGGCCCCCCGATCGCACGGAACCCCCATGGACGCAGATGCCTTCGTAGCCAAGTGGTACGCCGAGAAAGAACGGCTGTTGGCCGCCGCCTGGGCCCCGGGGACGGAATCGGCGGCGCGGATCACCGCGATGGCACTGTCACCCGTGCAGGCGCAGCAGTTGCGGGACGTGCTCGATGGGTTCGCCACCGATGCCATGTACACCCTGCTTCTCGGGCTGGATGGCAGCGCGGCGCTGGGCGGCGACCAGCGCCACTACACCGTGCTGGACGAAGACGGTTCGGTGATCGCCGAAGAAGGCGATCTGGAGGCAGCCGCCTACGCGTGGTTCCACGAAGGCCGGTCCTCGCGCTGACCCCGTCCGCTGCGGGGCGACGCAACCGGCCGCGGGTCAGCGCACCAGCGCCTTCAGCATCCCGGCGATCTTCGAATACGGCGGTTTGAGCAGGTCGCTGGCGGCCCAGCGCGACTGCCACAGGATCGGCAGCTGTTTGCTGAGCCCGTCGAAGCCGGCGCGGCCGTGGTAGGCGCCCATGCCGCTCGGGCCGACGCCGCCGAACGGCAGGTCGTTGATGGCGAAGTGCAGCAGGGTGTCGTTGACGGTGATGCCGCCGGCCACCACCTGCCCGAGCACACGTTCGACCGTGTCACGCTGCTGGCTGAAGACATACAGCGCCAGCGGCCGGTCGCGGCCCTGCACCTCGGCCAGTGCGGCGTCCAGGCTGGGATACGCGCAGACCGGCAGGATCGGGCCGAAGATCTCCTCCTGCATCAGGTCCAGGTCGGCCGGCGGGTCGAGCACGATGGTCGGCACGATCAGGCGTTCGCGCGCGGCGCGCTCGGGATCCACCGTGGCCAGCTCGATCACCGGCACGCCGCGTGCGCGGGCCTGGTCCAGGTACCCGCGCAGCCGCTGGTACTGGCCCTCATGGATGATCCGCGTGTAGTCGGTGGCATCGCTGAAGTCACCGTAGCGCGTGCGCACCTGGGTCTGCAGCTGCTGCACCAGCTCGCGCTGGCGGGCGCCATCGATGAGCACGTAATCCGGGGCGATGCAGGTCTGGCCGGCGTTGAACCACTTGCCGGTGGCCAGGCGTGCGGCGGCCTTGTCCAGCGGGTAGTCGCTGCAGACGATGGCCGGTGACTTGCCACCCAGCTCGAGGGTCAGCGGCGTGAGGTGCTGGGCCGCGGCGGCCATGACCTTGCGGCCGATGGCGGTGGAACCGGTGAACACCAGGTGGTCCAGCGGCGAGCCCGCCAGCGCACTGGCCAACGCACCATCGCCCTGCACCACCGCCACGCGGTCGGCCGGGAACACCTCGGCCAGCAGCGCCTGCAGGAACGCGCTGGTACGCGGCGTGTGTTCGGACGGCTTGAGGATGACGTGGTTGCCGGCGGCAATGGCGGTGGCCAGCGGAATCAGCGCCAGGTTGACCGGATAATTCCACGGCGAGATCACGCCAACCACGCCCAGCGGCACCGCGCGGGTCTGCGCGCGCGCCGGCCAGAACCGCCAGCCCACCCCGACCCGGCGCGGGCGCGCCCAGCGGCGCAGGTGCTTGAGCAGGTGGTCGATCTCGCCGAGCACGGTCATGCCGTCGGCGATCATGGATTCGTGGGGGGAGCGGTGGCCGAAGTCGGCCGAGATGGCCTGCGCCATCTCGTCCATCCTCTCTTTCAGCGCCGCGCGCAGGCGGCGCAGATCGGCCTCGCGCTGGTCCAGCGACGGGCGCCGGGCCTGCCAGGCACTACGCAGGGTCTGCAGGATCGCCGGTAGCGCGGCGGGATCGGTGTGGGCGTCGCTCATGGGCCGACTATAGCTGGACGCTGCGTGAGCGCGTGTCACCGGTAGTGCCGGCCGCTGGCCGGCAACGTCGCACGTGTCTCCGAAAGCGCATGGAGAGCCGGCCAGCGGCCGGCACTACGTCGCCTTCGGAAGGGTGTGCGTAGTTGCCGGCCAGCGGCCGGCAGTACGTCGCCTTCGGAAGGGTGTGCGTGGTTGCCGGCCAGCGGCCGGCACTACCGGGAACGAAAAGGGCCGCGATCTGCATCGCGGCCCCTTCTTCATTCTGTGTGGCGCACCGTTACTTGGTGATATCCACCCCACGCGTTTCGCGCAGGAACAGGCCGCCCACCACGACCGTCATCAGGGCGATGATGATCGGGTACCACAGGCCGTAGTAGAGGTTGCCGGTACCGGCTACCAGCGCGAAGGAAATCGCCGGCAGGAAGCCACCGAACCAGCCGTTGCCGATGTGGTACGGCAGCGACATCGAGGTGTAGCGGATGCGGGTCGGGAACAGCTCGACCAGGTAGGCGGCGATCGGGCCGTAGACCATAGTCACGTACAGCACCAGCAGCCACAGCATGAAGATCGTGCCGGGGATGTTGACGCGCGCGTTGTCGGCCTTGGCCGGGTAGCCGGCGGTGGTCAGTGCGGTCTTCAGCTCGGCCCCGAACGCATCGGCCTTGGCCTTGCCTTCTTCCTTGGTCAGCCCGGCGGACTCGTAGGAGGTGACGCTGGCGCTGCCCACGTTGACGATCGCCAGGGTACCGGCGGCGGCCGGCTTCACTTCATAGGGCACACCGGCCTTGGTCAGCGCGGCGGTGGCCACGTCGCAGGAGCTGGTGAACTTGCGCATGCCGACCGGATCGAACTGGAACGAGCAGGTGTTCGGATCGGCCACGACCAGCGCCGGCGAGTTGGTGCGGGCTTCTTCGATGGCCGGATTGGCGAAGTGGGTCAGGCCCTTGAAGATCGGGATGTAGGTGATGGCGGCCAGCAGGCAGCCGGCCAGGATGATCTTCTTGCGGCCGATACGGTCGGACAGCCAGCCGAAGAAGATGAAGAACGGCACGCCGAGGGCAAGCGCGGCGGCGATCAGCAGGTAGGAGGTGGTGGCATCGACCTTGAGCATGCTGCTCAGGAAGAACAGCGCGTAGAACTGGCCGCCGTACCACACCACGGCCTGGCCGGCCGCGGCACCCAGCAGCACCAGCAGCATCAGCTTGAGGTTGCCGCCCTTGAGGCTGTCACGGAACGGGGTCTTGGAGCCCTTGCCTTCGGCCTTCATCTGCTGGAACAGCGGCGACTCGCTCAGCTGCAGGCGGATCCACACCGACACGCCCAGCAGCACGATGGACACCAGGAACGGAATGCGCCAGCCCCAGGCTTCGAAGGCTTCGTTGCCCAGGAAGTAACGGCAGGCCAGGATGATCAGCAGCGACATGAACAGGCCCAGCGTCGCGGTGCACTGGATGAAGCTGGTGTACAGGCCACGCTTGTCAGCCGGGGCATGCTCGGCCACGTAGGTGGCCGCGCCACCGTACTCGCCGCCCATTGCCAGGCCCTGGGCCAGACGCAGGATGATCAGGATCACCGGCGCGGCAAACCCGATCGACGCGTAGTTGGGCAGCACGCCGACCAGGAAGGTCGAGATGCCCATGATCAGGATCGTGACCAGGAAGGTGTACTTGCGGCCGATGCGGTCGCCGAGGCTGCCGAAGAAGGCCGCGCCGAACGGACGCACGAAGAAGCCGGCGGCGAAGGCCAGCAGGGCGAAGATCATGCCCGTGGTTTCGTTGACGCCACTGAAGAACTGCTTGGCGATGATCGCCGCCAGCGAGCCGTACAGGAAGAAGTCGTACCACTCGAAGACCGTCCCCAGGCTGGACGCGAAGATGACCTTCTTGTGTCCCTGGGTAAGCGTGGCTGGTGCGGGTGTCGTTGACATGGGAAGCATCCCCTCGGTAGTGCCGACCGTTGGTCGGCAATCGCAGTGTTGGTCGGGTGGTTTCTAGTTGTGCAGGTGCCGACCGTGGGTCGGCACTCCGTTAAAAACTGTATTTCGTGGTGAACTGCAGGCGGTTGATGTCGCCCTTGCGCCCGTCCTCGATCTCGCGCACGCCGTACATGTACTCGGCACCGATATCGACCTTGGGCATCGGCGTGTAGAAGATGTTGCCGCGGATGCTCTGCACGCTCTTGGTGACCAGCGGGCCCAGGCTGCCGTCGTTGTCGTAGTCGCTGCGCGCGTAGATCAGGTTGGTGCGCAGCTTCGGGGTGAAGGCATGGCGCCAGCCGACGTAGCCGGCCAGCACGCCGGTCGGGTTGAGCTCGTCGCGGGCGATGTCATAGGCGGTGTCGGCAGTGACGCCCAGGCCCACGTAGCGGGCGATGCCTTCGCCGCCGCTGATCTGGTAATGCAGCGTGTCGCTGCCGCCCATCACCCACTTGCCGCCCAGGGTCAGGCCGCCGCCGATCTTGTCGGCCTTGGCACCGGTGGTCTGGTTGTCGATCTGCAGCTGGCGCACCACGCCGCCCACGCCGAAGGTGCCCCAATCGCCCTTCCAGCCGTAACGCAGGGTCAGGTCGGGCAGCGCGCCGCGGTCGGAGTTGCTGGCCACGTTCGTCCACGCCCCGGTGATCGGGTTGCGGGTGCCGGTGAGCACGGTGGTTTCCGGGTTTTCCAGCGCGACGCTGAAGCCGCCCTGGGTGTAGCGGATCTGCGCCTGGCGCACGAACAGCACGCCGTCGGTCGGCCCGACGAAGTCGGCAGCTTCCGGCAGCGACGCGGCGTCCATGAAGTTGGACCAGGTCTGGCCGGCCAGCCAGTTGTTCCAGTACATGTACGCGTGGCGCAGGGTCACGCCGTAGGTATTGGTGGCGGTCTGGTTGCCCAGCGAGTTGCCGAAGAAATCCATCTCGAAGAACGCGCCGGCCTTGTTGCCGCCTTCGCTGACGTTGTCGATGCCCAGGTTGAAGCGCGAGAACTTGGCGTGGGCGTTGTAGTCCACGTCCGAGCGTTCGCCGCTGCCGCCGGCACCGGCCACCGGGGTCTGGCCCGGCAGGTACAGCGCGCGGCCGGTGGCGTCGTCGGCCAGCTGGCCATCGCCGGTCTGGGTGGCCAGGAAGTCGGCCTTGATGAAGCCACCGATCTTGACCGTGGTGCCCGGCGCGGCGCCCGGGGTGATGGTGGTGACCTGGATCGGCTGCTTGCCGGCCGGCACCTGCGCCGCCAGCGGCTGCTGGGCCTGCACGGTCTTCACCGCGGTGACGTCGGTCTGGGCCTGGCTGATCTGGGTCTGTTGCTGCTGGCTGGTGTTGACCAGCATCTGCACCTGGCGCTCCAGCTCGGCGATACGTGCTTCCAGCGCCTTCTCTTTGGCGGTATCGGCGAATGCGACGCCTGGTGCGATCAATGCAACGAACAGGGCGGCCGCCAACGGCCGGCGTGTCGTCTTCAATAAACGGTGGCTCATGTTGCCCTCTCTCCCGGGTGGCAATGCGAACGCCGCGCTGGGCACGGTCGAGCCGACAGTGGGGCCGCCGCGCCCGCACCGGCTATTGGCCATTAGTCGTACTCGCCCGTTGGGCGAGCACGACCCGGACGCCAACAGCGGACGGCAGGTGCCGCAGGCACCTGGGCAGGTACCGACCGTTGGTCGGTACGCTTTTCGCCCCCACCCCACGCCCACCAGCGAACAGCCCTCCCCAATCGCCCGCGGCGGGCGTCCCGACGGGTCGGCACACCGCCCCGCGCGCCCCACCGTCGCACGCCACCGCGTTCGACCATGGTCTAACCACCCAGCCACCGCGAAGCAGGGTGGATGCGGCAAACTGAGGGGGAGAGGTCGCACCTTATGTTGCGACCGCACAACCCAAGTCCTGTTGCAAGTGAGGGTGCCATGGCCGATCTTTACCCCGTCAAGGCGGATTTTTCCGCCAAGGCGCGCATTGACAAGAACACGTACGAAACGCTTTACCGTGAATCGATCGAGCACCCGGATGCCTTCTGGGGCAAGGCCGCGCAGCGCCTGGAATGGTTCAAGCCGCCGACCACGATCAAGAACGTCAGCTACAACCTCGACGATTTCCGCATCAAGTGGTTCGAGGACGGCGAGCTCAACGCCAGCGTCAACTGCCTGGACCGCCAGCTCGCGCAGCGCGGCGACAAGGTGGCGCTGCTGTTCGAACCGGACAGCCCGGATGCACCGTCGCAGGGTGTCACCTACCGCGAGCTGTACGAACGCGTGTGCCGGCTGGGCAATGCGCTGCGCAACCTGGGCGTGCAGAAGGGCGACCGGGTCACCATCTACCTGCCGATGATCGTCGATGCCGCCGTGGCCATGCTCGCCTGTGCGCGCATCGGTGCGGTGCACTCGGTGGTGTTCGGTGGCTTTGCGCCGAACTCGATCGCCGACCGCGTGATCGACTGCGCCAGCAAGCTGATCATCACGGCCGACGAAGGCCTGCGCGGTGGCCGCAGGATTCCGCTCAAGGCCAACGTGGATGCGGCACTGAAGCTCCCCGGCACCACCACCGTGGAAACCGTGCTGGTGGTCCGCCACACCGGCGGCGCGGTGGACATGCAGGCCCCGCGCGACCGCTGGTTCCATGACGTGGTGGACGCGCAACCGGCGCAGTGCGAACCGGAGCGGATGAACGCCGAAGACCCGCTGTTCATCCTGTACACCTCCGGTTCCACCGGCAAGCCCAAGGGCGTGCTGCACACCACCGCCGGCTACCTGCTGTATGCGTCCTACACCCATGAAGCGGTGTTCGACCTGCGCGAGGACGACATCTACTGGTGCACCGCCGACGTCGGCTGGGTCACCGGCCACAGTTACATCGTGTACGGACCGCTGGCCAACGGCGCCACCTCGCTGATGTTCGAAGGCGTGCCGAACTTCCCCACCACCTCGCGCTTCTGGGAGGTGATCGACAAGCACCAGGTGACCATCTTCTACACCGCGCCCACCGCCATCCGCGCGTTGATGCGGGAAGGCGAAGCGCCGGTGAAGCGCACCTCGCGTGCATCGCTGCGCCTGCTGGGCAGCGTCGGCGAGCCGATCAATCCCGAAGCCTGGCGCTGGTACTACGAGGTGGTGGGCGACAGCCGCTGCCCGATCGTGGATACCTGGTGGCAGACCGAAACCGGCGGCATCCTGATTTCGCCGCTGCCCGGTGCGGTGGACCTCAAGCCGGGGTCGGCCACCCTGCCCTTCTTCGGCGTGCAGCCGGCGCTGGTCAATGCCGACGGCGAGATCCAGGATGGCCCCACCGAGGGCAACCTGATCATCCGCGATTCGTGGCCGGGCCAGATGCGCAGCGTGTACGGCGACCACCAGCGCTTCATCGACACCTATTTCCGCACCTACCCGGGCAGCTACTTCACCGGCGACGGCTGCCGTCGCGATGAAGACGGCTACTACTGGATCACCGGCCGCGTGGACGATGTGATCAACGTGTCCGGCCATCGCATCGGCACCGCCGAAGTGGAAAGCGCGCTGGTCTCGCACCCGAAGGTGGCCGAGGCGGCCGTGGTCGGTTTCCCGCATGACATCAAGGGCCAGGGCATCTACGCCTATGTCACCCTGATCGCTGAAGAAACACCGAGCGATGAACTGCACAAGGAACTGATCGCCTGGGTGCGCAAGGAGATCGGCCCGATCGCCGCGCCCGACCACCTGCAGTGGGCGCCGGGCCTGCCCAAGACGCGCTCGGGCAAGATCATGCGCCGCATCCTGCGCAAGATCGCCGAGAACGCCCCGGACCAGCTGGGCGACACCTCGACCCTGGCCGATCCGTCGGTGGTGGCCTCGCTGGTGGAAGAGCGCAAAGTGAAGTGAGGGGTCGCCCCATCGCATTCGCGCTGTCGCTCCCACGGTCCGCAAGCGGACCGTGGGCCCCTTCTCACCATCACCCACACCCTCGCCGCTGCGCGGCCGCCCCCTGACTCAGGGGGCTGTCGTGTCGATACACTCGTTCCGTTTCAGCGTGTTACCCCTTTCGCAACATGGCCCCCACCATGCCTACCCTCCTGATTGCCGACGACCACCCGCTGTTCCGCGAAGCCCTTCGCGGGGCCGTGCAACGCGTCATTCCCGGCGTACAGCTGTTCGAAGCCGACAGCGTGGAAGCGCTGTACCAGCTGGCCGACCAGCACACCGACGCCGACCTGGTGCTGATGGACCTCAACATGCCCGGCGCGCAGGGTTTCAACGCGCTGGTGCACATGCGCGCCCTGCACCCGCAGCTGCCGGTGGTGGTGGTGTCCGCACGCGAGGAACCCACGGTGATGCGCCGTGCGCTGGACCATGGCGCGTTCGGTTTCATTCCCAAATCCGCCGATTCGGACACCATCGGCCATGCGCTGGGCACCATCCTCGATGGCGAAACCTGGGCCCCGCCGGAAGCGCACAACGTGCCGCCCACCGGGCGCGAGGAACGCGAAATCGGCCAGCGCCTGCGCGAACTCACCCCGCAGCAGTTCCGCGTGCTGCAGATGCTGGGCGCCGGCCGGCTCAACAAGCAGATCGCCTATGACCTCAACGTGTCCGAGGCGACGATCAAGGCCCACGTCACCGCGATCCTGCGCAAGCTGGGGGTGACCAACCGCACCCAGGCCGTGCTGATGGCCGGCAAGCTCGCCATCGACGACGAACAGATCGTGCTGCCGCCGGAAGAGGAGTGAGGGCACCGCCCGGATCGGTGGCGTAGAGCCGACCGTTGGTCGGCTGCACAGCCCGATCAGGTCGCGCAGCCGACCAACGGTCGGCTCTACCCGCCCCGCTTATAGCCGGGGCTATGAAAGCCAGCGTTGCCTGCGCAATTGCCGGTGAATGCTCGATCCGGCGGACCCGGTGCTAAGCTTCGCGTCCCCTTGGGGAGTAGCCGGATTCCTGCTGCAGGAATCGCCCGCATCAACATACTCGGCCAGTGCGCCGTGGTGCGGGTAGCCATCGTGGTTGGCGAGACCAGCGGTCCGCGTGCGCAACGACAGGTTGGGCGCGTTCGCGGTCCGTTGCTCGCAATCGCCCGACCTGCCGTGTACCCCAATGTCCCCCCTTTCGATCCTGCTGATCGGCTTTGCCATGTCCACCGATGCCTTCGCTGCGGCGATCGGCAAAGGCGCAGCCATGCGCAAGCCACGCTTCCCCGATGCGCTGCGCGCCGGCCTCATTTTCGGTGTCATCGAAGGCATCACGCCGGTGATCGGCTGGTTGCTGGGCCGTGCCGCCCTGCAATACGTCGAAGCGTTCGACCACTGGATCGCCTTCGGCCTGCTCGGTGCGTTGGGCGTGCACATGATCATCAACGGCATCCGCCCCGATGACGGCGCCGAGGACGAAGACACCAGCAAGCACCACGGCTTCTGGCGCCTGGCGGTCACCGGCTTTGCCACCAGCATCGATGCGATGGCGGTCGGCATCGGCCTGGCCTTCCTGGATGTCCACATCGGCGTGATGGCGCTGGTGATCGGCCTGTGCACCTTCACCATGGTCACCGCCGGGGTCATGCTGGGCCGCGTGCTGGGCAACATGGTCGGCAAGCGCGCCGAGATCATCGGCGGCCTGATCCTGATCATCATCGGCTCGACCATCCTGTACGAACACCTCAGCGGCGCCATGGGCTGATGCGCCCTGCCCCACCGCCGCGCGGCTACATGTCGCCGCGCGGTGCGTGGAAGGCGGCCAGGAAGGCGCGCAGCGAGGCCGGCTTGATCGGCTTGGTCAGCAACCGGTAGCCGCGCTCGCGCGCCATCCGCTTCAGTTCATCGCGCCCGTCGGCGGTCAACAGTGCACCGGGAATCGCACGCCCGGCCTTGTCGCGCAGCGCCACCAGCGTATCCAGTCCATCCAGCCGGTCGTGCAGGTGGTAATCCACCAGCATCACGTCCGGATGCAGGTCCACCTTCTCCAGCGCCTGGTCCACGGTGCTGGCGGTGATCACCTCCACTCCCCACCGTCCGAGCAGCGCGCGCATGCCGTCCAGGATTTCCTGGTCGTTGTCCACGCACAGCACGCGCATGCCGGCCAGGGAATCGGTGCGGGTCGGGGCGGGCGTCGGCGAGGCCTGGGCCGACTGCGGCAGCACCGGCGCGTCCACCCGCGGCAGCATGATCGAGAACATGCTGCCACTGCCCACCCGGCTGCGTGCATTGAGCCGGTGGTCGAGCAGGCGCGAGATGCGCTGGCAGATCGACAGGCCCAGCCCCAGCCCCTGCTCGCCCCAGTCGAAGGGCTGCTGGTAGCGGTGGAATTCGTCGAAGATCTGCTGCATGTGGTGCTCGGGAATGCCCGGCCCGGTATCCCAGACCTGCAGTTCCACCTCGTTGCCACGGTGGCGCACCGCCAGCACGATCCGGCCCTGCCGCGTGTAGCGCAACGCGTTGGCCAGGAAGTTCTGCAGCACCCGGCGCAGCAGCCGGCGGTCGCTGCGGATCCAGGCCGGGCGCGCGAACAGGTCCAGGCGCAGCCCGCGACCGGCCGCCACCGGCGAGTACTGCGCGGCCAGCTCGCGCATCAGCACGCTCACGTCGAAATCGCCGATCACCGGGTGCAGCCCACCCGCATCCAGCCGCGACACGTCCAGCAGGCCGTCCAGCAGCTCCTCGGCGGCGCGCAGCGAGGCATCCACGCGCTCGGCCAGGTGGCGCTGCTCTTCGTTGTTGTGGTGGCTTTCGCGCAGCGCGGAGGCGAACAGCCGCGCCGCGTTCAACGGCTGCAGCACGTCGTGGCTGATCGCCGCCAGGAAGCGCGTCTTGGACTGCTGCGCCACCTCGGCTTCGTGCGAGCGCTCGGCCACGCGCTGTTCCAGGGTTTCGTTGGCTTCCAGCAGCGCTTTTTCGGCGTGCTTGTAATCGGTGATGTCGTTGTAGCTGGTGACATAGCCGCCGCCGGGCAGTGCCTGGCCCCGCATTTCGATGACCTTGCCGTCGCTGCGGGTGCGCTCGAAGATGTGCGGCGAACCGGCGCGCATGTAGCCGATGCGTCGGTTGATCTGCACATCGATGTCGCCCTCGCCCAGCTCGCCGCGTTCGGCGTTGTAGCGGATCAGGTCGGCCACCGGGCGGCCCACGTACAGCATGCCGTCGGGGTAGCCGAACATCTGCTGGTAGCGGCGGTTCCACGCGGTCAGGCGCATGTCCGGGTCGACCACGCTGACCCCGGCGCTGATGTTTTCCAGCGTGGTGGACAGAATCTCGCGGTTGAAGCGGAGCTCCTGGCCGGCTTCGTCCAGCACCGCCACCACTTCGCCCAGGTCCATGCCCGAACCGCGCAGCAGGCTGGTCAGCAACAGGCGCGCCGAGGCCGCACCGATCGAGGCGGCCAGCAGGCGCTCGGTGAACTGCACCCAGGCCCGGTCGGCCGGCGCGGACGCCTGCAGCTCGCGGCCCATCGACTGGGCCTGCTCGAAGAACGAGCGCCGCGCATGGCGGTCGCCGACCACCCGCGAGGCCAGTGCCAGCAGGTCTTCCACGTGCACATGGCCCGGCCACGCCCCGGCCACCGACGGCCGCTGTGCGTACGGGTCCAGGAACGGCGCCGCGCGCAGGCGTTCGTCCACGCCCGGGCGCCAGCGCACCGACACCAGCAGCATCGCCGCGGCATTGACCAGCAGCGACCAGAACGTGCCATGGGTCAGCGGGTCCCAGCCGCTCATGCCGAACAGGCGTTGCGGCCGCAGCCAGTCGATGCCGAACGGCCCCTGCACCAGCCATGCCGCGTCCATCCAGCCGGCATGGGTCAGCGCCGGCAGCAGCAGCGTGTACACCCAGGTGGCAAAGCCGAGCAGCATGCCCACTTCCACGCCCCGGCGGCTGGCCCCGCGCCAGTAAAGGCCGCCGATCAGCCCGGGCGCGAACTGCGCCACCGCCGCGAACGCCATCAACCCGTACGAGGCCAGCGTGCTGTCATTGCTGCTGCCGCGGTAGTAGCTATAGGCGGCCAGCGCCAGCAGCAGGATCGCGGTGCGGCGGATCCACAGCACCCGCGAGGCCACGTCGGCCGCTTCCTGGTGGTCGCCACTGCGGCGCAGCAGCACCGGCATCACCAGGTCATTGCTGACCATGGTGGCCAGCGCGATGGAGGCCACGATGACCATGCCGGTGGCCGCCGAGAAGCCGCCCACGTAGGCCACCAACGCCAGGAACTTGCGGCCTTCGGCCAGCGGCAGGGCCAGCACCATGCTGTCGTCGGCCACGCTGCCGCCGGTGCCGAACAGGGTCACGCCGGCGGTGGCGATCGGGATCACCATCGCCGAGATGATCACCAGGTACGCACCGAACATCCAGCGCGCGCGGCGGATGTCGCGCACGTCACCGCACTCCACCACGGCCACGTGGAACTGGCGCGGCAGGCAGATGATGGCCAGGAAACTGAGCAGGGTCTGCGAGATGAATCCGACCGGCGGCAACCCGGCAAACAGCGTATGCGCCGACTGCAGCACCGCGTCGGTGCGGTCGTTGAGCCACAGGTAGGCGAACAATCCCAGCGCCACCATCGCGATCAGCTTGATCAGCGACTCCAGCGCGATGGCCAGCATCATGCCGTGGTGATGCTCGGTGGCATCCACCTGGCGGGTACCGAACAAGGTGGCAAACAGCGCCATCAGCAGCGCCACGTACAGCGCCGGATCGGTGAAGAAGCCGGTGGGCCCGACATTGCCGGTGAGCACCTGCAGGCTCATCGCCACGGCTTTGTACTGCAACGCCAGGTACGGCACGATGCCGATCAGCGCGATCACCGCCACCAGCGCGGCCAGCCGCCGCGAGCGCCCGAACCGCGAGGAGATGAAGTCGGCGATGGAGACCACGTTCTGGCTGCGCGCGATCAGCGCCAGGCGCTCAATGATGCGCCAGCCGAACAGCCACAGCAGCAGCGGGCCCAGGTAGATCGGCAGGTAGCCGATGCCGTTGCGCACCGCCGTGCCCACCGCCCCGTAGAAGGTCCACGACGAGCAGTACACCGCCAGCGCCAGGCTGTAGACCACCGGCCGCAGCCACGGCCGGTCGGGGTACATCGGGCGTCGGTCGCCCCACCACGCCACGCCGAACAACAGCGCGGCATAGGCCACCGATACCAACAGCAGGATCCAGCTGGAGACCACGAGGTGATTCCGTCAGGGTAAACAGCAGTAGATCACGACCGTTGGCCGTGATGGAAACATCGCCACCGGCTCACGGGTCGGCATGACCGTGGGTCCTGACGGAAACATCGTCCACCGCCGCCCGACCGGCCGGTCACGCCCACCCACCGGAAGGTCACGACCGTTGGCCGTGACCGCCCCGGGTCATTCCGCCGGAACGCCCATTTCCTTCAGCAGCTCGGGGGCCGGGTACACCTTGGCCAGCAACCAGCGCAGGTAGCGCATGTCCACGTGCACGGCGCGCTTGTAGCGCGGGTCGAACCACCAGCTGGCACTCACCGATTCCCAGTTGCTGTCGAAGTTCAGCCCGATCAGCTCGCCCTTGGCGTTGAGCACCGGCGAGCCGGAATTGCCGCCGGTGGTGTCCAGGTTGGTCAGGAAGTTGACCGTCTGGGTCTTCAGCACCGGATCGGCGGTGGAGCCGAAGTCGCCCTTGGCGATCGCGGCCAGCAGCGGCTTGGGCGCATCGAACGGGTAGGCGTTGGTGTTCTTCTCGACGATGCCGGCCACGGTGGTCACCGGGTCGAAATGCACCGCATCGCGCGGCGACAGCGCTTCCACCTTGCCGTAGCTGATGCGCAGCGTGCGGTTGGCATCGGGGTACACCGCGCGCCCCTGCTTGGCGCGCCAGGCAAACAGCGCCTGCATGTAGGCCGGGCGCAGGCGCAGCTGTTCACCGGCGCGTGCCTTGCTCTGGTCATCCAGGCGCAGCTGCGCGGCCACCAGCGGGCCGGCCAGGTCGATCAGCGGGTCGCGCGCCAGCGGCTTGCCGTCCTTTGCCGCGGCAAACCGCGACAGGCGCTGGGCTTCGTCACCCAGCGTGGTGCTGGCGTACAGGCCGTCCAGCGCCTTGGCCAGCGCTGCCGGGGTACGCCCGAAGGCAGCGTCGAACTCGGGCACGCGCTGTGCCTCCGGCAGCTGCTGGTAGCGGGTCAGCAGCGTGGTCAGCACGGCCTTTTCCACCTCGGGCGAATAGCGGCGCTGCACCTGCTTCAGGGTCCCTTCGATCAGCGCCAGGTCGCGTTGCTGGTAGCCGCTCTCGCGCTCGGCATCGGGCTTGGCCGATTCAATGCGCAGGCGTTCCAGGGTCAGCGCCGACCGCAGCAGCTGGCTCTGCGCCGACAGCAGGTCCAGCAGCAGATCGCGTTCGCCGACCGACGCGCCCTGCGACAGCGAGCCCAGCAGGGCCTGGATGTCGTCCTTGTACCTGGCATCGGTGGCCGCGAGCATCGCGCCTTCATCGCTGGCGCGCTGGGCCTTGGCGTCGCTGCGCAGCAGGCCTTCCAGCTCGCCGGCGGCACGCTTGCGGTTGTTCTTCAGCGACTGCAGCTGCGAGGCGTAGCGGGTCCGCGCCTGCGCGTCCTTGGCGGTGGCCGCCTCGATGGTGTCGATCATCTGCTGGAACACCGCCACCCGGCGCGGCAGCACGGCGTCGATCTGGCTGGCGAACTCGGCGGCGGTGCGGTGCCGGTAGGTGATGCCCGGGTAGCCAGCCAGCATCGCGTAGTCGCCCGTCTTTGGCCCGTCGATGGCCATCTTCAGGTGCGCCGGCGGCTGGTAGGGCACGTTGTCCGGGCTGTACGGCGCGGGCTTGCCGTCCTTGCCCACATAGGCGCGCAGCAGGGTGAAGTCGCCGGTGTGGCGCGGCCACATGAAGTTGTCGATTTCATCGCCGTAGTTGCCGATCGCGCGCGGCGGCGCGTACACCAGCCGCACGTCGCTCAGCTCCAGCTGGCGGATGCGGTAGAAGTCGGTGCCGTAGTACATGTCGGCCACGCTGCAGCGCACGTTGCCTTCCTTCTCGCAGTCGGCCACCAGCTGCTTGCTGGCGCGGTCGACCGCATCGAAATAGGCGCGCCCGGTCTTGCCGCGCGCGTCGCGCAGCACCTCGTCGGTGACCTTGTCGAAACCGGTGGTGACCAGCACGCGGAAGTCCGGGTTGGCCGCGCGTTCGTCGCTGCGGCCCTGGGCGATGAAGCCGTTGTCGATCAGGTTGTGCTCGGGCGAGCTGTTGTACTGGATCACGCCCATCGCCACGTGGTGGTTGGTCAGCAGCAGGCCGTCGGCGGACACGAACGAACCGGTGCCGCCACCGGCACGCACCACCGCACTCAGCGGCGGCGCGGTGACGTTGGCCAGGTCGGCCGGGTTGCCCTTGAAGCCGGCCGCCTTCAGCGGCTTGGCCAGGTCCGGCAGCTGGGTCGGCATCCACATGCCTTCATCGGCGTGGGCGCCGGCGGCGAGGGTCAGGCCAAGGGCCAGGGCGGCGGTCAGGGGTTTACGTGGCGACATGGGCACTTCCGGTACGTCAGAACAGCCCGGGACCATAGCCGCTGCGCCCGGCAGGGGCAACGGCCGATGGTTGGGCACGCCCCCGCATCACGACCAGCGGTCGTGATCTACTTTTCCTTTCGCCAGTTCAACGACCCCCGGTTTTCCACCGTGCTCGACTCCACTTCCACGTCGAAGCCGCGCCGCAGCAGGTATTTCAGGGTCAGCACCGAGCCGCTGCCGACCAGCGACACGCCGTAGCCCACGTAGAGCTTGGGCGAGATGTACTTGCCGACGCCGATCACCGAGCCCCCCAGCGCGCGCGACTGGCTCACCCCGGCATCGTCCAGGCCGAGCTTGGCACCCAGCTGCGAGGCGAGCAGGCCGCTGCCGGCCGAGATCGCCGCCGAGGCCGCGTTCACCTGCTGGGCCTGGTCGCTGCTGGCCCCGGTCAGGCTGCGTCCCAGCACCAGGTAGGCCAGCGCCTCGGACTGCGACATCGCCGGGGTCGACCACACATCCACCCGCGGCGACTGCGCGCGGCCGGTGACGTCGATACCGGCCACCACGTCGCCGATGGTGCGTTCGGCGCGGATGTTGATGCGCGGATCGGCCACCGCGTTGTAGTTCCAGCTGAGGTTGCCGCGGGTGATGGTTAGGTCCTGGCCATAGGCCTTGTAGCGTCCGCTGACCTCCAGCCCGCCGTTGGCGGTCATTTCCCGGCCCGGCCGCGACCATACCTGCATCTTGCCGCCCAGCGCGCCCTTCAGGCCGAAGCCGCTCATCTTGACCTTGTCGCCCAGGCTGACGGTGAGGTCCATGTCCAGCGGCGAGGTCGGGGTTTCTTCCGGATCCACCGGGTCCAGCACCACCACGTCCTCGGACACCGAGGTGCCGCGGTCCAGGCGTTCCAGATCGAGGTCGGCCTCGGGCACGTGCACGCTGCCCCGCAGTTGCATGGCGGTGCCGGCCAGGGTGAAGTCGAGGTTGGGGTTGGCGATCACCCGCAGTTCGGAGGTATTGGCCAGCAGCACGTTCTCGCCGTGGATGTGCAGCTGCAACGGCTGCGCATCGCCGAACCACGACAGCCCGCCATCGACGAACAGCGTGCCCTGGCCCGAATTGGCCTGCGCGGTGATCTTGGCCGAACCATCGGGCTGTGCGGTGAAGCTGCCCTTGCCCTCGTCGAAGGTCAGGCCCAGCGCCGGGAATTCGCCCTTGAACTTGCTCAGCGTGGCCTCCCCGCCCAGCGACGGCGTGCCGCGCGTGCCGCGCAGGCTGACGTGGCCTTCGATCAGGCCGGTCGGGCGCACGATGTCCGGCGAGAACAGCTCCAGCCAGTACAGCCGCGCGATGTTCATGTACAGCTCGCCGGTGAGCGGCGCATTGGCATCCCACCCGGTCTGCACCTTGGCGTCCACGAAGCCGTCGCCCTGGAAGCCGACACCGAGCTTGGCGTTGATCTGCGCCGGGGTCATTTCCACGTCGGCGGAGAAGTGGTCGTAGCGCACCAGCTCACCGCGCGCGTTGTCGCCCAGGCGGATGCCGCCCTCCATCGAGGCCACCTTGAAGTTGCCCTCAAAGGCGTTGCCACGCGGGCGGATGCGGCCATCCAGAGTCAGTTCGCCGCGCAGGTACATGCGCCGCCCCGACTGCGGCGGCAGCCACGGCTGCACCAGCGCCAACGGCAACGCATCACCGCGCACCAGCAGGCCTTCGCGCGGCCAGTTGGCGCTGGCGCACAGCGCCCCGCCGGTAGCCGCGCCCAGGCACGCATCGCTCAGGGTGAAGTTGCTGCCCTGCACGCTGAAGGTGGCCGGCGCTCGCAGGCTCCACGCATCGCCCTTCATCGGGGCGATGCGCAGCGCGGTCAGGTCGCCCCGCCACGCCTGGCCCTGCTGGCGCACGCCGCCGCTCAGGGCGACCGCGCCAAGCTCGTTTCGGGTCTGCGCATCCAGGCGCAGGTTGGACAGGCTGCCGCGCGCATCCACGTTCAGCGTGTCCAGCAGCATGCCCACCTGCACCTTGCGGCCCTGCACCGCCAGCGTGCCGCTGTCGCCCTGCCACGGCAGCAGGCCCTTGATGCTGATCGCCTCGGCGCTCCAGTCATTCCAGCGCAGGCCGTTGCCCACCAGGTCGGCACTGATGTCCGGCGCGGTGCGTGGCCCCTTCACCAGCACGTGGCCGCGCAGGCTGCCGGTGCTGCCCGGCAGCAGGTCGTCCAGGTTCACCGGCTCCAGCTGCGCGTCGATATCCAGCCGGTCGCCCACCGAGCCCTTCGCGGTCAGGCGGCTGTTGCCCACCGCCAGTTTCACGTTGCCCTCGCCCTGCGTACCGCGCAGCGCGAACTTGCCCTGTGCATCCACCGTGCGCTTGCGCAGCATGCCCTTGATGCCGGGCACGTCCACGGTGGCTTCATACGCGCCCGCGGTACCGGCCGGGCTGCCGGCCGGCGGCGGCAACTGCCGTCCCTTGGAGGCCAGCGCGCCGGACAGCTTGCCGTCCCAGCCCGGTGCGAAATAGCCCGGGTCGAACCCGGCCAGCTTGGCGGCCACGTCCCAGTCCAGCTGCGGCGCCCAGGCCACCTGGCCGGTCACGTCCAGCGACCCGCCCGGGGTGCTGGCCAGCAGCTGCTTGATCGACGCGGCCTGGTCGTTGCCGCGCACATCGAAGGTCAGGTCGGCGGTCTGCTTTTCGCGCTCCACCGAGGCCTTGCCCACCGCCGCCCAGTTCTTGAGCGTACCGGCCAGGCCCATCCGCGCCTCTTTCAGCGTCACCGGTACCGGCGCGGCGGCACCGGCGGTGGTGGTGTCGGCGGCCGGCACGAAGGTCAGGTCGTTGGCCACGATCGAAAAGCGCAGGCTGGCATTCTCCTTGTCGGTGAAATCCGCCTTGCCCTGCAGGCGCGCCTGGCCACCGAAGGCCTTCACCTGCAACGGCGCCACGGTCAGCACCTGGTCGGCCAGGCCAACCTTGGACGGTGCCAGTTCCACCGCGATGTCGCCCTGCTTGAAGCTGCCCTGCAGGTTGGCCTGGCCGCCCTTGCCGTCGGCCTTGAAGTCCAGCGCCATCGGCGTGCTGGTGCCGGCATCCATGCCCGGTACCAGCAGCGACAGATCCAGCTCGCGGGTGCGTGCGCTGGCCGTCCACACCGGGTCGGTGCGGCCGTCGAACACCACGCTGGCCTGCAGCGGCGCCGGCGCGTTGCCGGCCACCGCCACTTCCATATGGCCCAGGTCGCCGCGTGCCACCAGGCCCAGCCGCGCGGGCGTGCGGCCCAGCGGTGCCGGCAGGCGCGCGCCGATGGTGATGTCGGTGTCGTAATCGCTGCGCGGCAGGTAACGCCCGTCCACGCGGAAGTAGCCCAGGTCGCTGTCGATCTTGAGCTGGCTGGCGCGGAATTCGCCATTGGCGATTTCCACCCCGCCGCGCAGCGTGTCGATGGCGATCAGCGGCTGCTGCGCCTGGGTGATGCGGAAGCCATCGATGATGATGGTATCGGCCTGGATCGCCAGCGGCATTTCAATCTGCGGCAGCGAGTCCGGCCACGACGGCAGTTCGAACGGCTCATCGCTCTTGGCCAGGTTCAGCGAGGCGTTCTTGAGCTGCAGCGCGTCCAGCTGCAGCTTGCGCCCCAGCAGCGGGCGGATGTCCGGATCGAGATAGGCGCGCTCGGCGGTGAAGTGGATATCGTCGTAACGGAATTCCAGGTCGTGCAGCACCAGGGGCCCGGCGACGGGGCCATCGACCTTGCTCCACGTCAGCGTGGCGCCTACCGGCAGCCGCGCCACCACCTGGGCCAGCAGCACGTCGCGACCGGCCACGGTCTGCAGCAGCCAGTACACCAGCAGCAGCGCCAGCAGCACCAGGCCCAGCACGGTGAACCCGGACCACGCCCAGAAGCGGCGCTTGCGGTAGAAGCGCACGCGCGGCGGCGGCGTGGCGGGTGCGGACGGGGTCGGCGTGCTCACAGGTCCGCTCCGATGTTCAGGTACAGCTGGAACTGCGAATCAGGGTTGTTCAGGCCGTGCGCGATATCCACGCGCACCGGGCCCACGGGCGATTTCCAGCGTACGCCGAAGCCCACGCCGGTGTGCAGGTCGATGGTGTTGTCGAACGCGCTGCCGGTGTCGACGAATACCGCCGCGCCCCACGGGCCGCCCTTGAAGTAATGCTCATACTCGGCCGAGCCGACCACCAGGTTCTTGGCACCCAGCGCGAACTTGTCCGGCGCCGGCGTACGCGGCCCGACTTCGCGGAAGGCGTAGCCGCGGATGCTGCGGTCGCCACCGGCGAAGAAGCGCAGGCTGGGCGGCATCGCCACCAGGTCGCTGGTCCAGGTGGTGCCCCCTTCGCCGCGCAGGATCAGGCGGTCGTTGTCGCCGATCGGCACGTACCAGCGCAGCACCATGTTGGCCTGCACGAAGCTGGTGTCCGAACCCACGCCTTCCACGCCACCGCGCAGCGTCGCGCTGCCACTGATACCGCGACGCGGGAACAGCTCGTCGTCCACGTTGACGTAGTCGGCCACCAACTGCGGGTAGACCAGGGTCGAGGTGTTGTAGAGCGCATCGTTGAACTCGGTGCCCGAGGCGTAGCGCCAGCGCTCGCGCAGCGCGTTGATCGAGGCGATCGCCGTCCAGTGTTCGTTGATCTCACCGCTGCGGCTGGCCGACAGCTTGAAGTTGCGCAGGTCGATGTAGTCGGTCTGCTCATCGTAGGCACTGGCGGTGAAGGCGTACCAGCCATCCAGCCAGGCGAAGGCCGGAATGCGGTAGCTGGTGACCAGACTCTTGCGCTTCTGCGCATAGTCCAGCTGGGTATTCATCTTGTGGCCGCGGCTGTTCAGGAACCGCCGCTCCAGACCGCCGCGCACACCGGCGCCGCTCTCGCTGCCGTAGCTCAGACCGGCGGTGTAGATCGAGCGCTTGGCGCGGGTCAGGTTGACGTCCACCGGCACGTCGCCGTTGGCATCGGCCTGGTCCGGGCGGGGCTGGATGTCGATCACGCTGAAGTAGTCCAGCTTGGTCAGCGACTCGCGCAGGCGGTCCAGCTTGCCTTCGTGGAAATAGCTGCCCTTTTCCCAGTACACCAGCGGGTCGAACAGCGTGTCGACGAAGTAATCCTGGTGGAAACGGATATCGCCCATGTTGTAGCGGCGGCCGCTGTCCCAGGTCAGGTCGATGTCGGCGGCATTCTCGGCGCGGGTGACCTGTACCTGGCGCTGGGTGTAGTCGGCATCGAAATAGCCGCGCTCGGCCAGGCGCCGGGTCACGGTGATCTTGCTGGCTTCGTACTGGGTATGTTCGAAGCGCTGGCCCTTGCGCGGCTTGAACTTCTCCAGGTCTTCCTGCAGGTACTGGTCCAGCTGCGCCGGCCCGGTGATGTCGATGTGCTCGCGCCGCACCAGCGTGGGCGGGCCCTTGTCGACCTGGATCACCACGCGCAGGTTCTCGCCCTCGCGCGGGCTGTCCACCTTGATCACCGGGTTGTAGTAGCCGAACGGCTCCAGGGCTTCGCGGGTCTGGCGCTCGGCCTGGGACAACAGATACTCCAGCCGCGACTCACCCTGGGGCTTGCCGATGGTGTCGTACAGCGACAGCGAGACCTCGATGTTCTCGATCATCTCGGCGTCGTCGCCCTTGTCCAGTCCTTTGATTTCCACCTTGTCGATGGTCCCGCGTGCGTGGGCCACCGAGGCGGTGACCAGCGACAGGAACATCAGGGGAAGGGCGTAATTCTTTGGCTGCATGGGGACAGCATAACGGGCCATTGCGAGCATGCGAAATCGAGCCGGCTGTTTCAGAACGGCGGTGAAGGACCCGTTAAATTCGCGCAGAAGATCGCTTCTGTCGTTTTCTTCTCTTTCGATGGCGACACCGCGTTCGGACACGACCGTCCACGACGCGTGTGGCCGGATCCTGCGGGCGGCCCGCACGGTCCATGAACGCAGAAGGCGCGAGCAGCCGAAGCCGTCGCGCCTTCCGTGAAGCGGGGCATTCGCGCGCCCGCCCGCCGTCTTCAGCTGGACAGGTGCTCGATCGCCGCCACGCTGCCCAGGCGGTCGCCCAGGCGCTTGAGCAGCGCCAGGCGGTTGCCGCGCAGCGCCGGGTCCTCGGCATTGACCATCACCGCATCGAAGAACGCATCCACCTGCGGGCGCAGGCGCGCCAGGCGGTTCAGCACGCTCACGTAGTCCTTGTGGTGCAGGCTGGCGTTGCTGTCGTCGATGGCCGCTTCCACCGCCTCGGCCAGCTCGCTCTCGGCCGGCTCGGCCAGCAGCGCCGGGTCGACCATGCCGGGAATGTCACCCTCGGCCTTGCGCAGGATGTTGCGGATGCGCTTGTTGGCCGCGGCCAGCGCATCGGCTTCGGGCAGCGCCGCGAAGATGCCGATGGCGTCGATGCGACGGTCCAGGTCATACAGCGACGCCGGCTTCAGCTCGGCCACCGCGTTGAAGTGCGTGGCCGGCACGCCCTTGTCGGCGTAGTAGCCGCGCAGGCGGTCCAGGATGAAGTCGTACAGTTCCTGCGGCAGCGCCTCGGTCTTGCGCTCGGCACTGGGCTGCACGGCGGCCGGCAGGCCGGCCAGGGCGCTGTCCACCAGCGCGCGCAGGTCCAGGTCGAACCCCGATTCGATGATCGTACGGGCCAGGCCCAGTGCATTGCGGCGCAGCGCGAACGGGTCCTTGTTGCCGGTCGGCTTCAGGCCTGCGGCGAAGCCACCGGCCAGCGTATCCAGCCGCTCGGCGATGGCCAGCACCTTGCCCAGCGCCGACAGCGCAATGTCATCGCCGCCGAAGCGGGGCTGGTAAGCCTCGTCGATGGCCAGCGCAACCTCGGGCGACTCGCCGCCGGTCAGCGCGTAGTGCCGGCCGGCGATGCCCTGCAGCTCCGGGAATTCGTTGACCATGCGCGACTGCAGGTCGTTCTTGGCCAGCAGCGCGGCGCGCTTGGCCAGCACCGGATCGGCGCCCACCTGCGGGGCGATCACCCCGGCCAGCGCCACCACCCGGCCCACCTTGTCGGCCACGCTGCCCAGCTTGGCCTGGTAGGTCACGGTCGTCAGGCCGTCGCCCATCGATTCCAGGCCCTGCTTGAGGTCTTCGTCGAAGAAGAACTTGGCGTCGGAGAAGCGCGGGCGGATCACCCGCTCGTAGCCCTTGGACACCTCGTTCACGTCCTTCGATTCGATGTTGGCAATGCCGATGAACTTCTCGGTCAGCTTGCCGCCGGCATCGAGCACCGGGAAGAACTTCTGGTTGATCTCCATCGTCTCGATCAGCGCTTCCTGCGGCACCGCCAGGAACTCGCGTTCGAAACTGCACAGCACCGGTGCCGGCCATTCCACCAGGTTGACCACCTGGTCCAGGTTGTCATCGGTGATCCGCGCCTGGCCACCGGCCGTGGCAGCAGCGGCGTTGACCTGCTCGACGATGCGCGCACGGCGCACGTCGGCGTCCACCAGCACGAAGGCGGCCTGCAGCGAGCTGATGTAGTCCTCCGGCGAGGACAGCCACACGGTCTTGTCGTGCATGAAGCGATGGCCGCGGCTCATGCGGTCGGCCTTCAGGCCCAGCACCTCGGCCTCGATGATCTCGGTGCCGTGCAGCAGCACCAGCCAATGCACCGGGCGGGCGAAACCGTAGGCGTGGCTGCCCCAGCGCATCGGCTTGGGGATCGGCATCGCCGCGATTGCCTCGCGCAGGATCTCCGGGAGCAGTGCGGCGGTGCGCGCGCCCGGGGTGGTGGAACGGTGCACGAAGCGCTCGCCCTTGGCGTCGCTGGTGCGCTCCAGCGCGCTCCAGTCGATCCCGGCCTTGGCCGCGAAGCCCTGCAGCGCCTTGGTCGGCTGGCCCTCGGCATCCAGCGCGATGTTCAGGTACGGGCCCAGCACTTCGCTGTGCTGTTCGGGCTGCTCCACGGCCACGCCGGGCAGCAGCACGGCCAGCCGGCGCGGGGTCGACAACGGCTTGGCATCGCCGCGTTCAACGGCCACGCCCCGCTTGGCCAGGCCATCGACCACGCCATCGAAGAACGCCTGGGCCAGGCCCGGCAGCGCCTTCACCGGCAATTCTTCGGTGCCCAGTTCAATCAGCAGAGGCTGCATCGTGCTCATGCCTGCACCTCCTTGGCGGCGACGGCTTCGAGGCGCTTGGCCTCGTACAGCCTGGCCACCGCCTGGGCCAGCGCGCGCACGCGCAGGATGTAGCGCTGGCGCTCGGTCACGCTGATCGCACGGCGCGCGTCCAGCAGGTTGAAGGCATGGCTGGCCTTGCACACCTGCTCGTACGCCGGCAGCGGCAGGCCCACATCGACCAGCTTCTGGGCTTCCTTTTCGCAGGCGTCGAAGCGGTGGAACATTTCCTCCACGTCGGCGTACTCGAAGTTGTAGGTGCTCTGCTCGATCTCGTTCTGCAGGTACACATCGCCGTAGGTCACCGGCGTGCCGTCCGGCCCGTAGGTCCACACCAGGTCATAGACGTTGTCGCAGTTCTGCAGGTACATGCACAGGCGTTCAAGACCGTAGGTGATCTCGCCCAGCACCGGCTTGCACTCCAGGCCACCGGCCTGCTGGAAGTAGGTGAACTGGGTCACCTCCATGCCGTTGAGCCACACTTCCCAGCCCAGGCCCCAGGCGCCCAGCGTGGGCGATTCCCAGTTGTCCTCGACAAAGCGCAGGTCATGCACCAGCGGGTCGATGCCCAGCGCCTTGAGCGAATCCAGATACAGCTGCTGGATGTTGTCCGGGCTGGGCTTCATCGCCACCTGGTACTGGTAATACCGCTGCAGGCGGTTCGGGTTTTCGCCATAGCGGCCGTCGGTGGGACGGCGCGAAGGCTGCACGTACGCGGCATTCCAGCTTTCCGGACCGATCGAGCGCAGGAACGTGGCCGGGTGGAAGGTGCCCGCACCGACCTCCAGGTCCAGCGGCTGGATCAGCACGCAGCCCTGCTGCGCCCAATACTGGTTGAGGGTCTGGATCAGGCCCTGGAAAGTGATGGCAACGTTCGTGGTGACGGACATGCGGCGGATTCTTGCCTGCAGGAGGGGTGCGCTAGTATAGCCAGCGACCGCGTTGCCGCCTTCCGGACGGCCCACCCCATTACTGCGCGCCTGGCGCGCTTCGAGGACTTTGGCGGATGGATCAGCGCCCCCCAGTATCTTTCGCCCCCGCCGCAGGCCCCGGTCCCGCCGCGTCGGTGCCGTTGCCGCCGGGCCGGCTGGGCTTCGACCAGGTGGCCGCCGCACTGGTGGCCGATGGCCTGGTGGCCGAGACCGACCTGGAGCGCATCCGTTTTTCCGCCCAGGGCGCGCGCAACGCCAGTGAAGTGCACCCGCTGGTGCTGCTGGCCAACCTCAAGCTGGCCGCCGCCGGCGGCGGTGAACTCGGGCTGGAGCGGCTGACCGAATGGCTGGCCACCCGCACCGGCAGCCGCTACCTGCGCATCGACCCGACCCGCGTGGACGTGGCCTCGGTGACCGCCGTGGTGTCCCATGCCTACGCACGCCGCCACCGCTTCCTGCCGCTGGCGGTGGACAGCGAGCGCCTGCTGGTGGCCACCAGCGAGCCGCTGGTGCAGGAATGGCTGAGCGACCTGCAGCACCTGACCCGGCGCCGCATCGAGCTGGCGATGGTCAACCCGCTCGACCTGCACCGTTACACCATGGAGTTCTTCGGGGTCACCCGCTCGGTGCGCGGCGCGCGTGGCGACGTGCGCGGCGAAACCAACGGCACCCTGCCCAGCTTCGAGCAGCTGGTGGAACTGGGCCGCGCCGGCGACGTCAACGCCGACGACCAGCACATCGTGCACATCGTCGACTGGCTGCTGCAGTACGCCTACGAACAGCGCGCCTCGGACATCCACCTGGAGCCGCGCCGCGACATGGGCCGCATGCGCTTCCGCATCGACGGGGTGCTGCACAAGGTGTTCGAAGTGCCGCCGGCGGTGATGACCGCCGTGGTCAGCCGCATCAAGGTGCTCGGGCGCATGGACCTGGCCGAGCGCCGGCGCCCGCAGGACGGCCGCATCAAGACCCGCTCGCCGGGCGGGCGCGAGGTCGAAATGCGCCTGTCCACCATGCCCACCGCGTTCGGCGAGAAGTGCGTGATGCGCATCTTCGACCCGGATGCCGCCTTCAAGAGCATCGACCAGCTCGGCTTCAGCCCGCAGGAAGCGGCCGGCTGGACCGCCCTGGTCGAGCGCCCGCACGGCATCGTGCTGGTCACCGGCCCCACCGGCTCGGGCAAGACCACCACCCTGTATTCCACGCTCAAGCGGCTGGCCACGCCGGACGTCAACGTGTGCACGGTGGAAGACCCGATCGAGATGATCGCGCCGGAATTCAACCAGATGCAGGTGCAGACCAACATCGACCTGGATTTCGCCAGCGGCGTGCGCACCCTGCTGCGGCAGGACCCGGACATCATCATGATCGGCGAAATCCGCGACCTGGAAACGGCGCAGATGGCGGTGCAGGCCTCGCTCACCGGGCACCTGGTGCTGTCCACGCTGCACACCAACGACGCGCCCTCGGCGATCACCCGCCTGCTCGACCTGGGCGTGCCGCACTACCTGCTGGCGTCCACCCTCAACGGCATCCTGGCCCAGCGCCTGGTGCGCACCCTGTGCCCCAACTGCAAGGTGCCGCGCCCGCTCAGCGCCGCCCAATGGGCGGTGCTGGCTGATGCCGATGAAGCATTACCTGAGTCACCCACGCCATATGCACCGGCCGGCTGCATCGACTGCCGGCGTACCGGTTACCTGGGCCGGGTAGGGCTGTATGAGTTGCTGCCATTGGGTTCGCGCCTGCGCAGCCTGATCCGCGCGGACATGGATCTGGCCGCTTTCAACCGTGCCGCGCGCGCTGAAGGGCTGCGAACCCTGCGCCGCGCGGGACTTGAAAAGGTGGCCGCAGGGCTGACTACAATCGAGGAAGTCCTGTCAGTGCTGCCGCCCCCGGATGAATTCCGCCCCGTTCCTGATTCTTGAAACCGGCCAACCCGTCGCCTCGCTGCGTCGGTACGGGCGTTTTCCGCACTGGATCCGCGTCGCCGCCGGGCTGGATGCCGACGAAACGGTGGTGGTGGACGTCGAACATGGCGGCGCCCTGCCCGACCACCGCCACTTCGCCGGGGTGATCGTCACCGGCTCGGCCGCTTACGTCACCGATCGTGCCGACTGGAGCGAGCGCAGCGCGCAGTGGCTGCGCGGCGCGGTCCACGACGAGCGCCCGGTGTTTGGCATCTGCTACGGCCACCAGCTGCTGGCCCACGCCCTGGGCGGCGAGGTGGCCTACAACCCGGCTGGCCGCGAGTCCGGCACCATCGAGCTGGCCCTGGACCCGTCGGCCAGCAGCGACCCGCTGTTTGCCGGCCTGCCCGAGCGCTTCCCGGCCCACGCCACCCACATGCAGACGGTGCTGCGCGCACCGGAGGGCGCGTCGATCCTGGCGCGCTCGGCGCAGGACAACTGCCACGCCTTCCGTTTCGGCCGCCAGGCCTGGGGCGTGCAGTTCCACCCGGAGTTCGCCACCCACCACATGCGCGGCTACGTGCGTGCCCGCGCCGAGTGCATCCGCAGCCACGGCGGCTGCGCCCGCAGCGTGGCCCGCGGGGTCAGCGCGGCCCCGCTGGCGCGGCAGCTGCTGCGTCGTTTCGTGCGCCAGGCCCGCAACGCCTGAGCCGCCTGCCGGGCACTGCGACGCAGCGTCCCGGCGATGCGGCCCGGCCTTCAGGTGGCGCGTCCGGAAAACAGGGATAATCGAACGGATTCGGGGCGGCTGCGCCCCTTCCCCCTGCTTCCGGAATGGTATGAGCGAGATTCGCAAGCTGCCCGCATCGGCCGGCGCCCAATGGCTGCTGGACGCGTTTTCCCTGTATGCCCGCGCACCGATGCAACTGGCCGTGATCGGCGTGGTGTGGATGCTGACCACCTCGCTGATCCTGCTGCTGGCCCAGCTGCTGCCGGGCTGGTTGGGGCTGATGGTGCAGTTGTTGTCGCTGGCGGTAGGCCCGCTGATGTTCGGCGGCATGCTGTGGGCCGTCAGCGAGATCGACCAGGGCCGTCCCGGCCTGCCGACCCACCTGCTGCAGCCCATCCGCGACCGTCGCGTCACCCACCTGCTGGTGCCACTGGCGATCCAGCTGATTGCCATCATCGCCCTGGGCACGCTGCTGTTTGCGTTGATCGGCAGCGAAGGCTTCGGTGCCTTCAACGACCTGCTGCACCGCGCGCAGGAACTGCAGCAGTCCGGCAAGCAGCTCAGCAACGAAGAGACCCTGGCGTTGATGGCCAACGTGCCGGTCAAGCGCATCATGCTGTGGATCCTGATCGCCTTCGCCACCTTCGTGGCGCTGAGCATGGCCATGTTCGCGCAGCCGGCGCTGGTGGTGTTCGACCGCCAGAGCGGCATGCATGCGCTGCGCATGAGCCTGCAGGGCTGCATCGAGAACTTCCCGGCCATGGCCGTGTTCATGGTGCTGGGCCTGATCGCGGCGATGTGCATCTACTTCCTGGTGTTCGTGCTGATGCAGGTGGCGCTGCTGCTCGGCGGCATGGGAGCGGCCGCATTCGTCATGCAGCTGTCGATGACCACCGTGATCATGCCGCTGTACGTCGGCGCGGTGTACGCCGCCTGGAAGCAGATGTTCGCGCACCGCGGTCGCACCCCACCGCCGGTGCCGGGCGGCCCCGGCAACGTGTTCGCGGCCTGATCGACACCCACAAAAAACCCCGGCATCTGCCGGGGTTTTTTGTGTGCGACCCGATCACCCGGCCGGCTTCACCACCGACGAGGGCACCAGCCACCGCGCCGCGTGAATGCCCAGCTCGTACAGCACGCACATCGGGATGGCCAACAGCAGCTGCGACACCACGTCCGGCGGGGTCAACACCGCGGCCACCACGAAGATGCCCACTACCGCATAGCCACGGCTTTCCTTGAACTGCTGCGGCGACACCCAGCCCAGCAGCACCAGGATCACCATCGCCACCGGCAGCTCGAAACTGGTGCCGAACGCGAAGAAGATCGCCAGCACGAAATCCAGGTAGGCGTTGGCATCCGGGGTGATCGCAATCACTTCGGGGCGGAAGGTGGTCAGGAAGTGGAAGACCGCCGGCAGCACCAGGAAGTAGGCGAACGCGCACCCCAGGTAGAACAGCAGCACCGACGACGCCAGCAGCGGCACCGCCAGGCGCTTTTCGCGCGCATACAGGCCGGGCGCCACGAACGACCACAGCTGGTACAGCAGCCACGGCACGGCCACGAACAGGGCCACGAAGAAGGTCAGCTTCAACGGCGCGAAGAAGGCGCCGGCCGGGTTGGTCGCAATCATCGTCTGCCCGTTGGGCAGCTGCGAGATCAGCGGCTCGGCCAGCCACGTGTAGATCTTGCGCGAGAACGGCAGCAGCACCAGCAGTACCGCGAGCAGGCCGACGATCGCGCGCACCAGGCGCGCACGCAGCTCGATCAGGTGTTCCACCAGCGAGCTTTCCGGGTACTCGTGTTCGCTCATCGCGGTGCCTGCTCGTCGCGCGGCAGCGGCGCGTCCTGTGCGGTGTCGGGGTGGAGCGCGCCAACCGGCGCCGGTTCCACCGTGTGGGCCGCACGCGGCGCAGTGCCATCGATGCCGGGCGGGGCCATCGCGTCACGCACCGGCGCGGCCACGTCGATGGGATCGTCCGCCACCACGTGCTGGGCCACGCTCGCCGGGGAACCGGGCGCGGGGCCGGTCATCACCGGCTCGTCCGCCGCAGCGACCAGGTCATCGCCACGTCGGGCCACGTCCTGGCGCATCAGCTCGGCTTCGCGGCGCACTGCTTCGCCACTGGCGCGCAGCTGCGCCTCGGTGTCCTGCACCGACGCCTGCACGTCGCGGAACTGCCGCTTGATCTCATCGGCGTGCAGTTCCCGCTCCAGCTCCTGCTTCACCGAATCCCACTGGGTGCGCGCACGCCGCACCCACAGCCCGGCGAAGCGCGCGGCCTTGGGCAGGCGCTCGGGACCGAGCACGACCAAGGCCACGACCGCGATGACCAGCAGTTCACTGAAACCGATATCGAACACGCCCGCCGGTCCCGATCAGCGCGGGTCGCGATCGTGCTCGGTCTGCGACGTCGTCGTCGAGTCCTGCGGGCGCGAGGCGTCGTTGAGCTGCGCCTTCGGCTTGTCCTCGTCGTGCATGCCCTTCTTGAATTCCTTGACGGCGCTGCCAAGGTCCTTGGCGCCGCTGGTCAGTTTCTTGGTGCCAAACACCAGCAGAACGATGACCAGCACGACCAACCAATGCCAGATGCTGAAACTGCCCATGAGCCGCTCGCGTTACGTAGTGATCAGACGGTTGAGCATAGCGCACCGGGTGTTAGCCGGCGCGCGTGACGAAAGTCAGTTGCCGTCCAGCGATTCGGTGCGTACTTCACCTTCGCCCACGGACTGGAAGCCCTGCTGGGCGGCGGGCTGGGCCGGGGTCGGCTGCAGCGGTGCCGTGGTCGCACCCGACGCCGGTGCCTGTTCAGCCACGGGTGCGGCGACCGGAGCGGCCTGGCGCACGGCCGGCGCCGGGGCGCTGCCAGCGGTGCCGCGCTTCTCGCGGGCGGTGTAGGTGGCTTCTTCCAGGCGGTCGCGGAAGGCGACTACGTCGATAGACGGCGCTTCGCCCATGCGGCCCTCGAACACCATCCGCGGCGTGGTGTTGCTGCCGTAGGCGTCCAGGTTGGCGGCATCGTCGATCTGCAGCACCGCGCCATCCAGCGCGACACCGGCAAACAGGCCACGGGCACGCGACCACGACCAGATCTCGGCCTTCAGCTGGCCATCGGTAGCCGCCGCCGCATTGCGCCCCACCGGGCCGGCCGCCACGCCGGCGTCGGCGCCGAGGGTGAACTTGCCGTTGACGAGGTTGTCCAGGCTGCGGTCGTTGCGGAACACCAGCACCACGTCCGAGGACTGCACACCGGCCTGGAAGCCGATGCTGCCGCCGGTGAGCTTCACGAACACCGGGTTGGACCAGCTGCCATCGGCGTTCTTCACCGACATCAGGCCATGGCCCCGGCGCCCGCCGATCACCAGGCCGGCCTTGATCGTGTCCGGAATGACGACGATCGCGCGGCCTTCGTCCAGCAGCTTGTCCGGGATGCCCTGTTCGGGGATGTTCTGGATTTCATTGAGCACACGCACCGCATTGCGGGCGCGCTGGTCTTCCTGTGGTCCGGCCATTGCCTGGGTGGACAGCAGCAGGCTGGCGGAGATCAGCAGAACAAGGCTGAGGCGGCGCATGGGTGGCTCCAGAAGTCGATCACACAAGATAGCGGTAGGTAGGACCATTGGTCGATACGCTTCCCGACGTTAGAAGCCCGGCGATGAATCCGCAATGAGTGATGCCGCCTATCGATATGCCGAACGCATGACAACGATGGGTGGAATCCATCCCGCCAATCGCGCAGACCTGCGAGAATGGGCCCATGCTCGACGCACCCGACACCGCCGTGCTGGCGGTCAATCTAGGCACGCCCGAGACGCCAACCGCCCCGGCGGTGCGTCGCTACCTGGCTGAATTCCTCAGCGATCCGCGCGTGGTCGCGATCCCGCCGATACTGTGGAAACCCTTGCTGTACGGGCTTATCCTGCCCCTGCGCAGCGGTCGCTCGGCGGCCAAGTACGCCCAGGTGTGGCTGCCCGACGGCTCCCCGCTGATGGTCTACACGCGCCAGCTGGCGCAGGCCATGCAGGCGTTGATGCCCACCCTGCGGGTACGCCATGCGATGCGCTACGGCGCCCCGGCCCTGACCGCCGAGCTGGACCGGCTGGCCGCCGAAGGCATGCGCCGGATCGTGGTGCTGCCGCTGTATCCGCAGTATTCCACCACCACCACCGCCTCCATTGAAGACCAGGTGCGCGCGTGGCAGCCGCGCCACCCTGCCGTCACCGTCACCCTGGTGCGCGATTACGCGGTGGACCCGGACTGGGTCGCGGCCGTGGCCGGCAGCATCCAGCAGGCGTGGCAGCAGCACGGTCGCGGCGAAAAGCTGGTGTTTTCCTTCCACGGCATCCCGCAGCGCCTGGCCGACGCGGGCGATCCCTACCCGCAGCGCTGCGAAGCGAGCGCGCGCGCCATCGCCGACGCACTGGGCCTGCCCGACGATGCCTGGCAGCTGACCTACCAGTCGCGCTTCGGCCGCGAGAAGTGGCTGCAGCCCTATGCCGAACCCACCCTGTGGGCCATGGCCGAGAGTGGCGTGCGCCGCATCGACGTGGTCTGCCCCGGGTTCGCCACCGACTGCCTGGAAACGCTGGAGGAAGTGGCGCTGGGCTTCACCGAAACCCTAGCCGCGCGCGGCGCGCAGATGCGCTACATCCCCTGCCTCAATGCGGCGCCCGAACACGCCCTGGCGTTGTCGCGGCTGAGCATCGCCGCGCTCGCATGACCCTGCAGCCCTTCACGCTGGAGGTGCAGGGCGTGCACGCCGCGGGACTGCGTGCGCCACAGCGCCAGGGCACGCGGGTGCTGGCCCTGCACGGCTGGCTCGACAACGCGGCCAGCTTCGTACCGCTGGCAGCGCAGCTGCCGGCGCTGGACCTGGTCGCCCTGGACCTGCCCGGCCACGGCCACAGCGCCCACCTGCCGCCGGGCACCCAATACAACACGCCCGGCGCGATCTGCCACGTGCTGGATGTCGCCGATGCACTGGGCTGGGACCGCTTCACCCTGCTCGGCCATTCGATGGGCGCCGGCATCGCCAGCCTCACCGCCGCGGCCGCGCCGGAGCGGGTCGAGCGCCTGGTGGCGATCGAAGCGCTCGGCGGCCTGCGCGGTCCCGAGGATGAAACCGCGCAGCGGCTGCGCGACCACGTGCGCGCCGCCCGTGCGCTGCCGGGCAGGAACCTGCGGGTGTTTGCCGACCTGGCCGCGCCGATCCGCGCACGGATGATGGCCAACCAGCTCAGCGAGCCCTGCGCCCGCTTGCTGGTCGAACGCGGGGTCAAGCCGGTCGAGGGCGGCTACAGCTGGTGCAGCGACCCGCGCCTGATGCTGCCCACCGCGTTGCGCCTGAGCGAAGCGCAGATCGACAACCTGCTGGCGGCGATCGCGTGCCCCACCCAGGTGATCTACGCCACGCCCGCGCAGTCGTATTACCCCGAACCCCTGCGCAGCGAGCGCATCGGCCTGCTGCGCGATGGCCGGCTGTCCGTGTTCCCCGGCACCCACCACCTGCACATGGAACATCCGCAGGTGGTGGCCGAAGTCATCAACGCCTTCCTCGCCGGCTGACGGCGGCCATCGGTCGCCTGTCCCGCGCCGTACCGCGGCCGGCCCCTGCGGACTGCCCTGCGGCATCCTGACGCACTCAACTTCCCCGCTGCCCGGCCGATACCCGTAAGGCAGACCGGCACGTTCGGCCTGTGTCGCCGCTTGCTCCGCCGTCGCGAAGCCGCGCATCACTCCAAGGCTTCAGGGAAGGTCGTCGCAATGCCGTGTTGGCCGTGCCATCGCCCACAGGACCGGGCCATGCCGGCGGTGTTCCGCACCGTCGACGCGTCGGTATCGATGGCACGCGGCCTGCGCGCTTCTTCCCTCCTCGTCTTCCCCGCAGCGCCCACCGCATCGACGGTGATCGGCGCGCCCTTGGCCTGTCCGCGTCCGCGCGCGACCGGCCGTCCCTGTTTCTGAATCCCGGAGTCGCCATGTCTGCCCTTCCGCTTGTTGCACCGCGCCCACCCGACCGTGCCCGCGCGGCCCGTCCGCCCACCCTGTTGCAGCGCCTGGATGGCACCGTCGCGGTCGCCGCCGCGCTGCTGCTGGCCGCTGGCTGCGGTACCGCGCTGTGGCAGCGGCAGTGGGGGGTGGCGCTGACCATCCTGGTGGCCACGGTGCTGCTGGCCGTGCTGGCGCTGCGTACCCGCCGGCAGGCCGAGCGCTGGCAGCGCGACCTGCAGCAGGCCGACGCCGCCGCGCGTGCACTGGCCGACCAGCAGCAGCGCGCCGCCGCCGTGCATGCCGAGGACGCGCAGATCCACCGCGCACTGGATGTCTCACGTACCGCGATGATGCTCGCCGATAACGACCACGTGATCCGCTACGTGAACCGGTCGGTGGTGACGCTGTTGCGCAACCAGCAGGCCAGCCTGCGTGAGGCGTTCCCCGACTTCGACGTCGACACGCTGGTGGGCAGCAGCATCCACCGCTTCCACGTGAACCCCGATCGCATCCGCGCCATCCTCAATACGCTGCAGCAGGTGCACCACGGCCGCGTGCGGATCGGCCCGGTGCATTTCGCCCAGGTGGTGACGCCTGTGTTCGATGACCATGGCCAACGCCTCGGCTTTGCCGTGGAATGGCATGACCGCACGGCGGAACTGCAGCTGGAAACTGCCGTGGCCGACATCGTCGCCGCGGCCGCCAAGGGCGACCTGGACCGCCGCCTGCCGTCGGCCGAGGGCACGGCCAGCTTCCTCGACGGCCTCACCGGCGGCATCAACCAGCTGCTGCAGAGCGTGGGGGGCACCGTGGGCGAAGTGCGCCGCGTGCTGGCTGCATTGGCCCGCGGTGACCTGGACCAGCGCATGCACGGCCAGTTCGAGGGCGCGTTCGCTGCCATGCAGCGCGATGCCAATGCCACCGCCGAACAGCTCACCGCCATGGTGCAGCGTATCCAGCAGTGCACCGGCGCCATCGCGCAGGCCGCCGGCGAGATCGCCAGCGGCAATAGTGACCTGTCCGAGCGCACCGAGCGCCAGGCCGCGCACCTGGAAGAGACCGCCGCCTCGATGGAAGAGCTGACCTCCACCGTGCGCCAGAACGCCGAGCACGCGCGCCAGGCCAGCACGCTGGCCCAGGGCGCGCAGGACGTGGCCGGCCGCGGCAGCGCGGTGGTCGGCCAGGTAGTCACCACCATGGAGGCCATCCAGACCGCGTCGCGGCGGATCGGCGACATCACCCGCGTCATCGACGGGATCGCGTTCCAGACCAATATCCTGGCCTTGAACGCGGCAGTGGAAGCAGCACGTGCCGGTGAGCAGGGCCGCGGGTTCGCAGTGGTGGCCAGCGAAGTGCGCACGCTGGCGCAACGCTCCGCCGAGGCGGCCAAGGAGATCAAGGGCCTGATCGATGCATCGGTGGAGCAGGTCGCCGACGGCGCGCACCTGGCGCAGGATGCCGGCAGGACCATGGCCGAGATCGTCGGCAGCGTCGCGGCGGTCAGCGGCATCATGGCCGAGATCTCCTCCGCATCGCAGGAGCAGGCCAGCGGCATCGACCAGGTCAACCAGACGGTGGTTCAGATGGACGATGCCACCCAGCAGAATGCTGCCCTGGTCGAAGAGGCCAGCGCTGCGGCTCGCCTGCTGGAAGAGCAGGCGGCAGAGCTGAGCGAAGCGGTTGCGGTATTCCGGCATGGACAGGCCACACAGACGGCAGCGCCGGCGCGGCGTGCAATCGCCGCCGTAGCCTGAGGCGAGCGTCCCGGCTGGCCCGCGCGTGGCGCGGGCAGCAGCTGACACAACAAAACGGCGCCCGTGAGGGCGCCGTTTTTGTTTGCGTGTGACCCTGGGGGTAGAGCCGACCGTTGGTCGGCTTCCCTGTGACACCTTCGGGGGTAGAGCCGACCGTTGGTCGGCTTCCCTGTCACACGCTCGGGGTAGAGCCGACCGTTGGTCGGCTTCCCTGTGACACCTTCGGGGTAGAGCCGACCGTTGGTCGGCTTCCCTGCGACACCTCCGGGGTAGAGCCGACCGTTGGTCGGCTTCCCTGTGACACCCTCGGGGGTAGAGCCGACCGTTGGTCGGCTTCCCTGTGACACCCTCGGGGGTAGAGCCGACCGTTGGTCGGCAGGGGCATTCCACGTACGCCACAACGCCATCACGACGTGCAGCCGACCAACGGTCGGCTCTACCGGGCGTGCGAAACGCACAAAGAAAAAACCCCGCTGCGTGAGCAGCGGGGTTTTTGGGTATAAACCCTGGCGATGACCTACTCTCGCATGGCTTGAGCCACACTACCATCGGCGCAGCTGCGTTTCACTTCCGAGTTCGG